>CAZKCG010000002.1:176981-253012 GCA_964551445.1 uncultured bacterium | reverse complement strand
AAATATTTAAAACTCTGGTGGTTTGCCTGCCTTCCAGGTCATATAGCATCCATCGGTGGTCGCCGGACCATTCGCACCTTATGTCAGAGTGTTTTCTCGACCCGGAACGGCATAAATAATAATCGGAATTTTCAATTAAAAAAAGCTTTTTCCCAAACCAGTCATTGACGATATAATTTTGGACTTCAACCGTGCCGGGGATCGAGTTGAAATATTCCCTGTCATTATTCAGTTTTTCGTAATCTACATTCGGCGCCGAAAGCGCCCAGGCAAGAGCATGTTTTCCGTTACGGGATAATATGACGTAGTCTTTGGCGGGAGCGGCATAATAATAGGCCTGGCGTTTTTCTTCCCTGTCGATTATAGTTGCATTCAGGCCGTCTGCGGCCGATAATTCGAGCCTGACGCTCATGGCAAGAGAGAGCGCAAAATCATCTTTTGCCCGGGCTGTAACATTGATAATCAATAATTTATCTTTCGAAAATTTTTCGGCACGGTATTTAAGCCCGATCTTATCGCCATATTTTTCATATTCATCAGAATAATACTTTTTCAGATACGCTCTTACCTGTTCGTCGAGGAGTTTTTTCAGGTCATACGATTTGATCTTATCGCCGTCTGAGAACAAATATAAATTTAACAATTCGGTTTTCCACTTGCCTTGAAAGTCATATACGAGCCATTTTGAATCGTCCGACCAGGCGAGCCTGATATCGCGATTATTTAACCACACGCCATCGCATTTAGCATAATTGGAATCTTTAATTAAGAGGGTTTTTTTGCCTGAATCGGTTCCGACGATATAATTTCCTATTTCATAGCCGGGAAAGTCGTTAAGAGTATTATAATTTTTTTTACCGGTAATTTTTTCGTAATCGACAATTTTTTGATAATCGACATTCGGAGTTGAAAGCGCCCATCCAAATGCATATTTACCGTCTGGCGAGCGGGTGCCATCCAATCTGATATGGTCTTTCGCGGCGATGAACGGCTTCTGGCTTTGGCGTTCAACAATTTCATCCGATTTTTCCAGGCCCGCGGCGGCTGCGACGAAACCGGAAATAAATTGAAGCAAAAGCGCCGATAGCACAATAACTGATAGACACAACCGAAAAAAAGCCTTCATATCAACTTGCTCCCTATAATATTATAATTTTTCTATTTCTATCGATTTTTTTCTATTTCCCCGGGAGACAATACAATATCCAGGCCTTTCTCTTTATCGGCGGTCTCCTGAAGGCTCAGCTTTCCGTGGAGCGGGCATTCGACGTCCGTATTAATTTTTCCGTCGGGCGCTTTCGTTAAATAAGTCTTATAATCAAAAACTTTATCCCCAACGCGGCATGTCATCTTATTTTTAAGAAATTCACGGTCCTTTAATTCCTGCACGCCTAAAACCATATTATCAGCGTATTTTTTATCGATTAAATAAAGCTGCATGGCGCCCTCGATCGTCTTCATATCTGCCACGCAATGTTTCTTAAAACTTTTTATCAGCGGTTGGCTGCTTTTAAGTTGTTGAACGGCTATCACTATAATAAGTATAAATAAAACGATCAAGATATTTTCAACGCTGCACCAGACTTTTTTACTCATCACGCCCTCCGAACAAAAAATCAGATCTTAGTTTTATGCTGCCATGTAACCAATTTGTTTAATATCCACGATAAAGATATGATTATTAAATAAGAATATAGCGTAAAATCTCTTCTGACGGTTTCGATGTTAAACAGCGTATACGCCATTAATATAATTATAAGCAAAAGGGCGGCAATTGAAATATAATAAGATTTTTTATCAGAGGCGTCGCCCTTTGTGATCATGCCGCGAAATAAAGAGATATTATAATAAGGTATCGAAGACAAAAGCAAAAAACCGAAAAGTATTGATGTAGATGATGTTCGCAACACTTCGGATGGCGTCAGCAGCATTTCTAAAAACAGACCCGCAATGACAATAATATTTAGAGTTATTGCAGTATAAAGCCATTTTTTATTATATAATTCAAAAAGCCATGTAAGTAAATTGTATGTAAATATAAAAATCCCGGAAGAGTCAATCAACAAACTTTTTTCAGTTACCGGATGATCTCCGTACGTACCCTTGTAACAACTCACGATCATAAAAATATTAATAAGAATCGCCAGCAACTTTTTATTATTCATGCCTGTTGTCTCCTTTTTTAATATGGTAATGTCACTTATATTTTTTAATTAACAGAGTGTATTTTCCTGTTTTTATTGACTAATTTTTTTCATTTTCCTTGAGGTCTTTATTGAAATTTAATAAAGAGACTTTTGTAAGATTATATAGGAAGAATATTATAATAATTTTTTGAATAAAGTCAAAAACACCATTAATAATACCTAAACTCCCCAGAACGTTTCCAATACTATAATTTTTTAAAAAACTTAAACACGCCCATGCGCTTCCGGCTTCCAAAAAATGTATTGCGCTTGTGTAAATAGTAGTTATAACCTTAAAAAATAGAATAATAAATGTTATTACTCCCAAAAATTTAGCGTACTTAAATTTATTGTTTTTAAGACATAAAATCCCGATATAAAATTCTAAACAACATCTCATAGCAAAGAATAGCAAGCCAAGATAACGCATGATCGCTATAAGAGAAAGGTCATTATGGGTGATATTTGATAAAGCTTCCATTTTCCACCACAAATTATTTTTTTAAAACTTATAATTAATCATGAAATTTTAACACATTTTAATATATATAAAATCACCGGGATCACGCTTTCAACTGTGCCGGCAGCCTTTCCCTTTTGATAGTTTCACCATCTTCGTATTTATTGACCGGCCGGGCTCAGCGCAAGACGAAAGCCGACCTGTGAAAGATCAGATGGATGGCCGTGCCCGCGATACGCTGAACGGCATTTCGCGGCATCCGCCCGCCAGCTGCCTCCGCGTAACGAATGATATGAACCGGAATTTGGTCCCTGCGGGTCGATCACGGACGCCGCCTGATAACTTCCGAACCAATCGCTGCACCATTCCCATACGTTTCCGCTCATATCAAACAGACCGAATGCGTTTGAACTTGCGGGATCGTTCCCAACCTTCCGCGTGGTATTGGCCGAAATGGAAAGATACATGCAATATTTCTCATCTACGGTTTGTCCCCAGTAATAAGGAGTCGTGGCGCCGGCCCGGCACGAGTATTCCCATTCCGATTCGGTCGGCAGTCTGAAAGTCCCGTAACTGGCATATTGGGCATTCATTTTACTTATAAAAGCCTGGCAGTCGTTCCACGAAACCCGTTCGACGGGATAATTATCGCCGTTCAAGAATTTGCTGGGATTGGCTCCCATCACTGTCTTCCATTGGCCTTGTGTGACCTCGAATTTGCCCAGATAAAAGTTTTTAGTGAGCGTCACGACATGAACCGGGCCTTCGTTCGAGTCACGGCCCGCTTCGCTTTCAGGGCTTCCCATCTGGAAGGATCCCGACGGTATTTTAACCAGATCGACCACGGCGCCGCCAAGATCTATCGAAATTGACTGGCTCGCGGGCGGTTGGGTGCCTATTGTTATCGCGTTTCCATCGAAATTGATCGCGGTATCGCCCGTCAGATCGATGAAGTATGCTTGAGCCTGCGTAACCGCGGGATCGATCCCATCCAAAAGGTTTCCACCTTTTAGAACTGTTATGAAAGAACCTGACGCCAGGCTCCATTTATAAATGCCGCTGATAAGCTGCGATCGCTGCATAAGCCCGGTAAACTTAATGTTTTCAGAAATTTTCGAGAACCCGACCAGATTAAAACCCGCCTTCAAAGCCACATTGCCTATCGCTGGAACCGCCGCGCCCGTGACGGCGACCGCGCCATCGGCTTTAGCGCTGATGATGTAACCCCTGCCGATACTAAGCGTCGTAAGCGTGCCTTCGGACGCGGAAATGAAACTTCCGGCGCTGGCGCTGTAACTGTAAATATCGTTTATGAACGCATTCTGGCCTTTAAGTTCCGCCGCCGTGGCGTCGGGTTTGAGCGTAAAGCTTATGAAGTTGAAGCCCGCCTTAAGGCTTATGGATTGTTGCAAAGTCTGGGAATACGATGTATCAAAGACAAAAAGCGACAGGGTGATAACTACGATGATCAAGTTTCTGGACATGACGGCCTCCTTGTTAAATATCTACACTCTAACTATGACTTGCGAGAAAAAAACAGCGAAAAAGCAGCGTCTTTTGTAAATTATTTTAGTTCGATCACTTTATAGTGATATGTTTTTCATCCATAACGATATCGTCGGACGAAGCAAGAGACGGCGCTGACTGGTCGTATTTTTCGTCATATTTAGCGTCGGGGAGCATATTCGGTCCTACAGATACCAGAATGAACCTGTCGTCCGCAAGCCTCTGATAGATAAGTTCTTCGCCGCTGAAACGATCCTTGGGAACCTTCAGGCCGGCAGCTCCGGTTGTAAGTCCGCCTGGCTTCGCGGGAAATTTCCCGTTCGCAAGCTTATACAACTTCAATAAAACCGAGGTCTTGGCCATGTCCGATACGGCCATGTTGCGAACGGCCTGCCAGTTCGCGCGCCCCATGTTTGGAACGCCAACTTGCGTAAAGAAGTTATTGTATTTTCCGTCCCTGAAATTTTTATCTATCGCGTCAAATATCGCTGAAGCTTCCTTATACGGCTTTTTAAACGCCTCATTATACATCGAAAAAATTCCGCCGACCTGCGCTATCGCCTCATCAGCATAGAGCCCCGCGACCTTGACGGCGAAAGGCGATTTTTTGATCTCGGCCGATACGACGGCAAAAACTTCCGGCGGATAGAACGGGTCCTTTAATTCTTTGACAAGCTCCGCGTCAAGCGAAGAGTAGGCCCCGATGATCCTTTTGATCTCGATAAATTCATTGTCCATCGTCTTTGAGAGCGGCAGCTGCGATCCGTCTATAAATTCAAAGCTCTTATAAAAATTCACGCAATATTTTTCGTTGAATTCGCCGTTCAAAATGACCCTGATAAGCGTTTCCAAACATATTTTCTGACAGGCGACAGATATCATTTTTGTGATCAGAAATCCGCCGCCGGAAGGAGCGGTCATCGAGGCCGATTCAAAATCCAGCGCAAGAAGACACGCCGTAAAAAGCGCGCGGCTTGAGGGGATGCATTTCCCCTTCGCCGCAAGGAATCTCGCTCCGCCGGCGATGAGTTTGACCGCAAGCCTCAATGAATTGTTGTTGAAATTTTTAAAAATAAAATCTCGTTCGCCGGCCGCAAGCGGCCTGAACATAGCCGGAAGGCCGTCGGCGATAGAAAGCATTACTTCGTATGCCGGGGCCCTGTCGCCTAATTTTTCTTCGAGCATCTTCAGCGTTTTTTCGTCGGCTTCGACGGCCTCGTTAATATAACCAGTGATACGGTCGGTTTCATCCTTATCAAAGATCTTGCAATATTTCATTATCGCCTCATAAACCGCTATCTTTCCGGCAGGCCGCGAGGAAGAAGCAGGCCCGGTGGCGGCGCAGGCGTCCCGAATGGATGCGAATGGAACAAAAGCGGCGCAGCAGATCTGAACGAAAGCCGGAACCATAAAAAATATTATAATTTTATAATATGCTTTTTTCATCATTTCACTCACTTCATTTCATCAAGATAACCGTGTCTGGAACATTTCACCTTGAACGATCCCACCGCAGCATCCTTCATTTGACATTCGATAGCGTAAGATCCGCCTTCGGGACATTGCGGAGATTTTTTCAGGTATTCTTTCGCGACGAGCGTTTCAACGCTGACAGGTTTTTCTATTTTCGAATTCTCCATCATGAAAAGTTCGAACGCTCCCTCGATGGTCTTCATATTGCGCAGACATGACTTCGCCGGATTCTCAGCCTTTCCGGCCCGCTCCTTCGCGGACATCTTCACGACTTTTTCGTTGAGTTCGTTGATCTTTTTCAGGTCCGGGATCGTAAAAACAAGTTTCTTGCCTTCTACTTTATGCGTTATTTTTTTCGAAAGCGCAGCCATATCGCTAAAAAAACCACTCATTTCGCCGGAAAATTCAGGACTGTAATTACTCAACGGACCGGGGTTTTTCATTTTAGCGAATTCGGCGTTGCCGATTGTCAGAGCGTAGAAAATGTCCTTATATCCGACGATCACTTCGTAGTTAGCCGCAAGTGCCGCCTCGTCAGGGAAGCATATATTAAGCCTGGCATTGTTATCGTCGATAATCTCGATCTCGAACTTTTCGGTTTTTTCATAGACCCGGTCGAGAAGTGATAACATGCTTCTGTTAATATATCCTGTAATCTGCTCCGAAACGAATTTTGATTTATGAATAACGACCTTTTCTTCGACGCCCGAAGCGGAATTAAGTTCCGTCATGAATGCTTTAACCATGGCGCTCGCGGTATCTGCGCCGATCTTTTCGTCATTGGTAACGAACGCGCAGCCGGGCCCGGCTGAAAAACCCGAGAAGCCTCCGGAAAGGACTATCTTTGTATCGCCTTTGGACGCGGCGCCCGAAAGCTTTTTAAGGACGGCGGATGCATTACCGCCAATACACTCAAACGCAATGTAAAATACAAGTTTGGGAGGCGCGGTCCCATCTATCGCTACTGAAACGCAAAATGAGCTTATAGCGCCTTTCAGATCTCCCGCTTTAGTAAGAACGGCCGCGTCCCTTAAAATTTTAAGGGTATTGAACGCGGCCGGAAAAACAGCTTCGATCGTTTTCAAAACCGGGTCCTGGCTTTTTTCCGCTATCTTTTCGAGATATTTGACGCCGTAGAAATAGCAGTCGATATCAGTACCGGACGCCTCGCACCGGGCGCTGAAAAAGCCGGAACACAGACATGAAAATAAAATTACCACGGCGATGAGATAATTATAATTTTTCTTCATTTTCATCTCTCCCGTATTGAAAGTTCTTTTTAAATTTGTCCCATAACTTCCGGAAAAATTTCAGGCCGCCGAGTTACTTCGTGACCGCCTGTAAATGATCGCATAACTTGTATTTGCCCAGCAAATTAGCCATTTCGATATAATTATAAGCGGTTTCTCCGTCCTTCTCGTATTTAAACCGCTGCTTCAGGTCCAGGCCCTTAGAAATGAATAAATTTATCAGTTCTTCATTAACGCCGTCGCCCGCGAGAAAAATGATATATATAAAAAACATTCCGCAATTGATCGATTGAGCCCCTTCTTTATAGGTGGAAACTCCGTTAAAATCCGCCCCGTTCTCGAAAAGATACTTATAAACCCCGGCGTTTGAGCAGCCCTCTATAGCCAGTACCTCAAGGACCGTTATATTTGCGATCTCGATCACATGTTTTGGATCGTCATGGTCCGCGTATTGAATTTTGTTGAATTTATTTTTCGACCGCTCGAAAATGCGCCTGATAGTATCCATATTTCCCATCAGAAGCGATAAGGCGAATATATTAAATCTTGAATATTTACCGTATTTGAACTCGTAATCGGTGTTTATTTTATGGTCCGTCAGAAGCTTGACATGCGCCTGATCGTCCTGCGCGACGGCTATGAATAAAGCGTTAAAATAACCGTAGATCCTATCATTTGGCTTCAGCCTGAAAGTATAGTTGATATAGATATTATGCGATAACAATAATTTCGACATTCCGGTATTCTTGCGCATCGTCGATAATACCAGATAATTTATCTTTTCCTCATCGAGCGTGAATTTTAAATTGACGTTAGCTCCGCGCCGGAGAAGATTTTCGGCTATATCGGCATTATCGTTGATGATCGCGTAATATAGGGCCGCAAACCCATCGGCGTCGACGCGGTTCACGTCGGCGCCACGCTCCATGATAATTTTTGCCGCGATAGAGTCGTTTTGCGAAACGGCGTATATCAAAGGGGTCTGATCGTTTCTCCCGGCCGAATCCATATTCTCTTTATTAAGCGTCAAATTCAATTCATCGTAACTATGGTTCGCGATCAGCTCATTTACCGAATTTGTAATTTTCATCAATCATCCTTTTTTACTTTTTTGTCCCGGCTCTATGAACGGCCGGCGGCCTGCTTGCAATATCAGCGCGAACCCTTCCGGCAGCGGTCCTCTTGATCTCATATTTAATTATCACGGGCGTGATCTCACAAATTAAATTCCAGAATGAACCTGGTCCCGCCGCCGTGCTCGAACTTCATAACGCCGTGCAGCTGCCGCGTCATCATGTCCACGAGCTGAAGGCCGAACCCCGCCGCCGCTGATATATCGACCGAATCCGGGATCCCTATTCCGTCGTCTTTTATGGAGATGATCACGCGGTCGTGAATGGCCATGGCGGATATCGTTATCGTTCCGTCCGTCCTGCCCGTAAATGCATATTTCATAATATTGGTGATGATCTCGTTAATGATGATCCCCAGATGCGACAATCTTTTCGAATCAATTATAAAATCATCGATGTTTTTCTCAACTTTAACTATCGCCTTATTCGGAAAGTTGCCGACGATCTCATCCACCAGGGGATAGATATATTCCCTGAACGATAATTCATTGAAATCATCCGAGCGGTAGAGTTTGTCGTATAACACCATCATGCTTATCACGCGGCTTCTGGCGTCCTTGAGGGCCGCGACGGCAGCCGGTTCCTTCAAAGTGTCCATCTGAAGGTACATAAGGCCCGCGACCGTATTCATGTTGTTTTTGATGCGGTGATGAACTTCCCTGAGAATAAGCTGCTTTTCCTCGAGAAGGGCGTTGATCTTTTTCCCGGCGTGTTCGCGTTCGGTGATGTCGGCCGCGATCCCCGTCGCGCCAATGACTTTCTGCCGGGCGTCAAAGATCGGAGTGATTATATTATCGAATACGATCCCCTTGAAAAAAGTATTTCCGGTCCAGGTAATTCCGGACAGGGCGGTTCTTATGCCCGCGATTACCTCCGGCTCATCCTTATAAAAATCAAATACCGATGTTCCTACAACCTGGCCGGGTTTCAACCCGAGCATAGAAAGGGCGCGGCCGTCGGAAAAAGTGAAAACGCCTTCATTATCAAATGAAAAGCATATTCCCTGCAGGTTGGTTACCACGATCTTGAGCTGCTCGCGGCTCCTGCTCAATTCGTCCTTAACGCGCTTATGTTCCGTCATATCCCTGATATTGCACTGAATGACCTTTTTTTGATCGGCCTCATAGACGTTGCTGACGAATTCCACTTCGATAACCCGCCCGCAGGCGGTTTCCAGCGGCAGGCCTTCGTAGCGCACGTATTCTTTTTCCTGCAGCAGCATGAATTTATCCTTGTTCTCGATTATATCCCTCAAAAAACCTATATCCCATATTGTTTTACCCATGAACATATCGTATGAGTAGCCGAGCAGCTGGACCAGGAAAGGATTGACGTCAACGATCATTCCGGTCTCAGTGTCAAGAATGAGAATGCCGTCCTTGGCGGTTTCAAAAAGCCTGCGGTATCTTACTTCCGAGGACCGCAATTTTTCCTCCGACCGCTTGCGTTCAAAAAGTTCGCGCCCGATCTCACGGTTGGCTTCGAATAATTCAAGCGCCATCTCGATGGACGAGCGAAGTACGAAATTACCCGAATTTTTTATTACGTAGCCGTAACGGGTTATTTCCTTTACGCTTTCGACGAATTCTTTTTCGTAGTGCGAGGTTAAAAAGACAATGGGGACATTGCGTTTCGCAAGTATGCGCCGGGCTGTTTCGGGCCCGTCGATACCGCTGCCGAGATCGACGTCCATGAGAATGAGATCTATCTTTTCATTGGTTGAAGCCATTTCAGAAGCGATCTCGCCGCTTTCCGCGGTGATCACATCGAAGCCGAAGCTTTGAACAAGCTGGGTCGTGACCATGGCAGTAATAATTTCATCTTCAACGAGAAGGATGGTTTTTATCTGCTGTGTGCGAATCATCGAACTTCCATTTTTTAAATTTTTTTATTTTATCAAGAAAGAGTTTGTTTCCGGCCCGAGCTTTTAAAAAATTAAATAAAGCTTTTATAAATTATAACACACAAGAACGAAATTACAAAGATAATAGTTTTTATCAGAATAGTTTCCAGCGCATTTTCACCTGTATCAATTATCCAATAAATATAACGCCAGCACATTTGAGCTTTCCTGATATTTAAACTTCGGGGTCACGGTGATATTATTATCCTTCAAATATTTTCTTATCGTATGAGGCGAAATCAATCTCACTTCTGTTTTAGAATATAATTGTATCAACGCCTCTATTTTAAAAGATTCCGGGCTTCCGCGGAATTTTCCGTTCTTGTTTCTTTTCAAAACGGCTATTTTATCCGGAGCGGCCGAATCAAAATAAGCCGTTACCGTATTAAAAAAAGATCTCAAACCGGCGCAATCTTCGTCATCTGAAATGGATTGCTGAGTGAATTTCCCGGTAAGATCGATTATTTCATGTTCCCTTTTTTCCAGCATCGTAAAAATGGCTTTGCTGCCTGTTATTTCAATACCACATGTTTTCATTTTATTCCCCCCATGATGATCCGCCAAAAAAAATCGCGGTAAAACGCCCGCATTAACATTTTATATTCCATAAGTTCCGGGCACGAATTGCAATGTCGTATAACTATTCCACGCCGGAACCGTCCAGCCTGTCATGCCGTCAATGTAATAAATTTTGAAACCCGGGGCGCACTCGTCAAAGACGCCAAACTTAAATGTCGCCGGCGCGTTGCCGTAAAAATATGCCGAGTTCAGGCCGGCGCACCCGTAAAACGCGTTGTTATCAATGTCCGTTACACTTGCGGGTATCGAGACGGCAATAAGGCCGGTGGAGCGGAAAGCGCTGTCGCCGATACCGGTTACGCTTGCGGGTATCGAGACGCCGGTCAGACTTACGCAGCCGTAAAAAGCTTTGTCGTCTATACTCGTTACGCTGTCCGGAATAGTGACGCTCTTTAATCCGGAGCAGCCATAGAACGTGTTATCTTCTATGCCCGTTACGCCGTTTGGAATAATGACGCCCGTCAAGCCGGTACAGCCGTAGAACGCATTGTCGTCTATGACCGTTACGCTGTCCGGAATAGTGATGCCCGTCAAGCCGCTGCAGCCGTAGAACGCGTTGTCCTCTATGCTGGTTACGCCGTTTGGAATAGTGACGCTCTTTAATCCGGAGCAGCCATAGAACGCGTTGTCTTCAATATCGGTAACGCCCGCGGGTATCGAAATACCGGTTAATCCGGTACAGCCCGAAAACGCATTATCTCCGATGATGGTCACGCTGGCGGGTATCGAAACGCCGGTCAGCCCTGTGCAGCCCGAAAACGCATACCAGCCAATGCCCGTTACGCTGTCAGGTATTGAAACGCCGGTCAGCCCGGCGCAATTTAAAAACGCATTATCTCCGATATTCTTAACCGGCCTGCCATTTATAGCGGCGGGTATGACCGCGGTGACGGCGCCTGAAGCCTTATATTTAGTAATCGTTATGCTTGCGCCGTTATCCTTGTAATCAAAAGTGTCCGATAAAACAGCGGCATCTTTATGATCCGCTGAAGTGACGAGCGCATCGTCCCTGCCGCCTACGCAGCCGATAGACGAATAAAGCGCAAAAATAAACGAAACGATACACGCTGTACGGAACGCATTGGATTTAGTCGAATTTATCAAAGATCCTCCAGAATTAAATTTTAAAGTATTCAAGTCAGTAATATTCGTTCAAATAAACATTCACTAATTATAACACTTTCGTGAAAAATTGTATATGACCGTAAATTTCCGGAGATCGTCATCCGCGGTCTATCGATATCACCTAATAACAAAGGCGCTTGTTGTTTTTTTCATGCTTTTTCGGTCAAATAACTATCCGTTAATTCTTTTTAAAACTCTTTTGGGCAGCGGTTGGCCTATACCCTATCGTTCCTGTCGCCGCTCTCAATTTATTAAAATGTTTTCATTTAGTTTATTTCGAATGATCTCAAAAACGCGCTTTTTTTCTTCATTCGAAATAAAAGCCGAATTAAGCGCATTTTCATTAACTTTCGCCAGTTCTTCGCGGCTGAATTTATATTCCGTCTCTAAAAGAGCGTATTCGCCCGCGATATCGGAACCAAAAACTCCGTGGTCGTCGGAATTTATGGAAATCAAAACGCCCGAATCGAATAATTTTCGAACCGGATGTTCGCAAGCGGTTTTATAAACCTCGGTAAAAACATTGCTGGTCGGGCATATTTCAAGGCATATTTTTTTATCTATCAATTCGCGAACAACTTCAGCGTCTTCGATCGCGCGCACTCCGTGACCGATCCGTTTCGCGCCGCACGCTATCGCGTCACGGACGCTCGCCGCGCCGTCCCATTCGCCGGCGTGCAGCGTCAGGGGGCATTCGGCCTTTATAGCCGGGATAAGACAGTCCCTGAAATTTTTTATCGGATATGAAAGTTCATCGCCGTTCATGTCGATAGCAGCGATCATGCCCTTTTTAAAAGCTTCGCAGGCGATCCCGACCATTTTCGAAACCATAGCTATATCGCCGCAGCGCTTGATCCCGAATATCAGATCCGTTAAAAGGCCTTTTTCACGCCTGGCCTCCTCCATTTCTTCCCTGATGACATCCAGAAGAAGCCCCGGATCGGAACCTTTTTGCATAGGCCCGTCGAAATTGAAACGATATTCGGCATAGACCACGCCGCATTCGACCGCATGGTCCAATTCTTTTTTCGTTATCGTCCGGACGTCATCGGGCCGGTATCTGAAGGAACGCGTGATATCCATGTAAGAATTGAACTTTTGCATTCCCGGGCCGCAAATGACTTTTTTTAATTCATTGGCGTCTAACGATGGAAGCATGTTTTCCCGGCCGTCCGCGGCCATTTCGATAAGCGTCTCCGCCGCGATCGTGCCCTCCAGGTGCGAATGAAGTTCTACCTTTGGAAATTTAAGTTCCACAAGACATCTCCCGTCTCAGTTCTTTTTTCTCATTATCTTTTCAGGCTTTTATCATTAATCAATGCTTATTCCGGCATTTTTTCCTGATCCTGCCGTATATGTAATAAGCGGCCCAGAAAAACAGAAATATAAACAAAGGCGGAAATGCAAAAAAAACGTCCTCGGCAGTTTCTCTGATATTTTTAAACACAAATCCGCTCTCGGCTCTTTTGGTCGCCGCGGCCATGTCCGCCTGGACCTCTTTAAGGCCGCCGTGGCCGGAACAGAAAATAAAATCTTTCCCGGGCACATTATAATTTTCCATTTTAATGGAGTAGGCGCCTTCGCACCCGCATATAGGAATACTGCCGAGATATTTCTCCGAACAAAGTATTTCAATGCTCAGTGTAGCTGCCGTTGGAGGCTTCTGCTGCATAAAATATAATTCGGCCGCGCCTTCGACGGCTTTCATATTGGCGACGCAAACCAGCGTCCTGTGCTGATTTCTTGCAAAATCCGCCGAAGCCTCTGAACGCCCGCCGAGAATAAAAAACAGCTGCGCGATAAATATCAGAAGCAGCAGCATCGTATTTTTTCCGGAACACATAATTTTACTCCTTGCCCTGGAAATTGAAAATTCACGCAAACTCTGCCGTCTCGGATATTCAAACAATAAATGCGGGGATATCGATCGGCAAGGATGTTTTAAACAATAAATGCGGGGATATCGATCGGCAAGGATGTTTTAAACACGGGGCCTCGTCAAGTACATAAATATCTCATACACCGCCGCCGCGAAAAGCAAAACGAATAGAATTCGCTCATACCGCGGCATTCCTTTTCCGTTATTCGTAAAGAAAAATTCATGGTTAAGGATATTATGATTAAAAACCTTTTTTTATTTTTATACATGCCGCATCGTCCTCTTTTTAAATTTTTTCTTTCGTTTCGGCTCTTTCAGCAGAGCGGCATGCGTGCATTTCATTCAAAACTCTTTCCCGCAGCGGCTGGCCTATTGCATATCGCTCTGTCCGGCTCACAATTTTTCGATACCGGCTTGCGCACTCTAACGCATGCGCCGCGCTCTTTTAATAATTGTCAGGCTTTGACGCCATAAATGTCGACCTTTTCAGTTTTACCTTTTACGCTCACGCCGCCTATTGATTCGGCCATTTTTTTATATTCATCCGAAACGCGCTTATATACCTCGCTCGATATCAGGATCGGAAATTTATATTCCTTGGTTATCGATTCTATTCTGGAAGCCGTATTCACCGCGTCGCCGATAACGGTGAAATCCTTGCGGCTGGCGCTTCCGATGGTCCCCTGCAAAACTTCCCCGTAGTGGATGCCGATGCCGATATCAAAGCCCGGGCGCGCCTCGGCGCGCCATTTATCGTTTAGTTCACGCAACGCGGCCCTCATTTTAACCGCTGCACAAAGCGCGGCCTCGCACGAATTATCAAGGTCCATTACCCCGCCGAATGTCGCCATGACTGCGTCCCCGATGAACTTATCTATCACGCCGCCTTCGGAATTTATGCAGGCGACCATTTTATCGAGGTGTTCGTTGAGCTGTTCGACTATCTTATCCGGCGGGAGTGTTTCGCTTAACGTCGTAAATGACCGAATGTCCGAAAAAAGTATCGTAACGCTTTTAGTTTCGCCGATCAGGCCTTTTTTTTCGGCGATTATCCTGTCTTTAACTTCTCCGCTTACATACTGCCCGAAGAGCCGGTCTATATTCTGCTTTTCGTGTTCTTCTTCGATCGCCTTAGTTATAAGTCTTTTCGCCGTATCTGAAAGTATTCCGACGACGATGCCGGAAAAAACCATTATCATCGATTTGAAAAAATACATGGGCGGATCCGTCAAGTCCTGAAGCATTATCTTGTCGTCACAGATTATCTTCGACATATACGGCATCGCCAGAATATATATTATGAGATATTCGACGCCAGCGACGATGCCGGAAAAAATAGAGAGATTGCGGTTGAATAAAAAACCCGTCATGATTATCAAAAAAATATACATATAAGACGGCGGGCCGGTGATATATGTCGCGGTTTTAGACGGAAGCCCGAAATATGCGAGAATATAAATGATCGAAGGCAGCGACACAAAAACCAATATTATCGGGTACTGATTGACGCTGTTTATCTTTCCCTTTCGCGCGACGATGTACAGCAGAAGCGCGTACATTCCGCACAGACAGGCCCAGAGGCCGGGTATCGTAAAGTCATGCGAAAGACGGGTATATTCAAGGATAAAAATGATAACAGACGATGACAATCCAAGCAGAGCGGCATAAAACGCGCCCTTTTCAAAAGTGAGGTTTATCTCCTTTTGAAGCAGCTTCGAAAAAATTTCCGACGAATTATCCATAATACTCCACGCTTTAAACATAGTAATATTGGAAAAGAGAACTTTATCATTATACTACAAAATTGAAGATTTCACAAAAATTATATTCAGATCTCCGGCAAAACCGCGGCCACAAATTGACACGGCCACAAAAATTTAGTATAATTAATGTACCAAATGAAAAAAGCCTTTAAAATTGTATTATAATTATGACAACTGCGAAAGGATCGAATAACATGAATAAATTATTTCAAAAACTGAGAAAAAGCCTTGCAGGCCTGGTTTTTGTAACGGCCCTGATAATGACCGCGGCCTCGTGCGCCGACGCGCGAAAACTCACGACCGAACTCGCGCCCGGATACGAAAACGTCCCGTTCAACGCTGAAAAAGCCTTCGTTTCGATAGAATACGCCGAAAGCAAGGATTATCCCGGCATGGCAGAAACGACTGAAGTTAAGAACGCCTTTGAAAAACTCGAGGTCGCGGCGAAGCTCGCTCAGATAGTTAAAACATCTCCGGGGAAGGGCGAACACGCGGCTGAGATACTTCCCTACCTTAAAAAATCAGAACAGATGCTCGATTCCGCGAAACTGCGCGTCATCGCCAGAATGAAAAAACTCGAACTCATCACAAAATCCGGAAACAAAGAATACGCCGAATTCTATAAAAATATCGTAACGGCTCCCGTCGCTTTCATGATCGGCCACAACCCCGGCAATGGAGGCTCTCAGGCGACCAGGAACCTTCATTTATTTTTCAAGGACGGCTCTTACTATTTTTTCAACGGCCTCATAAATCTCAACTCGCTCGAAGGTTATTATGAGCTGATAGACCGCATCAATAACGACACTCTCGACATCTGCTCGGCGCACGAGAACGCCCACGGCATGATGTTCGACATGTACGGCGCCGAAAAATACAAGATAAAGAACGGCTGTCTCAGCACTTCAGGCCACGACGGCCCGGTCATATCCGACCGCGCTCTCGCCTTTATCGAAGGCTGGGCGGAAGCTTTCGAAGCGCTCTACGGCCCGACCAATCCGATCTTTAGTTTCAGCGAGGCCGAACGCGAAAAATACGGAATTTCAGAATTTCAATACACGCGCCAGGACCCCGTCCGCCGCGACAGATATATCTGGCAGAATTATAAAGTTAAAAACGGCCTTTTGAAGAACGGCCTCCAGATCATAGCCACCGAAGGCGTTATAGCCAGCCAGTTCTACGATATCTTCACTTCGCGCGTGATAAAAGCGGCGTTCACGAAATCAGCCGCGATAATGTTTAACTACAAGCCGGCCGATTTCATTGAATTTTTAAACGCATGGGTCAAGGATTATCCGGAAGATCGAAACGTGCTTTATAGAATTTTTCTTGAAAATACTAACTACGCGACAGCTTCCAACGAATCCAGAAGACTCTACGCCGATTACTATCAGGCTAAATTAAAATATGTCCAGAAACAGCTCGATAAAAATAAATTCTACGAGATCAAGAACAAGTGGACCGCCTTCAAGGAAGCGTTGTTCGCCGACGTCATGAAAACCGGTAATATCGGTGCCAACATCGGCCCGGACCTCTGGCTCGATTTCCCCGCTAAAAAACAGCGCATAAATCTTTCGACAATAACGGCAGGCTACTTCGCCCATTTGAAACTTACGAATCTTTCAGACGAAGACATCGCGACCTTCATAAAAGCGCGCGAAGCCATGGGTGTACTGACCGGAACTTCCGCCGTCGAAACGCTGCGCACTATCCTCGGCTCCGAAAAAGCCGACGCGGTAATTAACGAGAACGGACTTTCAGACTTAAAATAAAACATGCTCCACATTTTCAAATGCGGTCGCCAGCAAGCATCTTCGCTTATGACGGCCGTGTTTCATTTCATATCTTTGTATTTCCGGCTATTTGTATAAATTTCCACTCCACATCCTTTCATCATCCTTGACATTTCTAATAACTTGTGTTAAAATTCATTTATAAGGTGATTGTTAAATCACCTCGACATTGAATCGGCCCGGAAATTATTATAAAATAAGAAATCAAGCGATCACGGAGTTAGTTCATGCATGCAGAAAAAGTAGAAACCGAAATAAGGCGCGAACAGATAGCCCAGGCTGCCCTCGAGATCATCTCACTCTACGGGATCAAGGGCCTTACGAACGAAAGGGTAGCGGCCCTTGTCGGGGTCGTCCCGTCGGCGCTTTACAAGCATTATAGAAATAAAAGCAAGATAATCGAGGCTGTCGTGGGCCTGATGCGGGAACGCATGATGAACGTCATAAAGACCGCCCAGAGCGTCGGATCAGATCCTCTGGAATGCATCAGGCGCGTCTATCTTGCCGAGGTCAGGATGATCATGCAAAGCCCCGGCGTTCCGTTCATATTTTTTTCGGATGAATTCATCGCCAATAAAAACCAGATCAAAAACAAGTTCGACGAGGTCGGCCGGCTCCACTTCGGAGAAATGTTGAAACTTTTTCAGAAAGCCCTCGATCAAAAGCAGATACGCCAGGATTTCAACGTGCAGACGCTCGTGCTCTTTTATATGGGAATGGTCTCCCAGACGATGTTATTATCTCATCCTCCTGAGAAAAACTTCAAAATTGATGTGGACATATTGAAACACAGCGAAAACGCGTGGAAGGCTTTTGTTGATATGCTCAAAGCGAAGTAATTTTTTTTGCGCAGCTAGGTGATTGCGTAATCACCTAGCTGGATTTCAGGGATTTTCAAAATAGTTTCCTGGTTTGAATATTTCAGATCATCTTTAATTTAAAATTTAACAAAATTATCATTTAAAACTCTGATCAACAGATATTTTTTTGCACGGCAAGGTGATTTATGAATCACCTTTAATTAAAATGAAATTTTAAATCTATTTCAAACGATCAAGGAGGAATATCATGTATAACTATTCCGTCACTCTTTCAAAAGCTTCTTCCGTAAGGAGCGCCGCTGCCCTCATCGCCGTCGGATCGGCTTTCCTTTTTGCCATGTTTTTCGCTTATCCCGCTCTCGGGCAGGGAACGGCCGGCGTCGAGCTCGATTCCCCAAAACCCGGTTCGGAGCAATTTATGGGCGAAATTACCGCGATAAGAAAAGCAGTCCTTTCAACTAATGTTTCCGGGCGTTTGACCAAAATACCTTATTTCGTAGGAGATTACGTTAAACTGGCAACTCCAATGGCAAGCCTTGATACCAGAGACTTCGAAATAGTCGTCAAGCAGGCGAAGGCCGCCGTCGATGCCAGCGCCGCCAGGCTCCGGCAGCTGGAAACCGGATCCAGGCCTGAAGAAAAAAAGCAGGCAGACGAGCAGCTGCGCCAGGCAGAGGCGACTTCGAAGACGGCGATTTCCGATTATGTCAGGATGAAGGAACTCTTCGCTTCGAATATGATCTCCAAACAAACGATGGAAGCCACGGAAGCGAAGGCGACCGTGTCAGACGCCCAGTGCGCTTCGGCGAAGCTGCAAAAGGCGATCATCGACCAGGGCCCGCGGGTGGAGGAAAAGGAAAATATGCGCGCGCTTATAAGGCAGCAGGAAGCGTCTCTTGAGCTCGCCATGATACAGTTGGAATACGCCACGCTGAAGGCGCCGTTCGACGGTATTGTCTCGGCGCGCCATTCGAACGAGGGAGCCTTTGTAAACCCGTCGTCCCCGATATATACTCTGCAACAAATCGACCCGATCTACGCCTCGGTGGACTGCCCTGAAAAATACCTGTCCCTGCTTCAAAAAGGTACCAGGGCCGTGATAACCATCGATGCGCTTCCCGGAAAGAAATTTTCCGGCGTTCTCGAGCGGACGCCGGCCGTCATAGACACCATAACCCGCACGGCAAAGGCTGAATTCACCATAGAGAACCCGGATAAGCTCTTAAGACCGGGCATGTTCGTCCGCGCCACGATTTCGTTTGAAGCGAAGATTGGAGGGGCGAATGAACGTTTCTGATATTTTTATCAAGCGGCCGATCTTCACGATCATGTTCACGTCTTTTCTGGTCGTGATAGGGCTGTTTTCATACGCAGGACTCGGCGTCGAGCAATTCCCGCAGATAGATTTTCCTATGGCGCGGATCTTCGCGATGCTTCCCGGCGCGAGCGCCGAGGAACTCGAAACGCAGGTGGCCAAGCCCATCGAGGAAGCGATAAATTCCATTTCCGGCATTAGCCAGATAACTACGACATGCACCTTCGAGGCCGTCCAGATAATGGTCCAGTTCAATATGGAAAAAAGCGCCGACATGGCCGCTCAGGAAGTGCGTGAGCGCGTTTCTCAGATACAGGGCAAGTTCCCGAAAGGAATGGACGCGCCGCAGGTCGGGAAGCTCGATCCCGGCGCGCAGCCCGTCATAACTTATATCATTTCGGCGGATATGCCGCTACGCGAGCTTACCTACTTCGCGCGAAAAAAGATCAAGGAACAGCTGGAAACGTTAAACGGCATTGGCAGCGTCAGGATCGTCGGCGGCCTCGAACGCGAGATAAGGATCGAGCTGGACGCCGTGAAGATGAACGCCTACAAGATCTCCCCTGCCCAGGTGAAGGCAGCGATAATAGGGCAGAATTCCGAGGTCCCCGGCGGAAACGTGACGAGCGGCGACCGGGAATACGTCTTAAGGACCCTCGGCCGGCTTGAAACGGTCGATGAATTTTCAAACATCGTCATAGCCTCGCCGAATAACGTTCCGATAAAGATATCCGACGTAGGAAGGGTCGTCGACGGCGAGGAAGAGAAGCGGACTTTAGCCCGCCTCGACCAGAAATCCTGCCTTTCAGTGATCGTGCAAAAACAATCCGGCGTGAACGCGGTCGATGTGTCGGACCTTGTCAAGCAGCGCCTTGACGAACTCAAGTCCGCATTTCCCGAAGGAATAAAGATCACGCCCATACGCGACAACTCCAGGTTCGTCAAAAATTCGCTCCATGAATTGAATCTTCATCTCGTGCTCGGAGCCGTTCTCGCCTCGCTTGCCGTGCTTCTATTTATGGGAAACGCCGTTTCGACGATCATAGCGGCGATCTCGATCCCGATCTCGATAATATCGACGTTCTTCCTCATAAGCTACATGGGCTTCACCATGAACAACATGTCGATGCTCGGGCTGACGCTCGCCGTCGGTATTGTCATCGACGATGCCATAGTCGTTCTCGAAAACATCTTCAGGCACATGGAAGAAAAAGGGTCCGATTCCATGAAAGCGGCCAGCGAGGGCACTTCCGAAATATATCTGGCTGTAATGGCGACTTCCCTTTCGCTCGCCGTCATATTCATTCCGGTGGCCTTCATGCAGGGCATTATCGGCAGATTTATGAAGCAGTTCGGTCTTACCGTCGCCTTTGCCATTTTGATCTCGATAGTGGTTTCGCTGACCCTCACTCCGATGATGTGCTCGAGGCTTTTCAAGTATAAATTCGCCCGGGGATCGGGCCACAGCAAATCGTCGCGTTTTTATTCATTTATCGACTGGATTTATGGGATACTCCTGCGTTTTTCAATGAAAAACCGTATGGCCATAGTGATCGTCTCACTTATATGCGTAGCCGCGATCTTTCCGCTCGTGAAACTCGTCAAGATCGACTTCGTTCCGGCGGACGACACCAACGAATACACCATATTTTTCAGGACGCCGGAAGGAACTTCGCTCGAAGGAACGGCTAAGATCCTGGTGGAATTGGAAGACAGGGTAAAAAAGATCCGCGGCATCGAGCACATATTCTCGTCGATAGCCGAAAACGAGGGCTCCGGAGTTAATGAAGGCTCCATTTTCATTCAGCTGGCGGACATTTCGAAAAGGGATTATTCCATCTTCGACTCGATGGATGAGGCGCGGAAAGCCCTCGCGGAATACGGCCGGTATAAGCCCGTCGTCCAGGTTTCAGGCGGTATGGGCAGCGGAAAGAACTGGGACGTGACGATGGCCGTCAGAGGGCCTGACCTCGATAAAATAAGGGAATTTTCCGCAAAAATCGTCGAGAAGATAAAAAATGACCCGATGATCTCGGCGGCCGAATCTTCCGCGCTCGATACCAAGCCCGAGATACACGTTAAGATCGACCGCCAGAGGGCCTTCCGCTCGGGTATCGACGTCGAGGCTGTCGCTTACGCCCTTCGGACCCTCATTGGCGGCGTGGACGACATCAACCAGTTCAAGCAAAACGACGAAATGTATGAAATAAAGATGCGCCTTGGGAAGGACTACAGAAACGACGCCCAAGCGATAGCCGGCCTTGCGTTTCAAAACCGCGAGGGAAAGATGATGCGCCTCGACACTTTTGCGTCCGTGAACGAAGGCCGCGGCGCCACACAGATCGACCGCCAGGATAGACAGAGAAGCGTTTCGGTAAATGCCAACCTGTCTCCGCTTGGCGCCGTCAACGAAGTCAACAATCTCATGGAAAACGCCGCGCGTGAGCTTAAAATGCCTCCTGAATATGCCTTCGGATTCTTCGGCAGGTCGCGCGACATGAACCAGACGATAAACGGCTTCATTATGGCGTTTTTAATGAGCTCCATTTTCATGTACCTGATACTCGCGTCTCAATTCGAAAGCCTTTTGCATCCCGTCACAATAATGCTCTCGCTGCCGCTTTCGATACCTTTCGCCCTGCTTTCGCTTCTGGTGACCGGAAATTCCCTCAACATCTTCTCCGCTCTCGGCGTTTTCATGCTCTTCGGCATCGTCAAGAAAAATTCGATCCTCCAGATCGATTATACCAACACGCTGCGCGAGTCCGGAATGCCCCGCGAGGAGGCCATTATCGCGGCAAATCACGCCAGGCTCAGGCCCATACTCATGACGACGGTCACTCTTATTGCCGGAATGATACCTATGGCTTTAGGGACAGGCGCCGGCTCAGGAACCCGGGCGTCTCTCGCGATAGTCATAATCGGCGGTCAGACGTTATGCCTTTTAATTACGCTCCTTCTGACACCTGTGGCCTACAGCCTTTTCGACGACCTTCTTGAATGGATAAAATTGAGAACGCCTAAGTTCGAGGAATAATAATCTTTTTGTAAATATTTAGCCAAGTGAAGTGATTTTTATTGATTGTTCTTTCGAATTTATATTTATTTGTATTATCTTTTGTTCCGGCATTTTTCAAACTAATACAATAATAAAAACAGGCCAAAACGCTTTTTTGAAACGGTTGGCCTGATAATAAATTTCTGCGATTTCACAAAGTTATCCGCAACATATTGCCGGTATTAAAGTCATCTTCACGATCAAAGAAAAATCATTATATAAACTTTTTTAAATTGATTTTTCTTATTGGCGTCTAAGTGTTTCGGCGGCGGTATTTTCCAGATGGCCGCGTATATCAGCCGGGATATTTTTGTTTGAATAAGGTTTGCCTTCAGGGGAACTTCCGGTAATAGTTCCATAGAGCACGCAAGCCGCGAGGAATGTCCCGAAAGCCGTCGGGTGACCGTCATTTGAATATAATTTTACATCAGGTTTTTCACGGAGCGACCGTTCAAAAGCGAGACCGGCCGGCGCGACCTTTATCCCGAGTTTTTTCCCTGCCGCGTTAAATTCCGCCGCGAGATTACTTGTCGTAACTCCGAATTGAGCGCTGTCAGGCCGTTCCCATGTCATTAATAAGATCGTCTGCGCTCCGCTTTTAACTATCTCGCCGTTGAATTTTTCGCAATATTCACGGAATTTGAACGCGGCTGTGACCGGCGTCTGGCTTTGTTCCTGCAAAACGACGAACTTCCAGCCCCCCCCGCGGATGGCGGCAAGCGCTTTCCCTTCATTCCAGTGCGCTTCAAGAGTGTATCCGGGGCCCGTTATGGTCTCCGACGCGCTGCCGGGCCAAAGTTCGTTAAGCGCTGCGCCAAGGCCTTCGTTGTAGTATGTGTAACTGTTGCCGATGAAAAGAACGCGGCTGTGCGCCCGGGGCGTTCCGGCCATGATCACCGCCAGCAGCAAAGCTGATGCGATAAAGGCTTTTATGAGAAATGATCTTATATTCATAAAAGCCTCCATTTCAATTTTTCCATTTTTTTATCAAGCGAATAGCGCGGCATTTTTATTCCGTTCCCCGCGGCCCAAAGAACTCATTGCCTATTGCGGCTAACTGTTCAATCCGGGCTTATAACGAGGCTATCCGCGCCCGGCGAAACGAGGGTCCATTTCAAAAGCGTTCTGACCCTTTAAAGTGAAGTCAAGCCCGAAGCCTTTAAGCCGTAACGGCGAAGCGCCTGCCCATTTCAAAAGCGTTCTGACAGTCTATCGGAAATTGCGCCGCTTTAACGGAAGCTTTATGGTCTTCACTGAAGGCGGAGCATTCGTATTTCGAATAATCGTCAAATTGATATGTATCGTAAGCCATAAGCGTTTCGCAGCTGCCAAAAAACCTCGAAAGAAGCGATTCATTGGCGGCGGTCTTCGCGAAATATCCAAAAGTTTTAGCCTGCTCCTTGGTCACGTTCATCGTATAAATAAATCCGGCCGGTATTTTTCTGCCGAAAAGATTCGAGTACTGGCTGTCGTAGACAAGATACTGGAACAGCAGCCTTTCCATGAAACTGAGAAGCTGGCCGGTTTCACGGCCGAAATAAAAAGGCGAACCGAGAATAATGGCGCTGGCCGTTTCCAAGCTTTCTAATACGGGCGTAAGGCTGTCGTTAACGGCGCATTTCCCATAACTTTTTCCGCCGATCCTTTTGCAGCTGAAGCAGCTGATACAGCCGTGAAACAACATATCGCCGAGATGGACAAGTTCCGTTTCGGCGCCGGCGACCGCCGCGCCCTCCAGGGCCTTTCCAAGAAGAATTGCGGTATTTCCGTTTTTTCTGGGACTGCCGTTTATCGCGATAACTTTCATGAAATATTACCTCCGCTAATTAAAAAACTTTCAGCAGAACGGTTATTATCACCGCAAGTATCACGAATCTTCCGCCCATTCTATGCAGCGGACGCAGCGAGTTCATTCCCGAAAGGATGAGTTTTCCCGCAAGCGGCGTGCCCGTAAAAGCAAGTACTGAAATAAGCCCTGCCAGCGCATGGGCCGATTTAAAATGAGGATACTCCATGACCAGTTTGAATACTACGATAGACGCGAATCCGAACAGGCCCGCGGTCACTCCGAGCAGCGCGAACTTCTGATGCTTTGTAAGCCAATTGTCGGATTTCAAATAAGCCTTCGACGCCGCGTATATTAAAAGCGACGCCATCAAAACCATTAAAAACTTATGCGCGTATAAAACAACGATCATAAAACCCTCCTGCCCGAATATATTTATTGCCATGATTATACCATACATCCACGGCAATGTAAATTTATCCAAATGTTTTATCGCGCCGGACGGTTCGCGCGGATATTCGTCGATCCATTTTTTTGAAATGCGTTGCGGTCTCCGGCTGGTTTTATATAGAAGCGCGGCTTTCCATTTCCGGCGTTCCGGCAAATAAAAAACCGTATCATTTAGCGATAAAAACGGGTATATCTACTTTTTGCTGGATCTTATTTATGGTAGTCCCCTTGAAAAACCGGTGAAGAAATCCTTTTTTATGCGAAGACATAAGCAGTAACTCGATCCCCTGTTCTTTAACGATCTGCGGAAGGGCATGTTCGACCTGGCCGAACCCTATGTATATAGTGGCATTGACATCAAGGCGTTTCAGCTGTTGCGCGTATTTATTTAAAGCGCTCGTGTCCACGACCGTTTCATTATCGAATACTTCCGTCGTCATCATGCGGGCGGTGGTCGATTCAACGACGTGTATGAGCATGATCTCCGTCTTTTCAATACCGAACTTGATCGCGTAATTGATCGAGCTTATATCACCGCTTGTAAAGTCAACGCCAATGCCTATTTTATTAAACGGCTTCGGCGTATTTAATATGAAATTCTCCGCGGCGGGATGCGGCGAAACGATCTCCGCGACAATGTCTTTTCTGAAGAAAGGCTCGACGATGGAATATATAAGCAGAATAAACACCGCAACCATTAACGGGATCACGAGAATATAGATAAGAAGCGGATCGCTTGAACAAGAGATCCAGTCCGCGGTGAGTTCGACCACCATTTTCAGATTAAGGCCGATTATGAGCAGTATTGAAAGCCAGGATACGATCCTGGCCGGAAGTTTTATCGCAAATTCGCCCATTATTTTTGACGACGATACCCAATGTATAAGCGGAACCACGACGAATCCAAGCTGCAGGCTTAATATCACCTGGCTGAGTATAAGAAGATTTCCGACCATTTTTTCGCCCGCGACAACAATTGTAATGAAAGCCGGTATGACGGCGAGCAGGCGGGTTATAAGGCGGCGCAGCCAGGGCGTTATCCTTAAGTTCAAATATCCTTCCATAATAATTTGGCCGGTGAGGGTTCCCGTAAGAGTGGAACTTTGTCCCGAAGCGATGAGAGCGACGGCGAATAATACCGGCGCAAGTTCCGTTCCCAGAAGCGGAGCGAGCATTTTGTGGGCATCCATTATATCCTGCACGTCGAAATGTCCGCTCTTATAAAAAGTCGAAGCGGCCAGTATGAGAATTGCGGAATTTACAAACAACGCGAAGTTGAGCGCAATGATAGTGTCGATAAAATTATATTTTATCGCGCTTGATCTGCCGGCGGTATCTTTCGAAAATTGGCGGGTCTGAACCATTGATGAATGAAGATATATATTATGCGGCATTACTGTCGCGCCGATTATGCCGATCGCAATATACAGCGCCCCACTATCCGGCAGCGACGGAATGATCCCCTTGATAAGTTCCGATAAATCCGGCTTCGAAAAAAACAATTCAATGACGAACGATATTCCGATGACACTGATAAGGCCGATAATAATGGCTTCCCACTGGCGTATGCCTTTTTTTATAAGATACATTATAATAAACGTATCGAAAAGCGTCAGCGTCACGCCGGCAAGCATATTAAGACCGAAGAGCAATTTCAACCCGATGGCCATTCCGAGTATTTCGGCCAGGTCGGTCGCCGCTATGGCGATCTCGGCAAGCAGCCAGAAAACAAAATTAAGACTTTTCGGATAGTAGGCGCGGCTGAATTGCGCTATGTCTTTTCCGGTGACAATACCCAGCCTTGCGCTATGACTTTGAACAAGTATCGCTATAATATTGGATAAAATTATCACCCATATCAAAGCGTAACCGTACTTGCTGCCAGCCGCGATGTCGGTCGCCCAGTTTCCCGGGTCCATGTATCCGACGCTCACCATATAGGCCGGCCCCATGAAGCTTATCAGTTTCTGCCAGCCGCCGCTGTGTTCGGTTTTTACCGAGTTTGAAAATTCATTGCTCATGAATGCACCCCGGAATTTAAGATGTTGTGAAACAACGTTTGGTTTTCATTCGAAATTATACCACATTTTTCAACGGCGCGCCAGACCGATTACCAGATGATTTTTCGCCTTTGCTTCAGCTTTTTTTAACCGATTGAGCATCTTAAATCAGGACCGGAACGCTTTTCGGCAGCGGTCTGAAGCGCACTTATTATGCGCGGGCATTTCAGTGTTTTGACGTTAACGATGTTCCATCAGCTCCTCGAACGTCCAAAGTTTAATATCGCCGCGACTATGATTTTTACAACTTCAAGTATTGCTCGACCTGCGCTTCGACTATTTTGAGGCTGTCTTTCCAGAATTTAGGTTTCTGAATTTCTATCCCGAATTTTACGGTCTATACCACTATTTTTAAACGGGATTTTTTTAATCAGCATGTCTTATTTATATTAATTTCGCAGTTTCAATTTATCTTTTTATTTAAAACAAAACTAAAAAGGCTATCGCTCAATAAATTTTTTTAGTTGAATCTTACATAAAGAAATAATTTCCTTTTTTTTCATATCGGTGATTTTATTAAGCGGCGTTTCAGCCGAAGCGCTCTCGATCACTTTATAACCCACGTAATAGCCTATTCTGCTCGGTTCGTCGCCATTATCGATTTTCGAGCCGAATAATTTTAAATAAGTTTCATCAGCCACCGGCTTGTTAATATTGTCAAATAATAATTTCGCCGATTTCGCGAAAGTTTTTTCACATTTTTCCAGGAAATCCGTCCGGTCGAACAGTTTAAGATAATTGGGAAGTCCCATCTGCATGCAGTCTTCAATCGAGCTGCCGGTCGATATTTTCGAGAAATATATGGCGCAGCCTTCAAAAACCAGCGGGAAATATAATTGTTGCTCTATCTTGTTTCCTGCCTGTTCAAAGCGTTTCATGTGATATAAATGAAAAAGCTCGTGCATCAGGGTGATCTCTATTCCTTTAACGTCCTCGAACATTTCCACGGATAATTCGAACACCGGCTTACCGTCGAGCATATCCGCTCTCGCATTGAATGATTGATTTCCGATAAGCACGTAAAATTGAATATCGGCGAAATTCGCATCCGGAAAGTAATTCTTGAATTTATTAACGGAGTCGCTCAATAAAGATTGAAAATTTCTCTTAAATTCAACAAGCGTTTCATGATGCATCTTATAATTTTTGAAAATCATATCGAGCGCATTAAACATCGATTTTTTTATTTTAGTTTCATCGCTGGTTTTAAAAACCGTTTTTTTCAGAGTATCGGCATTCGGTTCAAAATAATGCTTATGCCAGAGCAGGTAACGCGTTTCCGGCCGGGCTGATTCGGCTAATTTCATAAATTCAATGAAATCGTCGATCGGTTTAATATCGATATCGCGTGCAGAGGCGTTTTTGGCAAGAACGGGGTTTAAAAGGACCATAATCAATAAAAAATTGAACAAATATTTCATACGTTGATGCTCCTTGCTTATCACCACAGATGGGCAGTATGACAATAAAACGCTTCATAAAAAGTTATCAAGTCAGGCAGGGATGATTCATCTATGGATTATTTTATAAAATTCAATCAATTTTACTAAAAAATATCTGAAATGTCAATTTAAAGCGAGCCGGGTGCCGTGCGGCTTTAGATCGGCGACATGACACGGAATATAAAAAATACTTGAAAAACACTTGACGGCGAATGTGGTTGCGTGTTACAATGGTTGTGTGATACACCTAATCACGAAGGAGAATCAATAATGATCCCCAAAAAGGAATTGAAAAAATTCAGACATCACATTCGCAGGCTCGAGCGCGAAATAGCGTTCCAGCAGAAGGAAGATACCAGTTGCTGCGGCGTTTCGCTAACGCATTGTTATGCGTTAGTGGAAATGGCCGACTGCTGCGAGCTATCCGTCACCGAACTTGCGGAAAATCTCGAGCTTGACAAGAGCACCTTAAGCAGGACCGTGGAAAGTATGGTCGCATCCGGCCTTGTCACAAGAACGGTGAATAAAACCGACAGGAGGCGGACCATTTTACGTCTTACCCCGGAAGGCCAGGCGACAATAAACGGCATAAATGAGACCTGCGATGATTATTACAAAAAATTATTCAAGTTGATCGACGCTGAAAAACATCATATCATCTCAGAAGCGGTCGAACTGCTTGCAACAGCCATGAAAAAGATCAGAATGTCCGAAGGCGGTAAAGAGCATAAATGCTCATGCGACCCGGACCAAATTTAATACCACTCCATAAACATTTTCAGAAATCGGAGGGCGCTATGAACAAATTCTGGCTGATAGTAAAAAACACCTTGGCTGTATTGCTGACGCTCGCTTTTTTGTACGCGCTTTTAGGTCCGGCTTACCATCCCGCCCGCACGCAGGACAAAATGAAGTCTTGCGCGGCAACCATGAAGGACATCGCGGCTAAAGTCGAAATGTATTTCGAAGAATTTGAATATAAAAATTCCGCACCGCAATGCGATGAACTCCTGAAAAAAGGCTATTTTAAAAACAGGCCTTCATGCCCGTCAATACCTGATCGCGACTATTTTACCTATGCGGTAAAAATGCCGAACGGCAAAATCGTTAGCGACGTCGAATGCTCCTACCATGGCAAGTTGTGCCTTCAGGAAACAACCGCCAAAGAAAAAGGCAAAGATTAAAAAAGCGCCGTTGTATTTTTAAAACCAGGAGGTTTTAGTAAAATGGATGAATTTGAAACGAAAGACGAACTTGAGCTGATCAGGATATCGACTCTCGAAAGGCCTTTCATTGAGGTTGTTTCGATCATTTCAGGGTTTATTTTTTTAAAATTTAACGTTTTATTAAGCGTGCTTTCAATTTTACCCGCGATATTTTTTTTCTTAGACGGCATTTACATCGATGCGGTTAACCTCCGGCGGCGCTTTAAATGGGCGTCTAAAAGCAATCGCGCATCCGCGGCCGCGCTTGTCAGAATGGTTGAAAGCGGTAAAATTTCAAAGATAAAAATCAAATATTACGGCGGCTTCGATGCCGTGCGATTAACTCCGTCCGCCGTCGCATTCGACGCCGACGGAATTATATACAGGGTGCCGTTCATGTGGTTTGGTGCCATCGATAAAATCAGACAAAAACGGCCGGATCTCATAAGCGATTAAATAAAATCAGAACCGGAGTGATTATCATGTACGAAATAGCCGGCAGGGCCGCGACAAACAGG
Source organism: uncultured bacterium (assembly GCA_964551445.1). Taxonomy (GTDB): domain Bacteria; phylum Muiribacteriota; class UBA9980; order UBA9980; family UBA9980; genus DAOPXV01. Next base: position 223,307 of record CAZKCG010000002.1, on the reverse strand, counting down.
GAAACAAAAATCCTCAAGCTGAGGCTTGAAAATTTAGAAAAACCGTATATTTTGAGTTACACTGCCGCGGCCGCCCTGGCTTGCGTATCCGTCGTCGCGCTTCCGCGTGTTTTGGGCATCGGAACGCTTCAGGCCGTACTTATATCTCTGATGATATTTCTTATCTGCGTTTACAAAATATTCGAGGAAAAAAGCGAAGGCGAGCCGCTCAAAAAAAATATCGCCAAAGACCTTTTATACGCCCGCATTCAGGAAATAACCGTTAAAAAAGCCGTTTTATCCGGCTCGCTCGATTTAAATAACGCATCTTTTTTCTGTTTCGAAATCAGCTGGAACAAACTTTTGATCGTAAGCAGGAACGTTATAAACCATCACTTTACAAAACATCTGATCTTTGATTCATTAAACGATTCCGACGGCGGAAATTCTTCGACGGCAGGCGAAAAAGACGTTTCGCTGAAAAGTCTGAATTTTCCTTCGGACGAATTCACGATCGCTATCGCGCCGGAAAGCGGCGTAATACTTTCGATAAAAACTTCTGCGAACAAGATCGAATGCTCTCAGTCGTCGAATTTTTGCGGTGCGGAATGCCACAGGGATTGCGAAATAATAGACGCGACGACGGACTATTTTTTGAAAATGCCGGACGAAAAATATTTTTCGAAAGCGTATGAAAGCGTTAATATAAATAAAAAGTCAGTTATTTTCAACGAATTGGCCGGAATTTTTGCCGGCGGGCTTATTTTTTACGGCCTCGGCTACGATGCGACTTACGGCGCGGCGCTTGGCTGGGCGGCAAGCCACACGATGACGCTTTTTATGGTCCTTCTATTCGACGGCCCCGGCATATACGACTATTATGTAAATTACCTCATTTGCGAATTGAAGCCATGGCAGTATCAAAGCGAGTCAGAGCATAGCCGGAAGCTGCGATCCGCCTTCATAATAATTAACACGATCATATTATTCGGACTCATTTATATAAGCGAGCCGGGACTGTCTTATCTTGCGATTCTGGCAATAAGTTTTGCCATGTCGATAGTTTTAGTATTTATACCGCTGCTGCATATCAGTTCAGCTCAGACATTCATGATCGAGCTCGCGTGTCTTTTGACTCTTTATCTCATCGGATTCCGCGAGGCGGCCGTTCAAGGCTTTATGATAATATGCCTTATAATGCTTTTAATAGGGCTTGCCGATAAGCAGCATAAAATAGGAATGGCATTTTTAAAATTATTTTTCGGAGCCGGAACTCAGGATGAAAATAATTCGTCCATAAGCAGCGCGCTTCGCAAAACCCCCATAGTAAACTCATACAAGCTTTACCTGAAGTATATTTTCTCGCTACTGACGGCGTTTTTAATAATAACCGTATTTTTGCCGGCGTTACCTGATTTACTGTATTCTCACTCCAGCGGAGGATTTTCCGCTTCCCCGATCGTAGAACCGGCCGGCAAAATTATCGAAGCGAAATCCTGCGGAATCAAATTCGTTTTTATACCGGCCGGAAGTTTCATGATGGGCAGCGCCGATACCGATTCGAGTAACAGCGATGAAAGGCCCGTCCATAAAGTAACTATTTCAAAAGGATTTTATCTTTCGGCCACCGAAATAACTCAAAAACAATGGCTGGCGGCTATGGGCCTTCCCGCGCCATGCAAATTCAAAGGCGACGATCTGCCGGTGGAAAGCGTCAGCTGGAACGACTGCATGGACTTCGTAAATAAAATGAACGAAACGGAAAAAAAAGAAATCTACAGGCTGCCCACTGAAGCCGAATGGGAATATGCGTGCCGGGCTAAAAGCACGCAAAAATATTGTTGCGGCGATGACGCCGCAATGGCTGGCGAATATGCCTGGCATTTCGATAATTCGAATAACTCGACTCATCCGGCCGGTTCTAAAAAACCAAACGCATGGGGACTTTACGACATGCACGCAAACGTATGGGAATGGTGCATGGATAATTATGCGAAGTACATGCCGTTTGATCTTATCGACCCTCGGGGCCCTGTTTTAAACTCTTCGCCTGACGACAAAAAAGTCATACGCGGCGGCGGATGGTACAACCCGTCGAACGGCTGCACGTCGTCGAATAGAGATGCAGCGGCGCAGGGCAGAAGATCATCCGACATAGGAATGAGGCTGCTGAAAATCGACGACAGCGGCATAAATAAGTGAGGCATTTATATGGATGAAAAATTATACCCTTTCAGCCTTTCTCCAAAGCTTTCGACAAAGCTTCCAAGACCGTCGCGCGACGGTTTGACTTATATCGACGTTAAAGTCAACGGCACTTGGGAAGGCATACTCGTATTCGACGAGCGGCGCCTCTGCGTCGGCATACGCTGCGATCGTAAAACCGTCGAGGTTCCGCCTGGTTTTTCACCGAACGATATAGAAGATATCCGCCCGGCGTGTCTCTGGAACCGGGCGCTGGCGTTCATGCCAGCCCGGCTTGTCCTGGCATACCCATACGCGTACTTCGTCATTCTGCCAATCTTATTCGCGCTCGATATAAACCACGCTCCGGCGGGATCGATACTTGCCATAATATTAGGTTTGATCGCCCAGAGGATAGTCATCGAGCATTTAAGAGCGTTTGGCCTCATCAATCTTCTGCTGGTTATCGCCATACTCGGCATCCAGGCCGCCGCCCTTCATTCGATAATAAAAACTTTTTAAAAACAATGAAGGTCACAGGGACTTTCGACCGAAACTAAAAAGGACGTGAAAAGAGGAAAACCGCTATGAGCACAAAAAACAAACTTTCAAATTCACTGATTTGCCTGGGGAATATTTTAATGGAGCGCGGCATCATCAGCGCCGGGCGCTGGGAAAAAATGCTTTCGGGTGCGCGGGATTCGGATGAGGCTTTGCTGGACTCTCTTTCGGCCGAAGGCGCCGGGACCGAAATAGAGCTTCTGGACATGCTCGCGAAAGAGTTAAAGGTGCCGTTCATAGAACTCGCTTATTACATAGTCGACCCTGTTTTATGCAGAATAATTCCGGCCGCGATCGCTTTTTCGCATACAATTTTACCGCTTCACCGCGGGAAAGACTTTCTGACGCTCGCCATGGCCGATCCTACCAATACTCAGGCGATCGAAGACATCGAATTCATGCTCGGGTTAAAGGTTCGGCCGGTTTTGGCCCGTTCACGCGATATCGTAAAATTGAGCGAAGAGGTTTTTAAAGACTATATAATAGACGAAAACGCCAACAACGACAGCTGGTATGATAGCGACGAAGACGAATTCGGGCCGGAACCGACAGCCGATTCGCTCGCTTCGCGCCTTTTCAATGCAGTCATTCAACGCCTGGCGTCTAACGAAGCGGATCGTATTCACATAGAATCCAAAGAACGCGAGTTGGATATAATTGAAATCAAAGACGGCGTTTCTTCGCGAATGGCTCCCGGGCACGGGCCATTAAAAGTGGATTCTCCGGATATGCGCGAGCTCGCCCATCATTTCGTTTCAAAATTCAAAAGCATTTCCAATCCGCATTTCAACGCCGATCTCCTCCCGCAGGAAACCGGAGCCGTCATTAAATATCAAAACAAAAACCGGCTGTTAAAACTGAATTTTAGCGACGCCGAAGACGGCGATGGTCTCGTAATAGATATTCACGGCGATTCCCGGATAAAATAAAAGAACTTAAAAGTTAAAAATAAATTACGAAAGGCTGATGATGATAATGGACGGACAAAAATTTTTGAAGATCATTTTAATAATAATCGCGATGATAGCCGGAAAACTTTTTTCGCAATATTTTATTACGGCGACGCATTACAAAACTTTCAAATCGGAAGACGGCGGATACCGCGTCACGATTCCGACGCAAACCCAATCAGATGTAAAGACTCTTAACACGCCTGCCGGAACAGTCAACATATACATACAGATGGCCCGCGACAAAAATCTCGGCATCGAATTCGGCGCTTCGTATTTCAAGCTCCCTGACGCCATGAAAAGCCGCCTTCAAACCGAAGGAACAAACGATTTTTTCGAGAACATGATAAACGGTATGCAGCAAGATAGCGGAGGAAAAATCCTCAACAAGCAAAGCATACAATTTATGAGTTATCCAGGCAAAGAATGCGAGATTAAAGTTTCAGACGATAAAATTATAAAAATCAAGATGTTCATCGTGAAGAATACAGTTTACCAGATGATAGTCAATTGTTTTTCCGAAGACCGCGATCATAAAAAGATACGCGATTTTTTCAATTCGTTCGAACTGACTAAAATATAATATATAAAATCATTTCCAAAAAGGATGTGCATATGAAAAAAGTTTTATTTTTAAAAATATTTATTTTTATATTTTTATTGGCAGGCCGCAGCGCTTCCCTGGCAGGAACAGACGATGCATATTTTTGTGAAAAGTTCGACCTTGATTCGTATATCGAACATTTAGATAAAATCGGCGCATTTTCGAGCGCTCCGCCGGCTTCATCAACTGAGACTTTATCGAGCGATCCGGCGACAAAAGAATTTAATTCATCCAGAAAAATCTCCAGGATATCAGATTTCAACAAACTAACCGGCGATCCTTTCGCGCGGTTTCTGGCCGAACACATCGCAAGCGAAAAAACTGGCCGTCTGCGAACTTCGCCTTTCAACGCGGAAAAAACATTTGAAAAATACATTCCGGGCCCTCAAACCTGTAAAAGCAGTACCGCTGAATTAAGAAGACTTGGAATTGACGCCGAAAAGGTTCTTCACAAGCATACTTTTAATAAATTAATAGAGTGCAGGCGATTTTCAACGACATTCGTGGACATCGACGGCGATGGAACGGACGAGGTCAGATTCATCTATAGTTCTTATCCATTCTACGGTTCGGGCGAACACAACTATTTTTTCAAAAAAACTCCGGGCGGCGCTTACAAACTTATCGAAAGCGCTTTCGAAGACAGCGAAAAATATCTTTCTATGATATATTTCGTGAAATACCTGGGCCGCGTCTATATGATTATGGAATCATTCCACGACCCGATAATATTCAAAGTATATAAATTTGAAAATGGCTACTTTAAAAAAGCATTTTCATTTTTCGTCAATTATGACCGAATCGGAATTTCCGCCGATGACAATAAAATTTGCCGAGTGCTCGGGCAAAGAGTGGTCGGAATGGTTAAAAAGCTTGGAAAACCGGAGCTGATCGATTGGAACACGGGAAAAGCCTTCGATCCGACGGCCATGTTTCCGGATTTAGGCGGTCGAGCCGCTAAGGTGTTTTACAGAGATATAAAAAGTTCGTGGATCGATTTCGATAACGACGGAACGGATGAGATCTTTTTCCGAATCGGGTATAATGGCGGTTCTCCAGCCGTCACTTCGTATCTGGTCATGAAAGACTCCATAGAAGTGAGCATCAACAAAAAATATAAGGTCGATTGGTTTTGTGAAAGTAAGCCAATGGCGGCAAGTTATAATCTTTTCGGAAACGAAGACTGCTATTTTGAAAATATCGACGGAAAAAATTACTTCGTTTTGATAAAAATGGGGCATGATCACTATGGAATTAGCGATTTAATAATTAAAATTTACTGCGCGCAGGTTGATAAGATAGAAAAAATTGGAAAAGTAAATATTTCATTCAAGCCGACGATCACTCTCATAAAAAATTAAGTTTAGCGGTTAGCCCGTCATAATCGAGCTATTAATTATCAGAAGGCAAATGATCAATTTGAGCATCATTATTTCTATTTACTATTATGATATTTATAATATTTTTTGATCGTTCTAAAGCCCAAAATGAAGATCAGAATGTGAAAAATAAATGGAGTATATTCAATGATATCCATGCCGGAGCCAGGTAATTCTTCAGATATAAAATATTTGAACAGCAGCGCCCACAGGTAAGTTACGAATAACGCTGAAATACGTGCTGCTTTGAAAATGTCCTCTTTCGTTCCCCTCACGGCAAGATAAACGGAGATGATAACTAACGCCGCCGCGGAAAGTAAATAGACCAGGACAAGCGATCCTTTGTTGCCTTTGGAAATGAAATTAAATAATTCAATAACAAAATATTGAGGCAGTATTGTGACGGCGATAATAACGGCGAAAAGGGCGAAAAGGGATTTCGTTAATACATAACCCCATTTTTTCGAAAAGTGAATAGCAATGCCGCCAACCAGGAAACCGGCGGAAAGAAAAAATTCCACGATCAGGTATGGTTCAACTATAAAATTATGAAATAGATTTTCCCAACACATTAACTGCGCGCCCGATCTGATGAAAAGATAAGGCTGTATTATTCTGGAAAGATCCGAAATTAAAGTAAGGCTCGACAGGACAATTATTACATACCCGATCATCATATCATATAATGCGTCGAATGAACCGGCGGAGATATCCGGTTCATTTATTTCAGCCATAAATGTTTCTTTTGTATTTTCAGTCATTTCACTATTTTTTTCCGTCATATGTTACTCCCAATATAGCGCTTAACATCAAATTTACTTTGACGTTAACGATTTTCCATCAACTCTTCGCTCGTCCAAAGTTTAATGCCGCCGCGACAATGATTTTTACAATTTCAAATATTGCTCGACCTGCGCTTCAACTATTTTGAGGCTGTCTTTCCAGAACTTCGGTTTCTGGATATCGATACCGAATTTAGCCGTCAATTCAGCCGCCCGGTTAAGCCCTGTTGAACGGAGCAGTTCTTTATATTTCGGGACGAACTTCGCGCCTTCGGTCTCAAAAATTTTATAAAGGCCGATGGCGAATAACTGTCCGAAAGCGTAAGGAAAATTGTAGAAAGCCCTGCCCGGGCTGTAATAATGGGACTTGAGCGCCCACATATATTTGTGAAGGTATTTTTCATCCAGACCGTCCCCGTATGTTTCTTTTTGCGCCTTCAACATTATTTCGCAGAATTCGTCGGCTGAAAGTTCCGACTTTTCGCGTCTTTCGAATACTTCCTTCTCAAAGAGAAAACGCGAATAAATGTCGACGATCACGCGGCTCTCATTGATCAGCTGCGTTTCAAGTATGGCTAGTTTTTCAGTTTTCGACGCTCTTTCCAGCGCTGCATTGATTATTATCGTTTCGCAAAATATGGATGCGGTTTCGGCAAGCGCCATGGGCGTGCTTTTTTGCATGGCGGAAAGACCTTTAAGGCATTCGTTGTGGTAGGCGTGTCCGAGTTCGTGCGCGATGGTCACGACCTGATCGAACGAGCCGTCAAAATTGCAGAGGATCCGGGACTCTTCGACCTTCGGCACCTTCATGCAGAACGCCCCGCCGCGCTTGCCGTCACGCGGATATGCGTCTATCCATTTTTTTTGGAATGCGTTATCGGCGAAATCGCCGAGTTCCTTCGAAAAAGTCCTGAAATTTTCAACGATCAGACCGCGCGCCTCATCGTATGAATAACGCTTTTCCATTTTTCCGGACGGCGCGAAAAGGTTCCACCACGCAAGCGGTCTTTGCCCGAAACGCGACGCCTTTTTTTGGAAATACTTTCTGAAGACCGGAAACGACCCTTTTATGACGCTCAGCATCGTTTCGAGCGTTTTTCTGTCGAGCCTGTTCTTATCAATGGCGGAATGCAGAGCGTCTTCCCGGTTCCTTTTGACGTTAAGCGTTATAGCGTGACCTTTCACGCCGTTCAACGCAGCGGCCATGATCTCCCGAACGCTTTCCCAGGCCGCAAGCTCGGCCTCGTAGCCGCTTTTTCTAACAGCCTCGTCGGCTTCATACGCAAGATTTTGAACTTTCGCGATCGGCATGATCCGGGTCTCCCCTTTGATCGTAACGGGCGCTTTTAGCTGCGAGGAAACAACGCCCTGCAGTTTTGAGAACGCCCTCCCGCCGCTTAACGAAAGTTCGGACGCCAGGCGTTCCTCGGCTTCGCTCATTAAGTATTTGCTTTCATCGTAAGTTTCGTTAAGAACGAACTCGTGTTCCAGAAGCATTTCGTCAAGTTTGATGATCTTTTGAAGATCTTTTCCGATGGAACCGATGAACCCGCAGAACGCGGTGCCGAGATCGCTTAATTTAACCGAGATCTTTTCAACTTCGGACATCTTTTGGGCGGCGAATTTATCGTATGAATCGGTCGAATAATAGGAATTGATGAATGCGTGAAGCGTGCCGAAAAGCATATGCGCCATATTCAGGATCTCTAACGCATGACTTACGGTCCCGGCCAGTTTCGGGCCGGCTTTTATAGGTTTTTCAGTTTTCTTTATTCCGTTTTCCGCGAAAAATTTTTCCGCGCTCAGAAGCAGGGTTTCAAGTTTCTTCCAGTCCTTTGAAAAATCTTCCGATTCCATACTTTTATAGACATTGGAAAGATCCCAGCGAACGTCACTGGTTGATTGTCCGGTTTTTTTCATGATTCCTCCATAATTTCGAAGCGCTCTATTTTCCTCGATACCGCCGAACGTTCAGATCAGAACGGATGGTTCTTCTATTGTTTTTCATTTTTTTCCACGATTTTTAAAAGCAGCCGCTCATATTTTTCAGTTCTATCCCGCGGCAATTCGATCGACCGGTGAAATTTTTCAAGTTCCTCCAGACGGTCCTTTACTTCTTCCTCGAAAATTTTTAAAAGAGCCGCGCTTTTACACGAAATGGCCAGAATATCAGACTTAATTCTGATATCTTTAACGTAGGAATAAGTCAATTCAAGGGTCTTCAATTTTTCGACCGCGGTTTTTAAAAATATTTTGTTTTCCGCCGTCGAGTCAAAATTTTTATTTTCCCACGCCTTAATGCTTTTATCCAGCGCGTTGAAATTTTCGCTTAATTTTTCGAGTTTCGCCAGATGGTCCTTGATCGCCTGTGAAAGCAGATAAATTTCTTTTATCGTCCTGTTTTCAAATTCTTTCGAACCCTCGTCAGACGGATCGGTTATCGCGGCGGCGGCTTTTAAAAGGATCTCATCCGTGGTTTTGCCAGATTTGTCCGGCGGCGTTTTTTCTTTCGGATCGCTTAAATTGCCGACATCGATAATCTGGGTTTCAAATTTCATCGCGCACGGAATTTCTTGCGCCTGAAGCCACATGGTCCCGTCGAGGTCCCCTTGCGGATAACGAAGAGTTTCACAGTAAACGGTTTGAGGTATTTTAAGATCATGCGCGGTGCAATAGATCCTGAATCTGTCGGAAGCGTCAAAAGATATTTTATAGGTTCCGCCTGCTTCGCACCGCCATTTACGAGATTCTTTCGCGAACCAGGGAATCAGGCTTTCCGAAGATTCCTTTTTATTTTTACCCGAAGCCCGGAGCCTTCGTATTTCGTCTAACGCCGGCATATACATCATCAATATCGCGTCACGGCATTTTCCCGCTCCATGAACGCCGACATTAACGTAAGCCGGGTCGAGGTCCGGACCGAGTATTTCCTCTTCCTGGCACTGCGCAGTTTTGAACGCGAACAATAAAATAAATGTCATTATTAGAAAAGCCGTTAAAAATTTCATGATTTTCACCTCAAACATTCAACGAACTCTATTTTTTCGGCGGAGCGTTTTTTTTGATCCGCTCCCTTATACTTTCGCTCAGTTGCCGGGCTTCGGCAATTTCTTCCCTGCTCATTGATTTAGAAATCTTTTTTATCAGATCCGAAGCCATGAAATGGCATGTCCCTAAATTAGCCTTGGTAGTAGCCTTCTCAGCGGCGGAAGTCTTCAATAAAATTTCTTCGAGCCCCGCCACGGCTATCGTTAAATACGCATAAGCCTTCTTATGATCCCGGGCGGCGCCATTACCCTGGTAATACATTCCGCCCAGGCGAAAAAGAGCGATCTCATAGCCTTGCAACGCAGATTTTTCGCACCATTCAAAAGCCTTCTTGTGGTCTGCCGCGGCTCCCTTGCCTTCAAAATACATGCCGGCCAGAACGAACTGTGATTCAGAGTCTCCGCTTTCAGCCTTTTTAAGGGCATCGGCGAGCTGCACCTCAGAGGTGTTATCAGCCGCGCCCACTGCCATAGGAATAAAAACACAAACAAACGCTAAAACCAGTAAAAGCGATACCAAATAAAGAATTTTCATACGTAACCGCCTTTTCACATTTCGGTATTCCCCTGTTTTTATATTATTAAAACGCTTTAAAATCGAAGATATTCTTTACAAATTCAAATATTGCCCGGCCTGCGCTTCGATTATTTTAAGGCTGTCTTCCAGAATTAAAGCTGTGTATTTCCGGCCTCGATCGCGTTTTTCAGCGCGGCCCGCGCCAATATTCTCGTTGAATCCAGCACGGGTAAGGACGATTCGGCCGGCAATACTATCAAAGGTATTTCGGTGCAGCCGAGAACGACGGAATCGCATCCTTTCGATCTGAATTCATCGATCACGGATAAAAAATATTTTTTCGATCCTTCTTTAATTATTCCATATGTCAATTCGTTAAAAATAATTTCATTTATCCGGCTCCTTTGTTCTTCTCCGGGTATTTCATAAGAAATATTATTTTTATCGAATATTTCAGGATACACAGGCCCTTCCATTAAAAATTTCGTGCCGAGTATCCCTATCTTTTTAAAATTATTTTTACACGCTTCGATCGTCACTTCTTCCGCGATGTGCAGCCACGGAGTAGTTATTTGTTTTTTCACCATAGGAAACGATTGATGGATCGTATTATCAGGGCAAATCAAAATATCAGCGCCGATCCTGCACAATTTATCCGCGGACGATATCATCAGGTCCGCAACGCCGCTCCAATCATCCGCTTCGATATATTTCATATATTCATTCAAGGGATGCGTATGAAGACTTACTTCGGGATGAGCGTGTTTTCCAAGAAATTGAGAGCCCTCATTACAGATGGTTTTATAACAGAGGGCCGCGCCTTCATAACTGCAAGCTACAATTCCAATGTGTTTGACCATTTTACACACTCCTTGATTTTTTCAACTTCCCTGATGAGGTTTTTCGCCTTTGTTTCAACTCTTTTTAACCTCTCGCGCCTTTTCAATTCTGGCCAAAACGCTTTTCAGCAGCGGTTGGCCTGATCTTTATTTCATGCGGCGAATTAAGCCGCCGGCTTATTTGAACTTTAAGAACTCTTTTTTAAGGCGTTTCAATGTTTAAGGATCTCTAATTTTATTTTTTTCCCGCGCACGCCAAGCCTGGCTTTTCCGCCGACCGGAAATGTTATCATGGGCGTGGTATGCCCGAAGTCAACGTTCGCTATAACCGGAACGCCCTTCAATTCTTCTTTCGTGCTGATAATTTTAATTATCTTTTCAGGCGTCATTTTTGAAGCTTTCTGGAACCGTCCGATCACGAGTCCTCTGATCGTTTCGGAATACGGCAAATGTAAAACTGACTGCAGGTTTCTGTCAAATTCAACCGCTGAAAATTCCTTGACCATCTCATCTTCTTCCAAAAACAATATCTTGTCTTTAAGCGAGGGCATAAATTCGGTTCCCTGCAGCAGATTAAATGTGCAAAGATTTCCGCCGATAATGACCCCTTCCGCCTCACCTTCGTTAACGGCCGCAAACCCGATATTCTTGATGAAATCCCTTTTTTGCTGATCCATATACCATGCTTCGTCGCTCCAGGTTTCGGAAGGCGTGACCTCAAATTTACTTTCATCGATCAGGCACTTTTTAAAATATTCCAGCGTATAATCAGAGCCTTTTAACATTCCAAGCGTTGAAAAATGCGGGCCGGAATATGTCACTAATCCGGTTTTTTTATAAATGGCGTTGTTCAATGCTGTAATATCGGAATATCCGCATAATATTTTGGGATTTTCAGCAATAAGGTCATAGTCTAAATATTTCAACAACTGGTTCGAATTAAATCCGCCTATCGTTGTAAATATAGCTTTAACCGCTCTATCCGAAAATGCGTCGTGCAGATCATCAATTCTTGATCTTATTGACGAAGAAAGAAATTCATCGGTTTCCCCGGCGTTTTTTGAAAACGATACCTTCAGGCCTATTTTTTTGAATCTGTCGCATGCGATATCTCTGGTTTCTTTTGATATGAGAGCCATGCTTCTCGAAGGCGAAACAACCCTTATTTCATCGCCTTTTTTTAACTTCAATGGAATTTTCATAATATTAACACTCCTTGTGGTTATCGTATCAAATCCTAAACCATTGGAGTACAAATTTCAATAATAGTTCCAAACGGATCCTGCACATAAGCAACTGTTTGGCCCCACGGTTTTTTATCCGGTTTTTTTATTTCACTGGCTCCATTTGAAATCGCCTGTTCAAAAGATTTCGAAACGTCATTTGTCGAAAAAGCAATTTCAAAGCATTTTTTAGCGCCTTTTTGGGCTTCAATTCCCGTGTTCATTTTAAGCATTTCATTATTAGCGAATGCTAAAACCGTTTCACCGGTATCCATTTCAGCATACATATTAGATTCATGAATAAATTTTATTTTTAAGCTGATCGCTTTTTTATAGAATTCAGTGGCATTTATAACGTCATCAACATAAATAATTACATAATTCAATTTCATAACGCTTCTCCTTAATTTTTTTTATTATATTTTTGGGCCTCTTTCTTCAATTCGTTTTCCCATTTTTCTTCCGGTAAATTCATCCATATTTCAATTAAATTATTTTCGGGATCTCTAAAATGAGCTACCCGCATGCCCCAATTTTTCATATCCTTCGGTTCATTAATGAATCGTATGCCATTTTTTTGCAATTTTTCATACGACCGATCAACATCATCGACTTTTATAACGATAACAACCTTTTCTCTGCAATCGCGAGGAAGTTTTTTTTCGAAATTGCCTACTTCTTCAGCCATTAGATCCGACTTAAATAATGATATGCATGACGATACACCTGTTTCGAAACTGGCATAAACTTCGCCCGGCTCTCCCCATGTCGCTTTTAATCCAAGTTTTTCAGAATAAAAGTTAAAACAGGTGTCAAAATCATCAACCAGCAATCTGATACCGCTTAAGTTCATTGTAAACACTCCAATTTTTAATTTTTTTGCGATTATAACTTAAAAATTTGAGATAGTATTGTAAAAATGCGACAAGTTTTTTTGAAACGATTTAGAAGCTTATAGAAAGGGCTTTATCTTATAATTTTTGTATATCTTACTTTTGGGCGTCTTAGAGCCGGATTATTTATTTATACCGCGCTTTTGGGTTAATGGAGCAAGACCGGAAAATTCTTTGTGATCTTTACAAAAATGAGCCTGGTCGTAGTAACCTGAATCCATTGAGATCGAAGCGCAAGAAACTGTGTTTTGGGCATTTAGTATTTTATTGGCATAAAGAAAACGCATAATTCTTGAAAATAGTTTTGGCGGCATTCCAACGAAATCAAGAAATTTGCGTTCAAAATGACGCCTTGAAATGCCGATTGTATCCGAGACATCATCAATTGAGATGGTTCCATGAGTTTGTTTTATATGATCTGCCGCCGAATAAATTATTTTATCGAATTTTTTTTCTGAGAATAGTTTCTTTAATTTTTCTTCTACTATGTCATGAATAAGATGTTTTTTACAAGATATTAAATCGGGGGTAAGAGCGTTAATCGTTAAATCGCTTACATCCGTCAGAGAAATTGTTTTATCCGCTATCTCTTTTATTGAAATATTCAGAAAAGCTTTAGCGCAACCCGGTTTAAAACGAATTCCAAACAACAGATCAGATGGTTTAATATATGCCACGTCGGGTTTGGTCATGCATCCGACAACTAATTGTTTGCATTTATTGTTATCAAATGAAAATATTATATCGGTACAACCATCCGGTAATACCGTAATATTCAGATCATTTTCACAAGAATTAGATTGAATCCAGTAAGCGTCAATATATTGAGCCGCCCAGCTATTTGGAATTAATTCAGTATACATTTTAATTCTTAATTTTAGATTTTTTTAATATTCATGTTATAAATAAATACAAACTGTCCCAAAACCCGAAATATTTGTGTATCGAACCTGGCGCCGTCAATTTTTTTCAACGATTTCAATCGGCATCCGGTTCGCAAAACATATATTCTTTCAAATACCGTTCGCGCAGGAATGGTTTTTATGCCGCAGCCCGACTTGCAAATATATAATTGTTCACCGAGCGTTTCAATTATACAGGAAAATACTATTCATGTCAATTTTTTTACGGGTAAGCGCTCAAGTTATTACTTGACTGGTTTTTTTACGCTTATCGTAATATCGTTTATTTTGTTTCCGCCGTCGTCGATAAGATCGGCGCCTATGCTGTAAAACACCATTGAATCGTCTTTTTCCATGACGGAGCGCATGGGTTTGCCGTCGACGGGATCTATAACGGCCAGATCCGAGCTTTTTACGAATTCGGCATCTTTTGAAAGATCGGGCCATCTGCCGTTGTCGAAATAAAAAAGCCTTGCCATTGCTCCAAGCGTTACGAGACGGTAGCGCGCTTTGGCCCGGGCGTTAATGATGAATGCGTTTTTAAAATCCGGGATCTCCCTTGAAAATGGATTGGTCCACAGATATTTGATATAATCTTCCGCTTTTTCTTCAGAACCGCTCTCTTTACTTTCTTCGCCCGAACTTTTAAAACACAGATGTTCGAACTTTTTGACAAAGGCCAATTGATCGCAAAGCGTTCCCGCTGAAACGGCTTTTATTTCTTTATAATAAGCTATTCTCGCGGTTTCGGATTTTCCGTAATAAAGATCGAGAAACGCCATCGTCCATGGAAATGCGTCTCTGACTCTTTTCACGTCGGATCTTAGCCACTGCGCGTCGAAAATAAAAGCGGCGCCGAAATCAAAGAAAAGTTTTGTCGAAGCGGCTCTTATCGCGATCGCTTTGCGCATGAATGCGACCGCCGCGGTATCGGCGAATAATTCGTTATGCGAAATATATGTTTCTCCCGGAGTATCGTTCGCGCAGGCGATAATAGTTTCCTGTATCATCACGTTTATTAGCGTGGTCGTATTATAGGCGCCGACCGCCACCGCTCTCGCCAGCCGCAAAAGCGCCAGATCGAATTTCATGGCCGGGATATAATCTTTTTCATTAAGCGCCAGCCGCGTCAAAACCTGCGCGATCTTGGATGAATTAACCGGAATAAAATAATAGTACTTCGAATTGTATCGCACTTCAAGCGTTTCGGGAATATCCGGAAGTATCGCTTCTTCCGCGGCCGGCTCTTTCGCCGCCATTTCAAACATAAAATCCCTGAGTTTCATATTTTTTTCTATAAAATCAGCTTTTATCTTCGGCGGAATTTCAAATTTTCCTTCAATAGTTTTATCGATATTTTTGGCGATCGATCTTTTGATATCATAATTATCAGGCAGGTAATGAGGACATTTTAAAAAATTCAACGCGTCGTTTTTCAAAGGGTGATCCGGCAATTCGTATTTGAATTTATCGGATGCCGCAACCGATGAGGACGCTCTATATTCGATAACGGCTTTTACCTGATATATCATTACCGCGAGAAATATCGTAAACAACAATAAAAAAACGGTAAATAATTTAAAGAGCGTGATGAAATATCTTTTTGCGTTATTCTTAACCGGCAATGCCGTTTTTTCTTCCTGCATGATTTCCCCCTCCTTCATTCAGAGCTGATGTTACGACACTTAAAAGCATACATGTTTTCGTTCGAATTTAGAAATTATCAAAAGATATAAAATTAAAAAGACCGCTAATACGATACCGCTCAAAGCCGCGCAGGGCGGGATCAGCATCGCGAGTATTCGGCCGGGCGAACTTTGAACCTGCATCATCGGCATTGAAACGGCCGCAGGTTCGGATATCCCATTCATTGTCGAAGGTATTTCGACGATCCGGCCTCCTGGAATTGAAAACCGCGATAATTTATCGTCATTTTCACCCATCGACGCGCCGCCGTACACGAACAAAACATAAAGAACGATGATCGATATCGCGCAGGCCGCCATATATAAAAGGCCTATGCACTCATTAATATCGGGCTCATCCGATGTTCTGAGAACTTTATCAAGTATATGCCGTCCATCCGGTAATTCGATCCGCGAGACATCGGCGCCGGCAAAATATTTTTTAGCCGCAAGTTCTATTTCCGAATAACGGCCTTCCTGTTCTCCGTTATTTTTTTCTTTATCGCTGTAATTCATTTTCAAGCCTCCCAAGCGCGCGGCGAATTAGTGTGGATACGGTTCCTTCAGGCATTTTAGTTATCAACGCTATCTCATTATATGTCATGTCCTCGTAAAATCGAAGATATATAAGCTCGCGCTCCCGTCGATCGAATTTTTCAATTAATCCCGCGAGCTTTTTATACTCAAAGTTTTGAGATGCAGATTCAAATGTTTTATCTCGTCCGTCAGAAAACATGTCGAAGAATTGAGATGAGACCCGCAAAATCCTTCTGACAAATCTGGTCAAATGATTTCTGGCCAGATTCGTCGCGACGGTGAAAAGCCATGATCTCGCATTCGCTCCGGGTTCTATCAGTTCGAGTTCGCGTGAAGCGCGCAAAAAAGTTTCAGCCACGATGTCACGAGCTTCTTCAGGATCCGAAAGCACGCCCAGCATATAAGCGTAAAGCCGGTTCGAATGTTTCTCGAAAAGCTCCTCGATCAATTTTTTATGTTCTTCACGCATAAATACCCGCTTTATTTTTCGCTCTACTAATATAACACGCCGGGAGAAAATTCTATTCAAAATTTTCATTTATTTTTTATGACTGTAAAGATAACTCGGCATATTATCTCTTACCCTCCCCGGCGGCGTATCCGCCAGCCACTTCCGCAAGGGGCGGGACAACGCTTGTGCTGTTTTTCTCTTTAGTCACATATATTTTAAAAAAGCGTTAGCACAGATTCGCGGGCCGGATCATCGGCCGGGTTAAGGTAGGATTTGAAATTATAATGTGCGGCAGATAAGAACATTAGAAAAACAGTCATATTCGTTTCACAACAGTAGCGCGATTTTTTTGCCTTCAACCTTTCCGGTCCCATGTTTTAACTTACCTTCTTTTTCCAGGCCGTCCACCAATAATTTCACTTCGTCCAACAGATCGCTATTGATATTTATTTCATGATGAGCCGGCAATATTCTGGTAATTCCAGATCTGTACCCGGTCAATTTATCTATTGACCTTTTATATTCCGCTGGATCGGTGGATGGATAGTTCAAATAAATGATGCCGTGATAAATATTATCGCCCGAAAATAAATACCCGTTCTTACTATCGAAAAAGCACATATGCCCAGGAGAATGTCCGGGAGTGTCCACGCAAATTATTTTCCGGTCCCCGAGATCGAATATATGCCCGTCGCATATCGCTGTAAAATTTTTGATCTTATGGATGGTATAACCGTCAAGATCAAACCAGGCCGGTTTTCCGTTTTTAAAACAACCGCCGGCAAAATATTTCTTCACGAAAGACAGCGGAAGCGGGAACTCATCCGCAAGCCATGCCGTTTCATTCTTATTTACGAATATATCCTCAAAACACCGATGTCCGCCGATGTGATCCCAGTGCACATGGGTCGCGACGACCATCAGTTTTTTACTATCCGTGTATTTTTCGATCACGGGCCTGATATCGGCAACTCCCAAACCGGAGTCGATCAGCAAAGAACGCTCGCTCCCGATAAGCAAATATGAATGAGTTTCTTCGAAATGTCCATATTCGCTTATCGCTATAGTGTTTTCATCTATTTTTTCTTCGGTGAACCATGTTTGCATATATTCTCCGGCCAATACCTGAACATACATTAACTAAAACGCCGGCGGCACGGCAAGTTCTGAATTTGAGATTTTGAGAGGCTCTGTTTCATGATGCGATATCAGTCTATTTTTTTGCCCTGCCTGTCAATATAATATGAACTGCCGTTGAGCGTGACCTTAGCCCGGCCGCCCTTGAAATCTTCGGCGTAGTCAAATGCCGCTTTTATCGTGATCTTTCCGGTTTTATCTATAAATCCCCATTTCCCGCTGAATCCCTTCCGGCCGGAAAGTATCTCAAGCCCGACCTCGTATGGATTGAATAAATTTATCGCGGCCAGGCCTTCGTGAAAACTCCCGGCGACGCCGAACTGCGGCTGGATAACGAAATTTCCGTTCTTATCTATGTATCCGGTTTTTGCTTTTTCGTTTTTCCCGATAACCGCAACGGCGAGGCCGCCGTCGAAATCGCACGCCAGATCGAATTTCGGCTCTATCACAAATTTGGCGCTCGAATTTATGTACCCGTATCTGATCTCGACCTCGTTCGTGCGGACCGCCACGGCCGCCAGGCCTTCGCAAAACCGTCCTGCGCTTGCGAATCGTGGTTTTATGACGATGTTTCGATCCGAACCGGCGCAATATCCGTAATCGCCGTCAATGCATACAGGCACAAGCGACGCTTCATCCGTCGCGAAACATTTCCCCTGCGTTATAAATACGAAGACCCCCAATAAGATAAATAATGTAATATTTTTAAACATGATACCTCCTATAAATTATCGTTACCATCCGGTTTAATTCTCTTCTGCTCGGGCTTTGCCGCCGGATATAAAAACCTTGAATTTTCCGGGAAACTCTTTCCCGCAGCGGTTGGATTCAAAGCCGCATCATTCCGTGGCTCAAAATCGCGCGCCAGGCTAAATAACGCTTGTTACCGCTATTATAGCAGAAATTTATTATACAATAAAAATGAATATTTTACAACAATCTCTAAATTTTCATTTCACTTTTTATCACGGAATATTCTTTTGAAAATTCATTTTTCATCGTTCGCTTTTCATCCGGCGAAAGCCACGAGGTATCAATAGCGCCTAACGCAAATTCCGCCGCCTCAGCTTTAGTATATCCCAAACTCTCGATAAGGGAATATTCTTCCGCGAGGCTGTTGCCGAACATTTTCGGATCATCGGTATTTATTGAAAAAGCTATCGAGTTTTTTATGAATCTATCGAGCGGGTAAAGTTCCGGCAACGCAATGACGCGTGTTTTTAAATTAGAGATCGGGCATAATTCGACCGGTATTTTAAGTTCCGATATCCGTCTCAATAAATTTTCATCTTCGCAAGCTCTTGCCGCGTGACCGATACGGTCCGGCAAAAGCTTCTCTATGGCGTTTTTAACGCTTTGCGCCCCGGCCGCTTCTCCCGCGTGAACGGTGGTTTTAAATCCCATATTTCTGGCTCTTTCAAATAATTCAACGAATAATTCCGGAGGAAATTCCTTTTCACTTCCGCCAAGACCAATTCCTATTACACCCGAATTCTTAGTTTCTTCGATCTCGTGAAGCGTTACCAATTCATTTTCCGGACCGTAATTACGAACGAGATCGACTATCAGAGAAATTTTGATCCCGTCAACGGCTTTAAATCCGGCCGATACCTGTTCAATTATATTCGCCGGCGTCAGGCCGATCTTTTTAAACGCTGAAGGCGAAACGAACATCTCCGCGTATCTTATGTTCTGGCGTTTCAGATCACGCGCGACGCTTTCGGCTATAAAACGGAAATCCTCATACTCTCTTAAAAACTTGTTTTTCCACGACCATAACTCTATGAAATGCGAAAAATCCCTGAATATAAATTTATTTTCAAGATCCTGCGGTCCCTTTATTTCCGGGGCTCCGCCATACTTTTGGATCAGCTCGAACAGCGCCTCATAAGGTATGGCGCCTTCTAAGTGTATATGTAATTCTATCTTTGGCAATCTCTCAAAAAAACTCATTTTTATTCCTCTCTTTTATCGTCACAAAAAGCCGCGTCACCAATATCGGCCGGGTGTTTCAGTCATAGCAAAATATGCCAGAAAACGCCGGCCGTATTTTAAAACGCGTTCGTCACCCAAAAATTAATTCTGGTCTGTGAGAATGTAAACTATAGGCGGAGTGTGCTTTCTGAAGCGCTTCCGCGTTTCCGCCGAAAGCTTCCTGAAAGCCTGCGGGCTGATCGCGAATCCCTTCGACGCCAGTGTGGCCGCGGTATTAACCGATTCGCCGATGACGTCCAAGCGTTTATCGCCCGAAACTCCGAGCGGTCCGCACGCGGCGGAACCGAAATGAATTTTCACGATAAGCCTTGTATTGACTTTCCGGCTGGCAAAAAAGGCTTCCGATCTCATTTTCAGTTCCATCAGAGCCAGAACGCCGTTATCCGCCATAGCCTCCGGAAATATAGCAAGTCCGGCATCGCCAATGAATTTAATAACTTTACCGCCGGCGGCTTCGATGATATCGCCCGCGAGTTCGTAAAATTCGGAAAGCAGCCCGAACAGTTCAGGCGAAGTGCGCTCGCCGCTGATCTTCACGAAATTGGTTAGATCGAAAAAAGAGATAAGAAGGTCGGCCTCGACCATGGACTTAAATGAATTAAAGCCTGTCATAAAAGTTGCTCCTTTTTATTTTCGCGTATACAGGCGGCCCATGCGTCCGTCAGTTCGAAAGAGATCGCCGGCCTATACATCCGGCAGTTAAAAAGGAATATGAAGTTGTGCTATTTTTATTCTATCACCGCGATTTATAAAAGTCAAGAAATTTTCACCCGCGCGTATCTTTTTCGATCTCTCTTAATCTTTGAAGATATTCGGCGTTAGGCGTTTTTGAGTAAAGCTTCTTATACAATGCCAATGCGTTTTTCTTATATCGCGCCTTTGTTTTTCCATCATCGGAACACGCGGTGGCGGAAGCCGGTTTATAACGCTTATTATTCAATTCCGCGACAGGCGTTCCGGCATGCATTTTATAGAGTTCGTAATTTAACGCCGCGATATATTCCTCGTTTTTTTCACCGGCCAGCATTTTCCGGAGTATCTCAACAGCGGCGTCCTTATCTTTTATATTTTTAGAATATTCAAATTTTATTCTGGCGTCGAGGAGCTTTATCCTGAAGATCTGTTCTTCATTTCTGGCTTCCATGGCGACTTCCATCGCCTCGCAGCATAACTTTTTCGATTCGTCGATCTTTTTCATGTCATAAAATAATTCCGCTTTCGCGAACAGGCTGTTACAAAGATAATAGAGCGCGTTGATCTCTTTTTTTATGCGTATGGCTTCGTTCAAATATTCTTCGCTTTTAGCAAAATCCTTTAATATCCTGTGAACTTCACCGATGTTTCCGGTCGATATGGCCATTCCGTATTTGTCGCCGATCTCCCGCGATATTTTAAGATGTTCTTCAAAATAAGAAAGCGATCTTTTATACCGCCCCTTCATAAAACAAATGGCCCCGATGTTTCCAACCGCGACGCCCACGCTCGAACGGTTTCCCAGTTGAACCGCGATCTTCTTCTGACGCGCATAACATTTCACCGCAAGATCATATTCGCCTTTTACCAGATGGACCGTTCCCATATTTCCGATAGCGGCCGAAACGGTTCTTTTGTCGCCTATCTTTCCTGAAATCTGTAACTGTTTTTCATAACATTTCATCGCCAGATCGTTTTTTCCAAGCCTGAAATGGATTATGCCGAGATTTCCAACGGCATGCGAAATACCCAGGTTGTCTTTTCGCCGGCGGCATATTTTTAATTTCTGGTTGAAGCGTTCAATAGCGCGATCGAACTCGCAGACGCTCAGATGAATATATGCCATATGCCCCGCCACTTTCGAAACACCCTGCATATCGCGTAACGCTTCAAATATTTTCAGCGCTCTATGAAGGTATCTCATCGCCGGTTTAAAATTTCCCTTGCTCGAACAGATAACGCCGATGAAAAGATAATTTTTGGCGACAAGCCTTTTATCCCGCAGCCGCAGCGACAGTTTTAACGCTTCACGAAACGCCGCGTCCGCTTTGTCCCAATCGCCGGTAACTTCGAATATACTGCCCTTTTTAAAAAGGATATCCTCTTTATTGACGATGATCTCCCGCGCCGGGCGTGTTTTTTCAAGTTCCCTTCGGTCATTGCGGCCATTACCTTCATTGCGTTCGTTTCTATCCCGGCCGTTCTCGCGAGCATCGCTATAATGGACATCCCGACCATCATTGTTATGCTTTCGAACCTGTTCGAACGATAATATATTTAAAAGCCGGTCATAATAACTTACCGCCAGATCGTTCTGATAATTATCGGCGGCGGTCTTCGCGGCTTTTTCAATATAGTTTCGAGCTTTATCATAGACCTCGGCATTTTCAAAATGATTCGCGAGCTCCGGATAATATTGCGCCGAATCACCGCCGTGAAGTCTTTCTATAACTTCACCCGCCGTACGGTGCAGGATCCGCAGCCGCTCTTTAAGCTGCATTGAATATATGCTTTCTCTTATCAGCGAGTGCTTGAAAATATATTTGAATTCAGACAGGGTTTCCCATAGAAGCTGTTTTTCGCCTTCACTCAGGCATTTTTCAAAACCTGGTTTATCGGCTATATTTAATTTATCAAGCATTGAAAGCAAAATATTTACAGCGAAAACCTGGCCGAGCACGGAGGCCGTTCTGACGGTCTCCTTCAGATCGGCGGCCAGCCTGTCGAGCCTTGCCACGATGATAGAATTTATGCCCGCGGGTATTTCGAAATGGCCTGGAATAAGAACGAAATTATCGTCGACCAATCCGCTTTCTTTTAAATAAATAGTTATCTGTCCGATATAAAATGGATTGCCTCCGCTTCGCTCCATTATAAATCCTAGCGTCTTTTCGGGGAGAACGGTGCCGGTCTTATTTATAAGCGACTCAACGAAAAGGCGCGATGCGGCTGCGTCAAAAGAATTTATAGATATCCTCTTTTCCAGAACATCTTTTACGCCGAACGAAAAATTCGAACCGTCGTCATTATATCGGCATTCCGATATTATGACGAACGGAACATCTTCGGCGTTACGCGTTAAAATTTTTAAAAGAGCCAGCGAATCGCGGTCTATAAAGTGCCCGTCATCGATCTCGATGATAACCGGCTTTATCGCGCACTCCGCCCTGATGAAATTTTTCACGGCGTATTGCGTATTGATGTATCGCGTCCTGGCATCTGAACTTTCAAAAAGCGAGTTTTTCCAGGCAAGGCCAAGCAGAGCGCCCAGAAAAGAAGCCGTCCGAACAAGTTCGTCCGCGATCTCTCGATCGGCGGTTTTCCGAATAAGCTCTTCGAGTTTATTTTCAAATGAACCTCTGTCCGGCCCGGCCGTTTGGCCGAAGCGATCTTTCAAAAAATGGATGAACGGATTGAAGCTTTTACGCAGTATCTGGTCGCAGGGCATGTGAAACCAGCTATACCCGGCCGCGAGTTTGTTCTTTAATTCGTTCACGAAACGGGTTTTCCCCGAGCCGGCTGCGCCGTTAACGCATATTATTCCGCCAAATTTTTTCTTTTCCAGCGGATGAAGATATTTCAATATTTCTTCAAGTTCGGCTTCCCTTCCGATAAATTTATCAGATATTGAATTTTCAGGCTCGGGGTCCATAACTCTGCGCGAAACTTTTAAACCG
The DNA here is from genome assembly GCA_964551445.1 of uncultured bacterium. GTDB lineage: Bacteria > Muiribacteriota > UBA9980 > UBA9980 > UBA9980 > DAOPXV01. The sequence continues at coordinate 199,992 of CAZKCG010000002.1, read as the reverse complement.
GATAATTTATAAACCGGGACCGTTTCTTCGATACCCTTGAACCGCATCCCGACCGGACCGGACGCCGCAACGGTCTTTTTAATATTTTCAAAAAATTCCGGCGCCATGAGTATCTCTCCAAATCCGGCGCTCATGGCAAGTCTGGCCGCAAGATTCACGACCGAACCGAGGGCCGTGTATTCCGAGCGTTTATCGCTTCCGACAAAGCCGGTAAAAGCCGTCCCGAAGGTCAGGCCGATCCGGACGGGAAACAGAGCTCTATTCTTAGCAGCTTCCGTAAGATCGCGGGAAAAAAACACGGCACGCTCGAACAATTTTTCGCGGCCGCTCGGAGCGCCGAAAAGAACGAGTATAACCCCGGCCTTGTCAGCGAAATCGACGCACGCGAAATAGCCGCCGTAGTCATGCGCAAGGGCCGTGATATCGTTGATACCCGCCGGAATATCTCCCTGCTGAGAAAAAGAAATAAAGCATGAGACTATATCTCTGAATTCGCCGCGCGCCGTGATATTTATTATCGTTCGCGGCGTGAATTTCTCGATTATCCCCGGAGAAATTGAAGGAACCCGGTCTGCTTTTTTTATGGTTTCAGATACGGCTGAACCATGATCGGCAATATAATATCCGGAACTTTTTTCGCGCAAAGTGATTTTGCCGTTAAGTTTTTGGTATAAATTCCAGTCGAAGACGATCTCGCCGGGGGCGCACTGATGTTCGCAAACGGCGCAACCGCTGACGGCGGCGCCGCTGAAATAATATGAATTACGAATATTGTTTTCGATGATGCGCCAGTTAACTTCGCCAAAAGACATACCGATCTTGACCGTCAGGTTGAAAACGCCGAATCGCGTATTTTGAACGCCGGCCGCTTCGAATATTTTTTTAATTTTGAACGCGCATCCGATGGAATTATCAAATGTAGTTTCAGAACCGGCATTTTCATCGAACGCGAAGATCACGCTCATGGCGTCCCCGGCAAAAACCGATACGAATCCGCCCGACTCATAAATTGCGTCGATGACCGGCGTGAAGATGCGGTTTAAAATCGAACTTAAAACCTCATTGCCTTCCCTGCCGTTTTTTACGAGGGCCGCGGTCATGGGAGTAAAGCCGGAAATATCCATGAACATCGTCACGGCATCCATGCCGCCGCGCATAACGCCGGCCGCGTATTTTTCCGCGATAAAATGAGGGATCGTATTATTCATTCCGGTCCTCTCCGTTTATTTAAAGTATGGGCCCGCCCGCTTATAAGCTATATGTCCGAATGACCGGGTCCGAGATTTGAATTCAGCAAAAAATTATGCTATAATGAATTTCGTGAAATATATGTGTGTTCTCTAAGATCGATTTTTTTCAATGAAAATGGATATAAATTCACAAAATTTAATATTAGAAAATGAGCATTCTCTGAAACAAAGGATCATTATTTTTTCCTCGCTGGTCGGGGCGTCCATTCTCTGGGTGCTGTTTTTCGATCCGCTTTTCATCAGCGCGCTGCGCTTTCACGCGCTCCCGAACGATCCGGGTCCTGGCCTGCTGTTCAAACACATCTTCATATTCGGAATGTCCGACTGCCTTTTCTGTTTCGCGTGCCTTCGCATTCTGACGCATTACAAAATTTTCAAAAAAGTTTCATGGGCCGTGACGAAAGATTCAATTTTACAGGGAATGCTCTGGGGAATGCCGGTGATCGCTTTCGCCTTTTCGCAGTGGCTTTATTACGGATTGAATTTTCAATTCAAGATCGATCACCGGTCGATAGCGGGAAACATGTTCTCGAATTTTTACGAGGAAATAATATTTCGGGCTTTCTGGCTCCCCCTGTTTTATTATCTTTTCAGAAACATCCGTCCCGCGGTCTTCTTTTCAAGCGTTCTTTTCGCCCTGGTCCACTATAAATACCCGCCATTTTTACAGTTCACGGTCTTCATAGGCGGATTGTGCTTCGCCGTTTCATACGTCAGGTCCGGAACAATTTTTGCACCGTGGCTCGCTCATCAGTTGGTCGACACGGTCGCCGACGCGATTTTTAAATTGTGACGGCCGCGGCCTTCCCGCTATTTTATTTCGGATCCGGTTTTACCAGAACATCTTGCAGATCATGTTCCCAGTCTTCGGCGATGATCTCAAACGCTCTGTATCTTTTATAATGCTCGAATTCTTTAATGAGTTTTTTCAGTTCCGCAGAGTCTTTATTTTCAAACTGGAAGTATTTCTCCCACGAGATCCCGTCCGGATGGAATTCACCCTTAAGCCTGGCATAAAATTTAAACCGTTTTCCGGGAAGATTGAAATAATAGCGGCCGGTCCCTTCTTCCCATTCAAGATGATCGCCAACGACGCCGTCAACTTTCATAGCAAGAGTGCCATTCTCGTTGAGAGTGACCACGAAGTTATAACTATAGTTAAGATATTTATATTCTTCGGGCGGAACAAATTTCCATTTCCCTTTTATAAATTTCCTGAATTCGATATTCTTTTTAACGAAATATTCAGCTTTTTCAGCTGTCTCGAACATTTCCAGGTAACGCCCTGAAATATATCCTTTCTTCGATCTTTTATAATTAATTCCGATCCAGGGATATTCGACCTCGGGATCGCTGAAGGGAATTTTGTAATTCAACGAAGTTATCTCGTTCACTTCGACCGTCTCCATTTCCTTCGCGATAACCGCTATCACTTCAGAGGTCGCGCACGGCCCCGAATGAATTTTGATCTTTTCATCCACGGTAATTCCGACGCATGGCGCTTTCGGCCCGGCCTTCTTATATGCAACGATCTGCGCATCGGCATTTCCTGATAAAACCCAAAGAATTACTACGGTAATTGAAACCAAAATCGAACCAAAAAGCTTTAATTTAATTATCTTACCCACCCGTCTTTCAAAATTTTATAAGTTATTTCTTCTTTTATTCCGGCATCTTTCCGTCAAATGACAAGCCATGAATTTTCCTCAAAATGCATTCCTGCAGCGGTCGGCTCGAACCCGGCATCTCATTTAAATGTTAATTTTATACCGCCGTCAGTTCATATTTTTTAGAACCCAGGCCGATCTTATCGGCGTAATCGAGAGAGTCTCTTCCGCCGTAAACTTTCCGGCCCTCGTTCTTATCGATCATGTCCATACATGCCGAATCTATCGCGACTGGATCGACGGACGCGAAGAGGCCGAGATCCTTCGCGACCATTTTCATTTTATGGCCCTCGCAGTCGCAGCCTTTCGCCAGATTAAAAGCGTATGTGATATAGATATTTCTTTTTCCCTGATGGGCCGCGAGCGCGTATTCAGCGATCTTCTCCCTGAACTTATAAGAGAACTGGGCGCGGAATATATTCGGATAGATCGCCTTGTGCGGGCACCAGGCGATGCAGGCGGCGCAGCCGATACATTTCTTCGTGTCGATCCACGAATAAAAACCGATGTGGATAGCGTCCGCCGGACAATGTTTCACGCACGTCATACACTTTTTGCACATAAAAAAAGGAATAATAAAAGGCTTGGCCGCTATATGCTGTTCAAGCTTTCCGCCGCGCGCCGCGCACCCCATGGCAAGCTGTTTGATGGCCCCGCCGAAACCCGCCATCATATGCCCTTTGAAGTGGCTTAAAATGATCAGCTGCTTTTTCGACGCTATCTGACCCGCGATCTTGCATTTTTTAAAATGTTTGCCGTCGATCGCGACTTCAGCGAAATCCTCGCCGCGGTCGCCGTCGGCGATAACTATCGGAAGCCTTGTGAACCCGTGTTCCCGTGCGAGTTCTTTATGCTTATCCCGGCTCATGCGCGAGCCGCTGTAGATAGCGTTTGTCTCTATAAAAAAACTGTTTATCTTCTCCATATTCAAATAATCGATTATACCGTCATAATATTTCGGCGCGATGAAAGCGTCGTTTCCTTTTTCGCCGAAATGGACCTTTAACGGAATTACCCTTTCCAATTCGATTTTTTCGGCTGAAATAACCGTTTTTAACAGTTCCCGGGCCCCGGCATTTATTTCATCGATCTTAGAATATGAATCTATCGCCTTGAAATAGACCTTTGACATTTTTAAAACCTCATTTTGTAATGTTTTTAATCCCGCAGATACTTTTCCATCCGGATATCGTCATGCCATTTTCCGTCATTATAAGTAAAATCCTTAAGAACGGCGAACTCTTTGTAACCCGCATTCAGATACGATCTTATCGCGTTATGGTTAAAAGCGAAGACGCCGAGCTCGATCCTTACCAGATCCAGCTCCCGGCATTTATCTTCCATAAATTTGATCGCCGCGGATCCGATGCCGCGGCCGCGATATTTTTCTTCTCCAATAGTAATTCCGATCCATCCGGTATTTTCAATTTTTTTATGCAGCTGGGGCGGATCTATCTGTATCGAAAATTCACCGACGGCGATATCGTCGGCCAGTATAATATAAAAATGAGTCGCTGACTTATTTAAAGCGTTTTCCAATAATTGCTCAGGCGTCGAATCAGGCAGGTCTCCGCCGGTAAAATTCGGAGTGACAAAATGTTTAATGGAAGCGTCATTGTTCCATTTTGAAATTAAAATAAAATCATCGAGCGAATCTTTTTTCACTTCTCTAAAACTTATATTCATTACGCCTCCGGTTTTTACCGCTGAAAAATAATACTATCGCAAGGTACATACGCCTGCAATTATACTTCAAAAAACTATCGGTTTCAATATTTATTTTTTGAAACCGGCGCGTAAAAAGATCGCCTCTTATCCCGACGGTATAATGAAATACCGGAAACGGATAAGAGGCGATCTGATGGAACAAACTAATTTTATAACCCGGGTTCAAATTTCACGCCGCCAAGCCGGTCCTTTGAAATTTAAAGCGCGCTTTTTTTAATTTAAAGATTATTTTTTATAATCCAGTATTTTTTTAAGATAGGCCTGCGTCTTGTATGTTTTGTGCGTCATCAGAGGCGCGACCCACTGGTCCGATCCGCCGGCGGCTGATTCTGATCCGCCGTTTTCCGCCTTGAACGATTTGACCGTTCCCGAATTCGTGATCTTTACGATAACGGTCTGGCCGGCGTTGAGGGTCTGTTTTTTGAACGAGTTTTTACGGATATTTTCAGCTCTGATATCGCAGTGCCCGGCAAGAACCGATATTTTTAATTCACTGATCGAAGCCTCTTCGTCAGTCCTCAATGAAACGAGGATCTTTCCGCTGCCGGTGCTGATTTTGACGAATTTTCCTGCGTTGAGATCGAATACGCCGCTCAGTCTTTCGGTCATCATTAAAACTTCGCCGTGAGCCATTTCAACTTCGCCGATATTATGAAAATTCAATTTCGAATTTTGGTTCACGAAAAAAAGCGTGCCGTCGTTAAGTTTGAGCGCCGACGACGAATCGAGCGTTTCTAATACCGATCCGAGTTTGATGAGATGATCGCCGCTATAGACGGGCGCCTTGACGCCTTCCGATAAAAGCCATGCTTCGCCGTTCCTGGTCTCGTTAAGGCTTAAAAATTCTCCGATGGCGTCGAAAGGCTTGTTGATGAATTTGCGGCTTACCACGTTCGCGAGTCCGGTCCCGAAGCTGAATGATTTCACGAGTGAATCGACTTCCCCTGATGATTCAACCAGGTCCGATTTATTTGAAAAATGAAAAATTATGAGCAGCATCTCCTGCGCCGCGGCGGGCGATCTCATGAGATCTTTAACGATCAGCGCGCGCGTGTTCAAAAGGTCCGTCTTTTTCTTGAATATTATGTCCTTAAAGGCTACGCCGTTATGCGAAAATGAATTCGACAACACCACGAAAACCGAAGGGTCATCTTTTATTTTTCCGGAGATCATATCAAAAGCGCCGCTGATCGAGGACGAGTAAATTCCCGGATCGAGTTTCGACACCGAAAGAACTATCTTTTCATCCGCGGCATCGCGCACGAGCGTCATTTCAGGCATGATTCCAAGATAATCAGGTTCGTTCGGGGCGCCGAGCCATCCGTCGCTCGCAATTGAGAAATTGAACGCGCCGCCTGAATGCACGAAACGCATCTCAGCGGAGGAAACATTCGACATTCCGAATATGGAATAAATGACCATGAGAAATATTACGAGTCTTTTTAAAAAATTAACTGACATTTTTACATCACCCTTTTCTATTTTATTATTGTTCCGGCAAGCTCAAAGAGATCGCCGCGACGATATTTCGGAAATTGTAATTAATATTGGGAAAATGAAATGACAGTTACAAGAAATTTATTAAGAATGGCATATGTATCCCCTTTTTCCATCCCGTGATCCGGGACCGTTTATAACGGGGCTTTTCAATAATTATAATGATACCACAAAAACGCAAATTTTACAATGTAATTAGAAGCAAATTATAATTTCGAAATATATTATATTCTATTATTCTTTCGTCACAGCTCTTTTGAGCTGATAACGGTATTTATTCAGCGGTTAAGCGGTCTTTAAAAAATACGGATTTACACAAACTATTTTGCGCCGCCTTATTTTTTATCGATCATACTGACCCTGTGTTTGCTGACGATGAATTTTCCGTTCTTGTCCACGATCACTTTCCAATCCTGATGGACGTTCATATCGAAGTTTTCGCCTTTATATGTTTTCGCCTTCCAGTTGACGTCAAAACTTATTGAAAATCCGTTTTTTTCATCGCCGGAAACATTCATATTTGTAAGGTGATGAGAATTCCATTGTATGTTCTCGATCACGCCCGCGTACCACCGAGTGAAATCCGCGATACTCGCGATCGGAAAATCAGGAAAATGCATATCGACCTTTTCGGCGTCGATATGATCTATAAAAAACTTTATGTCCGCCTGATGATCGAACCCGGCGAACCAGCTGTACACGAAAGCTATAGCGTCGTTCTCGCTATACATCGTTTTTGCATTTTGATCATAAATTTTACCATTAGAATTCTTGGTTTCCGGATGATTGGCGATCTCTTTTTTGCCTTCCCGGTGAAGAGTGTCTGCGCCAAATGCGGCCGCGGGAGATAATAGCGTAATTATCAACAGACTTATCATAAAAGCGTTTTTCATCATAATAAAAGCTCCTTTTATAAACGAATTTGAATATTTTCGTAAGATCCAAAAGTTAAATGACGCCGTGGATCCCTATTTGCATTATAAGGGCCGCAGACATTATTTTTTTCGGTTTATTCGGCGCTATCCCTTTAGTGAATGCAGAGCTATCCGATTTCCTTCGCTGTCTTCGAATTCAGCGACAAAGCCGAGTTCCCCGATAGAGGTCTTCGGGTAAAGCGTTTGTCCGCCATTTTGCATAGCTTTTGAAAGCGTATTTTCGATGTCTCCGGTATTGAAATAGATCAATACTCCGGATTTAGATGGTATATAAATTTCTCCTCGCGCAAGCGCTCCGGTGATCCCGGAATTCTTGCCGTCAAAAGGAAAAAGCGCCATTTCATTGTGGTCTATGCTGGTCTTTGCAAATTCAAACCCGAATACCGCGGTATAGAACTTCATCGCTCTCTCGATGTTCGTCACCGGAATTTCGAAATATACGACCGGATTAATGGAACGGTTCATATGTTTATCCTCTTTCAAAATTTCTTTTCTAATCCTATCACAGTCTTTTTTATAAGTCAATGTTTTAAAGGCGATGATCAACTAACGGCTGCTCCGTATTATGACTAACCTTTCCAGATAAGGATCTTGCGTGATCGTTGGTTAAGCTTTGCGCCGGAACCAGACATTAATGCATCGACCGGCCAAGCCATTCCGGCAGCGGTCGGCTTGCCGGCTTTAAATGCAAATGCTCCCATGTCAGGCGTCGGCCCGCTCTCCTCCGGCCGCGGCAAATGTTGATTTTAATGTTTTTCAGAACATTTAAGTAATGTGTTATCTAACGAAATTACTCGCATTTATCTTCCGAGTATGATATAATGATCTTTTAATAATATAAATTATTCGGTTATTAAATCGAGTTAAGTATGGAATAAAGGCAATATGACAAAAAATATAGTTCACATAAAAAACACTCTATTGTTTGCGGCCGTCGATCCGTCACCGGAATTTCGAAATACGCGACCGGATTAATGGAACTGTTCATATATTTATCCCTCCCGGTGTCACACGCCATTCGCCGCCCGACGATCGCTTATATGGGGATTAATTTCAAACAGCCCTGGAAAAATAATACAATTGATGTTTTAATTTAAAACCGGCTTTTTCATATAATTTTATGGCTTTTTTGTTATCGGAGCTGACGCAAAGTTTAATGCTTTTAATCTGATTGAATGAAAACAGCCATTTTAATGCCATATTCAACAGCATTACTCCAAGGCTTTTGCCCCTGTGGGACTCTTTGACTGTGAAAAATTCTATGCTGCTCTCGCCGAATTCCGGCTCCGCTTCAACATAAATATAGCCGGTCAGTTCAATGTTATTTTTACAAATAAATACTTTTCTATTGTCGTTCAATCTCGTAATTATCTCTTCACCATTATAGTAAGTGCCAGGAAATGTATTATCATGAAGCGATTTCATTTCATCTTGATAGCCATCTGTTAATTCTAATAAATCTATATCAAAGATTTTGTTGGCAATATCACTGCTAACTTCAAGTATCGTTTCTTCGCTTTTTTTTATAAAATTTAGCTTATCGACCAGATTTAAGCATCTATGATTTTTTGCGTTGACAAACATGCATATTTCTTCAATTTCTTTTGGTAATAAAAGCATCATCTTGTTCCAAAAGTGATTTGAAATGTTCCAGTTTGTCTCGTTAATAAAAGGTCCCCATATTTCGGCTTTTTTCTTTTTCAGATCGGGATCAAAGCCAAGTATGCCAACAATTTCACTGTTTTCTCTGGCGATTAAAAAGCATTTATAATACGGTATGTCGGTTATGCACTCCGTTAAATATTTTGCTATCTCTTTGCTATTAGTGCCACAATAAGCGATATGATTTTCTTCATCGATGTTCATCTTAGCTATAAAATCGCTTATGTTCTTTATATCACTCATTTCAGGCAAAAAACAATCCGCCAAAAAGCACCTCGAATTTTATGGATTTTTGAAAATATATCAAAGTTTTTCTTGATAATTATACCTGTGTTAAAGTCAAGATAATTTCCCCACCAAAAGGTCATCAAAATTCCCCAGGTAAATTAATGTTTTCTAATATTGTTCATTGTCAATTTTAATAATTTTGAGTTAGTGAAAATTCAATAAACACGGTCAAGGGTCATCACTTTTTCCCACCCTTGGCCACCTGTTTTCCCCACTTGCGTTCAAGGTCTCCAGTTTTAATGTGGTCCTTGATCCTGTAACTCTGGCCGTTGATTTTAACTATATATGCGTGGTGGACCAGGCCGATCTATGATCGTCGAGGCCAGAACGGCATCGCCGAAAATCTGGCCCCATTCCTCGAAACTTCGATTAGTCGTTATCACGGTTGAACCGTATTCATAATGTTGGCTTATAACCTCAAAGAACTCGTCAATACAGCCTTGATTTATCTTTTTAAATCCAAGCTCATCTATTATCAGAAGGTCCGTTTCGCAAAACGTTTTCAATGCGTTCTTGTTCGTGCCGTCCGCACGTGAAGCGTGAAGACGATCTATCAAAGTCGATGTGGAAACCATTTGAACTTTAAATCCCTGTTTCAGAGCTTCAAGACCAAGGGCATTAGCAAGACGGTCCGAGCGAACGCCGGCGAAACCTGAGGAGCACCCATGGGGTGCGACGAACGTGAACGACATTGTTAGGCGTTGGTCCGGCGGCCAAAAGTTTAGAATACAAAAATCTTGATTGATAATAAAAATTTTTCTGAAATACCTGCTTGGAAACAAATTAATGCTTATTCAGCCCGGCGTTGCGTTCTGTAGGAACGCGCGCCGTTCTGGCAATAATGTTTATAATAATAGCCGTAACCTTTATTGTAAAACATAGATGTTATTCGCCCGTTGTTGCCGGCTGCAAGCCGGCGCAGCGGGCGTTATTAGTAGGCTTAATTTTAAAAAGTATTAAAGCTGTAAATCATTAACCTTTCCATTCATTAGTGATGTTTTCAAAGTTAACATCTTTCCATTGATTTTTCCAAATATCTAAATAGTTTATATCTGTTGATTTTGGCTCATTTTCCGGAAAATTTATTTTAACTAATGATGGAATTATTATCGATTCGCCAATGATTAATGCTTCACCTGCTTGAAGAGTTGGAAGGTAATCGGTTAAATCACCAAGGCTATCCGGAAGAAGACGTTTCACATAATTTTGATCGTCTGGATTTGTTAATCTCATTGCAATAAAATTATTGCATTGTGAAAAAATCGTTTCTGATATTTCAGAAGGACGTTGGCTAACAATTCCTAATGTAACTCCATATTTTCGTCCTTCCTTTGCAATTCTTTCAATAGCATTTTTGGAAGCTCTATATTTTGCTAAATCATTCTTGGGAACATACTTGTGTGCTTCTTCATATACAAGTAAAAGTGGAGTTTCACAAGTTACCTCCCCAGTTAATATTTTTTTGTAATAATAGCCATATTCAAAAAGTAATCTTGAAATGAGAGACACCGTTATGCTCAATACTTCAAAAGGAATTCCTGACAAATCAATAATTGTAACATTTGATTTTGGTGTAATATACCCTATAAATTGCTTTAAAACATCTTCCAGTGCCAAATTGTACACATCATCAAATAAAAACTTTAATCTTGGATTATGTCTAATGGTTTCTAAACGAAGAATAAATCTTTCAAAATCACCATTAAATGGTCCGTTTGAAGCTCGAGATACCGTCGCGGTTGAAGTAGTACAAAAAGATATCTCTTCGTTATAATAGTAATCTAATCTATTTCTAATTAATGTTCCATCTGCTTTTTTGGGAACGCCTTCCCCATCAAGTTTTCCAATAACTTCTTTGTTCATATTTTTTATATAAGTGATTACTTCATCTATTTTAAATTTCAAAGGAGAATCAAAATATATTCTTCCGGGCTCAATTCTACGCTCTAGTGGGTTTGCTAAATCTTCTTTTTTCTTATTTTCTGTCACAGCATAGCGAAATTGCGAAACTTGATTATGTGAATTAAGCTCATTACTTTCAATAAATAAATCGCTTAATTCATCACTGTCAAATAACCAATAAGGAATTTTAATATTATTAGAGTTAATATGGTTTGCGTTTGGAAATGCTTGGTTATATTCTCCATGAATATCAAAAATTACAATATGAGAATTGTTAAGTCCTTCAAATCCAGTTTTTTTTTCCTTAATAGCTTGCTGCAATACACTCGCAACTGTATGAGATTTACCTGAACCTGTCGATCCAACTATTGCAAAATGTTTGTTAAAAAATTTATTTCCATTTACTGGAACTTCTATCGGTTCAGTATGAACAAGTTTTGAAAAAATGAATTTTTCCGGATCTGTTATTTTACATGAATAGATATTGTTATAATCTGCATCAATTAAAAGTTCTATCCCATTACACGGCGGCAAAGGTATTCCGTGAGCACCTCTTTCAAATGTATATCTTTCATTGATTTTTTTATATGAACCGATTAGTTCGACTTCTATAATAAAATTTGGAGAATCTGTACTTACATTAGGCATAGAAGAATCTAAATTTTTGATTTTATAATTTTTGATTATTCCTATAATATAATTATTTGATTCACTTATATAAGGTATTTTAATATAACTTCCGATATTGAATTGACCTGTAAATTGTGATGGGTCGAGTATTTCCACAGTTACAACGTTTCTAGTAACTCCTATAATTTTGAAATTATCTGAATCCATATAATCACACCTCTTTAAAAATTAAAAATATCATGTATTTGTTTAGTATTTAAATCATCAATTTTGAGAAAAGAGCTCGAGATTAATTCTTTTATTAGTTCAGAATCAAAATAATATATCATTTGATAACGCATATGATTAGTGATATGTTCAAACTTAGTTCTAGAAAGTATTCTAAATTTGAATGAAATTTTATCTAAACTATCAGAAAGTCTTGCACCAATTTTTTTCTTTGTTTTTATTGGGTCTTGAAAAAATAATTTTTCTTTAAATAAAATTGATTCATATCCATCATTAATATTTATATCATGTTCAATTAAATTATTTTTGACTTCTAATATCAATCTGTCTGGTAAAATAAAAATAAGAGGTTCTAAATCATAAGTTGCATTTTTATAATGCCTTTCTACAATATCAATTATAAGTTTACTTAAAGAAACAGAGCTATCAATAGCCGTATTACCTAAGATAACTAGATTTTTCTGGTTTTTCCTTGCTTTTATATATTTTGTTTTTATAAAATTAAAATAAGTTTGGTCGCCTTTGTATTCTTTAAAAGAAGCATCAAAAATAAGTCTTTTCCCATTTTTTATATAATCCAATAATTGCTTTCTAGAGCATTTTCTCTCAGTAGGATTTGTATTATTAACTATAATTCTTTTTAAATAATCAACTATATTTGAATAAAAAAGTATTGCTAAATCATCATTTTTTCCTATAAAATGTAATGCTTTTAATTTGGTTAAAACTTGAACAAATTGGGCATCGCAAGTTGGCGCAAATATTAGTTTAAACTTAGTGATAAAATCATTTTTTAACGTAGGAATCAAATCATTAATTCTTCTGTTAATTTTTTCAGATTCCTTCGATTTTCCTGTTGATAAAGAAAGAATATTATTTAATTTGGGAAGTCCTATAACCTCTACTTTTGGACTAATATCTCTAAAATGGCAATAAAGTATATATTCTTTTGTTTGATCTTTTTGAAATTCTTCTATAAGCTGTATAACTGGTTCTTTTATTTTATTATCAGAATAATCTTGCTGTTCTTTATATTTAACCTGCATCACAAAATTTTCTCCGCTAATATCTTGAATTTGTTCAATATTAATAGATGTATTTTCATCGGGTTCATTAAAAAGTTCTAGAATGGTTTTGTCAAATTGAAAAGCAAACCCTTTAATTGCGTAATATCCACCATCAGACATTGTTTGCCTCCATTGTTATACGAAGAGGGCGCGGCTCTTGTTAAAAAATACTTGATTTTATTAACATTAATTCGGGCTTTGATTAACGATTTTGTTTACTAAAACTTCAACTTTTTTCCCAACGGCAGTGCGAACGCCCAGTGAGCGGGCCGTTGGAGCAAGAATCTCTATATTTTTACACTTTTAACATATCGGTTGCCATGGAATACCGGCATCTTCTGCTGTGACATTAAATAATTACTAATAATTAGTTTAATGGTACTTCAGCAGTGATTTCAAATGGTATTTTTTGACCCTCTCTTAAATAGTTAAAGTCTAAATCATCTGACCAACTATAATCTTGAAACCAGCAATTTTCACCTTTGGGTGGTCCTACCATCAATATTACGTTTCTTTGATTTCTCTTTAATTTTATTTCAAATTTCTGAAATGGTTTAATTAATTCAGGATCTTGCTTTGTTGATATGTTAATAAGTTCAGCATCCGAAATACTATGATTTTTTATTTCATATCTGATAGTACCTAAAATAGATTTCGTTAAATGAGTTATCTTAGGAGGCATAGTATCTTTTAACGAATCGATAGTTTCTCTTTCGTTATAATAACAATTTATTCCTAATATTGAGAGTGTTATCAATAATATTATTAAAAAAACTAAAAGAATGTATTTTATTTTATTTTTTAACACTTAAATTCACCTTCCCAAAATTCAAATTTTTTAGTTTGTTGATTTCGTCCTGTTCCCATGTCCCAATTTAATATTTTACTTTTATAATCATTATTATCACCATAAATACCGTCTGATATGTATTTCCAAGTATCTAAAACGTGATTTTGGGCTTTTTTAAATATATCTAAAAAATGCATGTTGCCTTCCGGCGTTAATAAATTTTCGATGTATTCTTTTTCATAATTTAATGGATATGAATAAGCAAATGTTTTAAAAAATAATTTTTGAACGTGTTCTAACCAAGATTCACAAAATGTGTGCCGTGAAAATATTGGAATTCCTCCGTTATCTGCAAATTTATCTATACAATTATTGAAACCAAAGTGCCATTGATGTATGTTGGGTGGATTTTTATCATATAGCTCTTTATAATTTTTTCCCAATATGTATTTCCACAACTCATATATTACAAAATCAATTTTTGTTTTAGTCCCACAGGATTTAATGCCAGCATCAAAATATTCACATTTTGTTATTTTTCCAAAATTAAATTCATTAAATATGTAAACATCCTGATTCATTTCACAGGTTCTATGCTGAGATTTATGAGAATCATATTCGCCAACAATGTTTTCCACTATTGCATGGATTACGGTGTCTGTAGTCAAATGTGAAGCATAGCCAAATAACCAAGCAATGCATTTATCTTTTTCAACACTCTCTGACATGGATTTAATTTTTTCAATGCCGATATGAATAAATTCACCTGTTTTTTCATAATGCATTTTATCTGACCATAATTTTTCATTGCCCTGAAAAGTCCAATAGGCCCAAAATGCTAAATATGAATAATCAGGACTTATAGAGCCCAATTCGCAATATTTAAAATTTTTAGAAATCGCTAAAATTATACGTTGATCAATTTTTTTTTCTTCCATTAAGTTATTGTTACTAGCTTTGATAACCATTGCAATATGTGTATAAGCTGCGGACATGAAATCACCTCAATATTATTTTATAAAAATGGTTTTATCGATACTTAGGCAACTAGCCTTTCTAAAAATATTTCAAAAACTTATTAATTGTCGATAAAAAAATAGTATAACGAATAAAATCTGATATACTATAATACATTTTTTTTGATTTTATCAACAATTATTATGTTTTTTTGCTAAATAAATTTAATTTTTTTTGATTTTACTTTTCACAACATTGTAGCCGAGCATTCTTAAATCTTTAGCTGTTTGCATAAAATTTAGTAAACTGAAAAATGGTAAGGAATCTTCAAGTGGCTTAGATGATTTATCGATTATCGCAAAAACTATTGTATATTCTTCAGCATTGTATGAATTTTCATTAATCAAGAAATCAGCATCAAGGGGTTTTAATTTCTTAATAATTTTATTAAATTGTTCTCTAACTTTTTTTTCTCTTTTAAAAGCTTCACCCGATATTTTTCCTTGTGCAAAAAGATGACTTAATGTTGACGAACTATATTTATACTTAACGTGTATAAAATGTTTTTGTTTAACGTAAATATCACATGCTTCAATCGGTGAACGAATTTCATTGTATCTCAATTTAGTTTTATCTATAAGTACAAAATTTGAATTAGATTTTGATAATGTATCATTATATTTTCCTTCATCATTTTTTCCAGCAGGACAATCTAAGAGTGAAATATGATAGTTTGGAATTGATTTTATAGATTCATAAATTTCATCTGCGAAACTTTTTTTAACATTATAAACTCTATTATATGTTAATATATATTTTTCTCCACCAATATCGGTTTCATAATTTATACAATCTAAAACGCTCCATTTAGGAATAATCGTTCCAGAATCTGAAAAATGTACAAATATTTTATTTTTTTTAAGTTGTTTCCAGGTTAAACATGCCAAATCAATTGACATAGAATATTTTTCAATATCAATGTCATTTTCTAGAGATACAATTCTACGTTTTCTATATGAAAAACCTTCAATGGTTTCCCAATTTAATACCTCGGGAGGGGCTAAATGCATTTTATCAAGTTTTTTATTTTTTATATCACTAATCAAACTTGCCCTTATAATTGATAATATCGATTCTTCTTTTACTTCTTTTAAATTATCAATCCATTCAAAATTATCCTTATATGCATCGCTAATATAATAATTATATGATTTAGCCAGCTTATCCATAATTTCATTAAAATCAATACGGCTTGAAATAATTAATGCTTCTCTACCAGAAATAATTTGAGCATACTCCGCCTCTCTTGGTTTTCCAGTAACCGCTTTCAATAGATCTGTTGCAACATCTAATCTAAAAGCTTCTCGTTTCGAACTAATGCTGGTTTGTATTTTTTTGTGAACAGTTAGTTCTTCAAGGTTAGAAATATCCAAGCTTCTTAACATATCTGCAGATACAGCATTAACAACAGTTTTTAATCCAAAGTTTCTTTCAATATTTTCATCTTTTAATAAGTATCTTCCATATCCAAATGTTAACGCAAAGAACCTACTGTTTACTTTCAATAATAAAACTGCTTTGTTAGATGAATTTTTTAAAGTTGGAAGCGATTCTTTAGCCCCCTCTTCTAAAAATTTTTTCCAATGTGGTTCATTCATTGATGGTTGACCAATTATAATTATTCCATCAGTTGGTAAAACATCTTTAAGTATGATATTTTTACATAGTTCTGGATGTTCAACACAATCGATTATGTTTGTAACGTTATTTTTAAATAAAAAAATTGTTAGATTTTTAATCGACTTTTTTTTCATTATTTTTCTCATTTAAATATTTTAATATTATAATGTTATTATATCAAATTTCTATTAATTTTTCAAGTCATTATATTTGGGTTAATGCTACATGATTGAAAAGCTTGTATAAATCGTATGTGTGTTTTAGCGGCTGTGCGGTCTGGAAGACCGCGCTGCCGCGCATATTGATCTTTGAAAATAGTGCTCCCGTCGGCCGCACCCTTTTCGTATAACTTCTCGCTCCGCGCCACCATGTGCGCCATATTCACAAAAACTGCTTAATTTCTGGAATGTTTTACATATATCTTCATAATCAATTAGTGCTATTTTTTTAATTTAACCAATCCGGATTTTTGTTGATCAGCGCAATTTAATCCGCATATGCAAAAATTTCATTTTTAATAATGCGATATCGAAATACGCGAATGTTTTTCAATTTATTTCAGCGGGCCTCACGCGATCTCAAAATCCGCAAGATACCACATTATCATGTTCAGCTTGCTCGCCAGCACCTCGTCCGCGCGTTCGCCCATTGAAATATTCAGCGCGACGGGATATTTGACATCATTCTTTTGAAAAAACCAGACGGCGCCGAAATCCAGCCTTTCGATCATCGGCGGATCGCTGCCGTTATACGACCGGCTTATGCTGATCGTCTCACTGTCGGAAGTCACGATGCGCCCGCTGGTATATTTATTTGCAGCGCCTATCTTCGAAAGATCGAGCCCGTTCTCCCAGCGAGAAGACACTTCCGCGGCGAAATAACCCTTCCTGTATCCGACTCCCGGATTCAACTTCGCCAGAGCGTAATCCACCTTGAAGAACGAACAACTATGTTCAGGGCATACTTTCGCTATTTCATGTTTGTGGTGATCGTCATCCACATAAAAAACTTTTTCGCTGTCGCCTATCATATGATAACTCGTTAAAATATAAATTTCGTCACGCTTTTTTAAAAACATGCCGAGCGTTCCCAATAAATTCTGGCGATCGCCGATTATTTTCGCGCCTGGTTCGATCGTATTCTTCATCAGTTTACCTCCGGCGCACTAATTTTGAAACTTGAATACAGGAGGATTTAATGATCTTCTCGGTTTTAACCGAAAGAACCGCGTTCGAAACAGTGATGCCTAAAAAATCGTAAATGAACTCATCGATTTTTATTCTGTAATGATCGCCCGCGAACTCTATGCGGCCGCTGTTTAACAGCCCCATTACCATTTCATCGCTTGGCGAAGCGCAAAACGATATTTCAGAACAGGGGCCCGGCGAGACGCTTTTAATGGCAAGATCATATTTGCCGCCGGAAAGCTCTATATTGACGACCCCGGCCGCCGGATCGGCGGAAAGCCACGAAGAATTTAAAATATTTATCTGTTCGGCTATCTTCAATTCGATAAGACGCTCATAACACCCGCCCGAGACGCTGTATTCAACCGCCAGGACGAAGTCCGAAACCCTTACGGCACGGATACTCAGCGAAAAATTAGCGTAGGGATGCTCGAACTCGAATTTGAGGCCGTTAAATTCGGCGTCCGCGTAACAACCGACTAACTCCAGATAGCCGAAATTTTTGACGCCCGCCTTTAAAAAATCTTCGGCAAATAATTTGAACGAGATCATACGCATCAGTCCTTCTCCCGAAATCCCGGTTCTTAAGACGCCTTCGCCATAATATCGTTAGCGGCCGTTCTTAAAAGCACTTCAACCGCGGCGCCGTATTCGTATGTTTTGAATTCCTCGTATGTTCCAAAACTAACCGTGTATTGAGGACCGACCTGGAAATTGTTACGGAAGGCTTTGACGATATATCCCATGCTCGCTTTATATGCTATCACCGAATAGGTCTGGTTGTTGTGCTCGACCTTGACCTCTTTTAATATCTTTTCCATATCCTTTCCTTTCACGATACGATCGGTTCCGCCGGAAACCGCAAACATATCAATTTGAAACATTCGCCGAAATTATTTGTTACATCGCCATATTTTTATTATACGAAATTTTCTTTCAAAAATCAATGTTTATAAAAAATATTGTTACTTTTATTTTAAAAAATGTAACATTTTTTAAGATTTATTTTTTGAGAGCATCTATTTGGCAGGCATTATAATCAAATTCATGTTACATCGAGTGACGGCAACGGTTTGTTTGTTCAATTCGATAACAAAAAAGCCTCTCCACAATGCATGTCCGGCATCAAAAACCGGATATCGCCCTGAAAAGAGGCCTTTTCTATTCTGTTTTTTTGCGTTTCCAGGCGTTAATTTCGTCCGGACCCGCCGCCAGTTTCTACCCGGCGTTCACGACGCGCGCCGTTAACCGTTATTTTCAACCGGAGTTACTCTCCCGGACTGACGCTTTTCGGACTTTGACTCCGGTTTGCGATCGAAATATTTCGGCATTCCCGCGCGAAGGTCTATATAGACCGGAAGCGTCGGAGCCGGCTTGTTGAATTCAACGTAATTTTTTCCGGCTTTTCCGAGTTTTCTGGCACCCAGACGCTCGAAAAATTTTTCGTTTTCGGGATTTATGCTGAAGATCGTGCCAGTGACCTTTCTTTCAAGGCATGTCTTGAAATATTCCTCGAAGAGTTTCCGGCCGACGCCCATCTGCCTGTATGCCGGCAATACGTACCATCTTCCGGGCGTCGAAAGCTTTTCGTGGGTCGAAAGATAATGCTCCATGTCGAACTCCTTCTCCGCGGGAAATCCGACGCCTTTCTCGTATTCCAGGTAGAACAGGCATCCGACGACCCTTTCGGTCCTTGAGTCCATAGCGATGAAATGCGTGGCATGATCGTCGTGAATTATCTTTTCGCGCCTTTCATCGTTGGCCGGAATAAAGCCGTATCTATCGTGAAGCAAATGATATCTGAGCCTGTACATCTTCTCTTTTTCTTCTTCGTTAGGGATCTTATATATTATATTGGCTTCGTATTGAGGTTTTTTAACCGCTATGACGAAATTCTGGCCGAGATAGGAGTCATGGTTGGCTATTACTTTTTCGAAACCTATGAAGTCGATCAAAACCCTTTCGATCTCATGATTATCAAAAGTCTTCATATCGCCCATAAAGCTGCCGTTGACCGATTCCACGACGTCGACATGTTTTATGAGTTCATCGTAACGCCCGTCGCGCTTGAACTCTTCCTTCATCCTTCCGATGGCGAGCCCGAGGCTCGGATTGTTCTTGGCGCTCGTGAGCACGAATATGCCGCCCGGTTTAAGGTTTTCAAAAACATTATCGAGGAAAGTGTACGGATCCTTGAGGTTGAACAGAAGATTGCTCGAAACGACGGCGTCGAAGCCTTCGTTTCCCCTGAAAGTGGCCGCGTCCGCCTGATGCAGCCTGACGTTACGCCTGAACCGTTCCTCTATCACGACGTCGCCGGCGATATCGAGCATATACTGGTTGGCGTCTATTCCGACGATCGTTCTGGAGCCGTCCTCTTTCATCAGTTCGTTTATAAGGTAACCGACGCCGCATCCCATATCGAGTATGTTTTTTCTGCCTTTCAACTGAACCTTCAGATCTACCATCATTTCATGGTAAAAAGTGGTTCTTACTATGGCTTTTTCGTATGCGGTCGCGATATCGCTCCAGATTTTCTGTTTCGTGAGATCTGCTTTCATTATTACTATACCTCCAAAAATTTTTATTGGTTCGTTTTAACCATTTTACTATTTCGAGTTCTGGCCTCTACATCCCGGCCTTTGCGCCGAAGGATTTTTCAGGCGCGTATTTTCCCGTGATAATGTTGATAATGCCGTCATTGTTATAGTTGAAAAGATCTATGCGCCGGCAGTTCGGGACCTTAACCAGGGGCATTTCGCCGATGTGCGCATATCTTTCCGGATTGTTTTCGCGGTCGTTCAAAAAGATCAGCTTCATCGATTCCGACGCTAGTATCGAACCGCAAAGAGTGCATGAAGTGGAATTGGTTGAAATATAGGGCGAGCCGGATTTCATTACCTCGTAATAGGCCGCCGGCAGATAATCCAGGACGCACCCCATAAGACGCTCGATAGGGATCTTATGTTTAGCTATCTCCTCGGCGCTCTCCGGATAGGCGAACGCCTCTTCGACCGTCGTTCCATCGGGGTCGAAACACATTAAAAGCGTTCCCAGGCCAGTGGCGGGAGCGGTAATGACGAACAACCCCTTCTGTCTGGAACGCCTGTAAAGCTCGAGTTTATCAAACGGCGCGCAGTAGTCGATCGCGTCTATGACGACGTTGGCGTCCGCAAGGAACGCCTGAAGGTTTCCGGAATTTACGCCGCCGGAAAATTTCGTCACGCGGCAGGACGGATTGATATCTTTGATCCGCGCTTCGATGACGTCGACCTTGGCCATGCCGATAGTGCTCAAGGCGGCCCCGTTCTGTCTGTTGATGTTGGAATGTTCGAAAGGCTCGATGTCCGCGATGACGAGACTCCCGATGCCGCATCTGGCGAGATTTTCGGCGGTATGCCCGCCCACGCCGCCAACGCCCGCTATCGCTACCGTCGAATTTAACAGCACCTGCTGCATTTCAGGCGTGAAAATGCCTATGTTTCTTTTAAAGCATGCCTTGAAAAGGCCGTCGGTGCTTTCGCCGCGGTTGATGGAACCGTCATTTCCCTTTACTGTCATAACTTTCCCTCCTGTGTTTTTTCGTATGCCCCTGTCCATGGCAAATTTCATTCCAACAAAATTTTTTCAAAAAAATCCAAGGAATTCAAGGATATTGCCGGGGCGGCCACGCGAATAATCAATGCAGGAAAGCGTTTGTTACAAAAACACCATATTTTTCAACGATCGGTTTTATCCACAAAATATGCCAAAACAAAAGAATAAAATAAAAGTCGTGTTACCATATTGAAATTTTTGGCAGTTTGGTGTAACATATAGCAACACAATTTCTTGTTTTCCACGGGATAGTTGATTTTTCACGAATTTAACCATAACAAAATGCTGAAAAGGTGAAACAATGTCAAAAAAATATCACGCCGACCTTCTCGATATCCTGTCCAAAAACTTTGCCAATATGTCGAAAAGCTTCCTTTTATTGGAACTGACCGAAGATAAACCCAATAAAGCCGAAAATTATAAAGTCGTGGGAGCGAACCCCGCCTTTGAAAAATTAGCGCAAACGAAAAAAAGTGAAATCATCGGAAAATTCGCCGGCGAAATATGGCCCGACTCCAGCATCGAATGGATCAAAAAAATGGACAGAGTGATCAAAACCGGCGGCTCGGTTGAATTCGAGACCGGCTCGCACGAAAGCGGAAAATATTATAAAATAGAGGCTTTCATGCCGCAGGAAGAATTGCTGGCGGTAATGATCGAAAATATTTCCAACCAGAAAAACATCGAGGAACAGATCCGCTTCCAGGCGTTCCTGCTAGAGAATATAAATTGCGCGATAGGCGCCACAGACTACAAAGGAAATTATATCTACTGGAACAAGCATATGGAAACCCTTTTTCAGTGGAAAAAAGAAGAGATCCTCGGAAAAAACCTCGTCGATATCCGGCTCACCGAAGATATGAAAAACCGTGACCAGGAATTATTCGAGCAGCTTCAAACCTCGGGTTACATGGAATTTGAAACGATGTGCCCCCGAAAAGACAAGACGGCGTTTCCGGCTCACATCATAGTCGCGTCGCTTAAAGATGAAACGGGCGCAATAATGGCGCTTGTAGGAATACATACCGACATAACCGAACATAAAAAACTCGAGGAGGCCCTTCATGAAAGCCAGGAAAGATGGCGCTTCGCTCTTGAAGGCAGCGGCGACGGCGTATGGGACTGGAACGTGACCGCGAACCGGGTGTTCTATTCGGAACACTGGAAACTGCTTACGGAATTCCGTGATAAGGACGCCGCAAAAGGCCTCGGCAGCTGGATGAACAGGATCCATCCCGACGACCGGAGCCTGGTCGAAGCCAGGCTTCAGAGCCACCTTAAAGGTGAAACTCCCCAATTTTCATGCGAGCACAGGATAATGTGCGCGAACAAGATATATAAATGGTTCTTATCCAGAGGCAAGATCACCGAAACCACGCCGGATGGAAAACCCGCCAGAATGATCGGAACGCTGTCGGACATATCGGAACGCAAATTCATGGAAGACGAGGTCAGCTTCACTAAAAAAAGGCTTCTCGACAAAAACACTTTCCACGACATAGTCGGACAGAGCGCTCAGATGAAAAAAATAATAAGCATACTTCCGACCGTCGCCCAGAGCGACTGCAACGTGCTTATCGAAGGCCCTTCCGGGACCGGAAAAAGTCTCATCGCTAAAACCATACACGAACTTTCCCCGCGCGGCGGCAGGCCGTTCCATATAATAAACTGCGGATCGCTGCCCGAAACATTGCTTGAATCGGAACTTTTCGGATACGTCCAGGGCGCCTTTACCGACGCGAAAAAAGACAAGCCGGGAAAATTCGAAATTGCGGACGGAGGCGTGATATTACTTGACGAGGTCGGCGACCTGACGCTTTCGACGCAGGTCAAACTTCTTAATTTCATCGAGAACAAGACCTACGAGCCGCTGGGCGGAAACATCGTGAAAAAATCCGACGTAAGGATAATAGCCGCGACGAACCGCGATCTGGACAGCCTTTTAA
>CAZKCG010000002.1:0-176881 GCA_964551445.1 uncultured bacterium | reverse complement strand
AATGAAAGGTTAGACGACATAGAGCTTCTGATAGAGCGCTTCATGAAGGACTTCAACCACAAATACTCCAGGAATATCGTTAAGATCGAGCGTGATATACACAAGTTCCTTCTCTCTTACGAATACCCGGGAAACGTCAGGGAATTATATAACATGCTGGAACACGCATATATCTTCTGCGGCGGCGGCGTTTTAAAAATGGAACATCTGTCCGAAGAATACAGAGTGAAGATCAAACCAGTAAAAGGTTTTAAAAAAACGGGCAAGGTAAGGCTCATCGATACAATCAAAGATTCGTCCGAAATAAAAACGCTCGTTGACGCGCTGAAAAAGAATCATTACAGCCGCAATAAAACCGCGGAATATCTCGGCATCAACCGCGTGCAGCTGTGGCGCCTGATGAAAAAACACGACCTGCTTTAAAAAAGCGCGGGCCTATATTTTATCGAGATATTCGACTATATCCTTCTTATCGCACAGAAGCGGCTTTACAGTAAAGCCCGTCTGGGCGGTTATTTCGTCCTGAGTGAAACGATCGAGCGGATCGAGCATCGCAAGCGACATTTCCTTCGTGGCGCGCATTATGTCGAACGGCACGACCAGCCTCGCGTAAGCGTAGTCCTTAGGGATCCCGAGAAGATTCTCCGGATCGGGGCGCAGCCTTTTCAGGTCGGTTTTTTTGATCCTGTAAAAAGCCATGAATTCCTCCACGCGGGAGAAATCGCATATTTTTTCTTCTATGAAGCACTGAAGAGGGCTTCTCCCTGTCTTCTGGATCGCGGCCTTTATCCTCTCGATATCGGCGTCAGACGCCATAGCCTCGGCCTCGAACCTGGAAGAAAGCTCGCCGAGCAGGTTTAAATAATAGTCGATCCTGGCATTCTTCGATTTTATGTCGTCGTATTCGTCGAGAAGTTCTCCGAAAAGGCCGTGCTTCTCGAGCATGCCGCTTATGGCGTCGGCGAGCTTGACCACGAAATCCCGGTCGTCGGCGTTGAAATTCTTTTTGGAAACGGTGTTATCCAGATATATTGCGCCGAGGCAGATCCCTTTTTTCGCAAGAGGCGCGCATATGACGGATTTTATGACGCCGCTTATGATGCTCTCCGACATGCTCATAAAGCGCTCGTCCAGCATCGGATCGTCGACCAGAACCGGCTGCTGACTGTTTATGACGAATTTAGCGACTATCATGGAAGGCGTTCCCTCGTTGATCTCGCTGTTATGTATCTTTGAAACGAGCGGGACGATGGACCCTATCATCGGATCCTTGATAACGATGAAGCCGCGGTTGGTATCGAGAAGCTTCATCGCCACGTTCAATATGAATCCGCTGGCCTTTCTGTAATCGTCCACGCCGGCTATGAGTTTTCCGATCTCGCCGAGCGCGAATAAATAATTTTCGGGAAGTTTTCCGTGCGCGGCCTGCGTAGCGTTGTTAGCCGCAAGACCCGCGGGCGCCTGAGGCGCGATGCCCGCAGGAACGGCCTGGTCCGTTCCGCCGTTCAGGCATTTCAAAGCCGATATATAGCCCTGATGACGGCCGGAAAGAATATTTATATCTTCTGCTATCGAAGAAAGAGCCTGTTTAAGAGCTTTCGTTCCAGCCGAGGAATCGGGGATCTTCGAGTTGAGCGCGTCCAGCTTTTCACGCGCGGCGCCGATCCCCGTCAAAAGCTCGCTTATAACATCTTCAGGCGGCTGGATGGCCTGGGACCTTTCGCCAAAATTCTGGAATCCGCTCACAAGGCGGTCGGCCGCTTCCTCGAGCATTATGCCTTCTTCATCTATGAATTCAAGTTTGCCCATTCCGACCCCGACGACATCCTTATGCATGATCGGCGTTTTGATCTCGATCTTTTTCCCGTTGACGAAGGTGCCGTTGGTCGAACCGAGGTCCTCCACGAAATAAAAAGGGCCTTCCTTGAATATCCTGGTATGTTTCCGCGAAACGGACTGGCTTTTAAGAAGGATGTCGCATTCGGTGACGCGCCCTATTATAAGCTCGTCCTTTGTGATATCCAGGTTATATTTTTCGGATGAATCGTCGATGAAGAGTTTTGGCATTGGCGGCTCTCCTTGTTGTTAAATAAACGCGATCTCACATTATAAACAAAACCGGACCGATTGTCAAATTGAAAAAAATCGTTATATATGTTATAATCAGCTCATAAAAACAGTGAATAAAATTTTAATCGAACGGAGTCAAAATGAAAAACGGAAAGACGCCCGGGAATGCTTTAAAAATAGACGAAATCGTTAAAACTATAAAGCGGATATTAGACGCCGCGGAAAATAAAACGGGGCCGAAAAGGGATTACTATTCGTTCATCGGACACGCCGCCGGCTTCATTTTAAAAATGATCGAGCTCGAAAAAAAGCTCGATGATAATTATTTCAAAACGACCCGTTTCGAGTCGCTTCTGGTCGAGAATAATTCGCTCTATCTCGAACTGCGTCCGCAAAATTATTCGAAAAGTTACGCCGACCCGGCTTTTTGCGTGAAAATTTTCGGACTCGAAAACGGCCGCCTCATATCGTATTTTTATTACGCGCTGAGAAATTTGATCGATCATGCCTATCTTCACAGAAAAAACCGCATCCTTGAGTGCGCCTCGATCTTCATAAGATTTTGCGAATATATCGAAAGCGCAAAAAAAATAAACGGAAAAGACATGGAAAAAATAGTGACCGCGATTGACCTTGACGACATGAATGAAAAAAGGCTTGAATATATCCGCGAAAGATATGATCCTGGTTTTTCTTTTTATAAGGATATCATAAATTCAGCGTCTGATAAAGATCTGAGGTATCTTTTCAGATACGGTTGCCCTATCGGCATGAATGAGATAATGACGGCTGAATTCATCAACCGTCTCGGCGCGGCGGAAATAAAGCGCCTCGCGAAACACATAGCCGCTGCATATATCGAAGGATTCGAGACTGAAAATAAAGACAGGAGCGGGCGCGACGGCGTGAAAATAATTCCGAGCGCGGGTTACGAAAGAGTGATAGCGGAACTGATGAAGGAATTTAAACGGCGCGGATTTAAGTGCATCATAAACTACATGGGCTCGACCGACGCGAACAGCCAGTGCGACTACGATCACAGATATGACAAGAAGCCCTTTTTATCGGCGAAATACGTCGCCGCATCCGTCGCGTCCTATGAAAAAGCGTTTAAAAAAATGATGCCGGAGATATCCCGATACAGCGGCCAGGCTCGAGTCGGAACATTCGGCGAGGAACCTTTTTCGCCGGCCGAAAAAAAAGAATGTTACTCGCTCGATAAAACCGGACGGAAATTTTATAATCAATATATGAACGAAGTCTTGAACCTTTTTTCAAAATTCGTGCCGGACGCGAACACGAGCTTCACCGCGATCCGCTTTCCTACTCCGGATATCGGGCATGATTTCGAAGAAATATTTCTTGAGGTATTAAAGATAAACACTCTCGACACCAGAAAATATATCCTGATCCAGCAGAGGATCATAGACGCTCTCGACCGCGCCGGCCATGTCCATATCAAAGGGTCGGGAACCAACAGGACGGACATAACGGTTAAAATGCCGGAGATCAAAAACCCCGAAAAAGAGACCAATTTTTATAATTGCGGCGCGGACGTGAACATACCCGTCGGCGAAGTTTTCACGACGCCCGAACTTAAAGGAACATTCGGAACGCTGCATATAGAAGAGACCTATCTCGACGGATTCAATTACAAGGACCTGGTCCTGAAATTCAAAGACGGCTGCGTGACGGATTATTCATGCAAAAACTTCGATGATGCGAAGCAGAATAAAAAATATATCGAAGAAAATCTTTTCTCGCTGAAAGAAAAGCTTCCGATAGGCGAATTTGCGATAGGAACGAATACGCTGGCCTACGCCGCGGCTAAAAAATTCGGAATTGAAAAGAAACTTCCTATATTGATAGCCGAAAAAATGGGGCCGCACTTCGCGATAGGCGACACATGCTACTGCCACGTCGAAGAGATCCCCATCTATAACCAGATCAATAAAAAAGAAGTGACCGCGCGCGAGAACGACCGTACCGCGTTAAGACACGAGGGCGGAAACAAAGCTTACACTAATGTTCACGTGGACATAACGCTTCCTTACGAATCGATAAAATTCATAAGAGCGGTCGGAAAACCGGATACGGATAAAGTTGAAACTAAACATAATAAAAGTAAAAACAAGAACGGGGCTGATACAGGCAACGGCAATATTGAAACCGATATCATCGTTCGCGGCCGGTTCGTGCTGGCTGGAACGGAAGAACTCAACGTACCGCTTGACGGCTTGAAATACTGACGGGCCCTTTTCTCTATCTCATCGCGTGTTTCGCTTCGACGCTCTATAGCGCATAACGAAGAGTGGAGAATGGGGAGTGGAAAGTGGAGATGTGTGGATTCGCTCGCTTCGCGAGCCTTTACAAATAAAATATTGCTTGAAAGACGGAATAGACCGTATTCATTGTCAAAAAATCCTTTAGTTCTACACTCGCCACTCTTAACTCTCAACTTAAAACGAACCAATTTTACCCGCACGATTTAAGTAAGAACCTAAAACAATTTATATGCGTCCGATATGATGGCGCCATAAAAATGGAGGAACGGTAATATGATGAATTTCGAAAAAATTCGAAGGAATGCTGGAGCACTTATTATAATTATTGTTTTAATGGCTCTTGGCAATGCTTTCGCCGCCGTCGGAAAACCTCTGTTTTTCGAAGTGGTTGAAAAAAATTCTGCGGGCAGGCTCTTCGACGCGGCCCTTGAAAGCCTGAAAAATGGCGAAAAAGAAGACGCCATCAAAAAGTTCGAGTCGGCGCTGGTTTCAGATCAGTCCCTTCTTTTGAAGAATGATTCCGGGCTTTGCGAAATGCTGATAAAAAAATACGAAGAAGACGCGGTGAACATCTGCGACGTAGCCGTATATTATAAGCTCGCTCATTTATACGACCTCACCGGAAAAATTGAAAAAGCAGTTGAAAATTACAAGCTGGCGCTGAAAACCAGCGTTGAAAAAGACGTCCTGGACGACATAACGAAAAAACTTGAAAGCCTCAACCGCGAGCTGGAACTTTATAAGACAGAAAATTCTCCGGCGATAGATCCGGTCGAACCCGCGCCGGCCGCTCCGGTCGTGAAACCGGTTGTGAAAAATGCCTACGAGGAATTTAAAAAGATCAATGACGCGAAAATAGCCGAATTAAAAGGAAAAATAAGCGAGATCGATGAAAAGTTAGCCGCAAAGGCGGAAGAACTTTCAAAACTTAAAAACTCCGAACGCATGGCAAAGAACGACTGGACAAAAAACACCGATTTTCAGAGGGACTGGCGCGATACGCCGAACGAGACCGCTTCCGACCCCGAAGACCCGTATCAG
Source organism: uncultured bacterium (assembly GCA_964551445.1). Taxonomy (GTDB): domain Bacteria; phylum Muiribacteriota; class UBA9980; order UBA9980; family UBA9980; genus DAOPXV01. The sequence continues at coordinate 171,485 of CAZKCG010000002.1, read as the reverse complement.
ACCACTACCAGGCGCCGCTTCAGGCAGGCAAAAAAAGCCCGTGAATATGCTGACACTGAAATAGAGTCGCTGAAAAAACAAAAAGAGGAAATAGAAAAAGCGCTGTATCTTATCGAACCGCCGCCGGCCTCCGGAAACGAAGACCGGCAGTAATAGAGATCAGGCGGGGATCGCGGCTTCCGCGTAATATTCGTAGTAATATCTTGTGAATACGAAAGGCTCGTCGTTCGAAGCGTCGTACTGTATCTTTTTCATAACGTTTCCGAGTTCGTCGTATGAATAAACATAGCGTGTTTCATAGCCGCCGTTATCGAGCGTTTCTTCCGTGATCTTTCCGGCCGCGTCATATTTATAGCCGATGCGTTCGAACACTGAATCGTCGGCTGACGAAACTCTTTCGACGAGTCTTCCGGCCGCGTCGTATTCGTATCTTATAACGCAGTCGGTATCGATGTCGCCGGCGTCGTCAGTCACGAAATCGGCTTCTTCTATTATTCTTCCGGCCGCGTCGTATTTAAGGTCGGTCCTTGTGTCGAGATTCGATTCGGCGTCATAATTGGCTTCCTGTATGAGTCTTCCGGCCGCATCGTATTTATAGATGGTCTTACTGTCCACGCATTTATAAACGCAGTCGTAGTCGACTTCTTCTATCATCCGATTATTTTCGTCATAGTTATAAGTGTATCTGCTTTCGAGATCTCCGTTATAGCCGTATCTGAGTTTTTCAGTGAGATTTTTACGGGCGTCATAACTCAACACGAATTTTTTCTGGATCGTGCCATCGTCGCAGCAGAGCACCTCTTCGTTTAAGTTTCCCGCTTCATCGTATTTATATGTGCACTGCCATTCAGCCTCGCCGCCCGGATCAAAAGAAGTTTCCTCGATGAGGACGCCGCGCTCGTCGTAACGCCCGCAGTAAGCTTTATAGCTGTATTCGTCAAAATCCTTTTCGTCGCCCTCTTCGCTTTCTTTGATGGTAACGGATTTTATTCTGTTGCGTTTGATATGTTCCTGCTGTTCCTTTAAACGAAGCTCCCACGCGTCAAAAGCCATATCCATTACACCTCACTTGAAATTTGCGGCCCGAAAGGACGGGCGTGATTAATTATTTTCAGATCTTTCTCCGGAAAAATTGCCGGATCTTTGATGTTCATTAAGACATTACAAGCCTTTTCTGAATAAGGTCGATCTATCGCAAACAGAAACACCGGAAGTCGATATAGTAATGTCCAGAATGAATATTAAACCAATGCTTGTTATTTGTCAAGCAAAAATAGTTGATCAGTTCATAGTTGATGAAAATAAAACAGCCAAATGTAATGGTTTTTCCAGGCAAACGATAAATTCTTATTACGGTCCTTTCAGGGAAGCGATAGGAAGGTTGACTTGATTCATAGTAATTATAGAGCATTATTAACGGACCTTTCCTTCGTGAAGAGAGTGGTTATAAAAACCAGGATACTAAGTATTATAAAGTAAAAGAAACATTTATGAAAAGCGTTTACCACCAGGGCCGGATCCGTCGGGGAAGCAGCCGAAAAAAACGTAAAAAGCGAGGCGAAAACCGAGATACCTAAAGTGGCGGAAACCACCATGTTCAGGGCGCTGACGGACGATATCATACCCTCTTTACCTTTAGGCGCCCTGCCCATTATAAGACAGACATTGGCGGTCAGAAAAAAGGCGAGGGAAACGCCGAATACTACGAATGAGAGCGATATATAATAAACGGAGGTATCCGCGGCGAAAAAATAGATCATTACAAGAGATATGCTCATGACAAAAGACCCGGCGACGGATACTATCCGCGCCCCGAAACGGTCCGCCAGGTATCCGGCGACCGGGCCCAGAAATGTCGATATGAAAGGAATTATCATCAGAAACATTCCGGCTTTCGCCGCGTTGAATTTCAAGACGTATTCAAAATAAAACGGGAAAAGAAAATTGGTCCCGGCGAGCGTTGCACCGGAAAGAAATGCTCCGGCAAGCGCGCCGCAAAAATGCCTGTCAGCGAAGATACTCATGTCAAGAAGAGGGAACGGCGCTTTCGTCTGACGGAAAATGAACAGGAACAGGCAGATGACGGAAACTATAACAAGATGTATCTGCCACGCTTTTGCCTCGGTGACGTTTAACGCTATGTTCAGAGAGCACAGGCCCGCGAAACATAACAATACGCTTGCCGCGTCGATTTTGACCTGAAGTTTCGGGTCTTTTTCTTTTGCGGCGCCGCCGGAGTTAGCCAATTCCCGCTGGTCCATCACCTCCTTACTATCCACGGCACCGGCGACATTAGCGCCTTCCTGCCGGGCAGCCGCCTCCATGCCGTATGCCGGAGAGGGATCAAATGGCAGACTCTTTGCATCAGGGGTTGTTGATTCGTCCTTTTTTTCAGGCAGAATTTTTTTCGCCATTAATATGGCGATGAGGCAGATCGGTATATTTATATAAAATATCCATTTCCAGTTAAAATATTTTAAAATAAGGCCGCCAGCCGGAGCGCCGAAGGCGAAGCCGGATCCGCCAGCCACTGACATGAACCCGAACGCTCTGCCCATCATTTCGCGCGGCACATATTGAGCGACGAGAGAACCGAAAGTCGCCGAAAGCATAGCGCCGCCCGCGCCCTGAATGAAACGGAAAAGACTTAAAAAATATATGTTGGACGAAAAAGTGCAGAGTACGGATGAAAATAGAAAGACGGTGAATCCGCCGATAAATATTTTTCTGCTCCCGATGATATCGCTTAATTTTCCAAATAAAAGCAGGAAACTACTCATAGCGAGAAGATATGATATCACCACGAGGGATGCGGTCGAAGGGGCGACCGCAAAATAGTGAATCAACGTGGGAATAGCTATATTGACGATGCTTCCGTCAAGATTTGCCAGAAACACTCCGATAGCGACAAGCAAAATTACATTCATAATTTAAGTTTCACGTCCTCGAAATTTTACAAAATTTGTTTTTATCCCATCAAAACTATCAACTTTCTTAGGGTTTCGATCCTTTCGTTCAGTTCCGTTATGAACGAGCCGGCGATCTTCGGATATTTATCTATAAATTTTCTGATATCCACCGTTTTGAACGCGAACACGAGAACGCCCCCGGCCGCGGACTCCGCCAGTATGTTCGACGCGTCAGGCCCGAAAACATTTTGTTCGCCGACGAAATCGCCTTTTCCCATTATGGAGACGGTCCCGATCCATCCATCTCTGGAAGTACAGCTTATTGATACCGCGCCTTCGGCGATAACATATAAGCTGTCGTTCGGAGCGCCTTCCTGAAGAATGGGAATATCTTCCTGGTAATAGAACTGTCCCGCTCTCGCTGAAATTTCGCATAACTCATTTCCGGAAAGGTCTTTGAAGATAGAACAGCCTTTAATTACGGCGGCCCTTTCCTTGAGCGCTTCGTATATCATGCCGCGCGCCGCGTCGAATGAAAGCGCGGGCCACCTGAAACCTGCGGATTTGAGCACGAGATCGGTCTTTTCGGAAAGCGTCATTATGGCCGTCGGTTTCCTGCTGTCGGTTTCGGCCATCCAGCCCATGTGCACCATAAGGTTTTCAATATATTCACGGAAGCCGCCGTGGTCGTAATGTTCGAGTAGGCGGTCTATTAAGGCGGGTATGTCCATAACCTGAATATTGAGCCCGAGTTCTTCCGCCGTCAATATTTTTCCGATGTCGGCTTTTTCAGGATTTTCTATGTGGAAGATCTCGTTCTCGAGGCCGGCCAGGTTATAGATCGATAATATCGCTCGGCTGATGCCGTCAACGTATGAAAAATCTACGCCGCCGAATCCTTCCGGGACGATGCCGAGATTGATGAAAGCCCTGACCCTCTGATAGAAACCGTTGGATCCTATATTTTCCTGAAATTTTCCTTCGCGCGAGTCGAACGTGATATTTCCAACGCGGTAAATATTAGCGATAAGACCCTTTTTCCTTGCCTTTACGATCAGTTTTTCGCCATCGAGTTTGGTCTGCAGATAATAGTTTCCGGAATCCTGCCCGCTATCGACGGTTTCTTCAGTGAAGAGCGCGGCGTCTTTGTTTTCTATATGCCCCATTCCTACGGATATTGTCGAAACATGGTGCAGGTCCTTCTGTCTGCCGGCTAACGCGAAGGCGATCAGATTATCTACGGATTTTACGTTGCTGACGTAAAATTCCTGGTAAAGACCGTAATGCTTGACGTTCGCCGCGGAATTGATTATGCAGTCTATCTTTTGCGAAAGCGAGCCATACTGTTCTTTATCCAGCGAAAGGTTCTCATCCGCAAGATCGCTTTTTAAAACCGTTATTCTATCTTTGTATTCGTCGAAAAATTTCGGCCCGAAATAATAACCCAGCTTTTGGGCCAGCCTTTGCGAGCAATCTTCAACGCTTCCGCCCCTGACGGGAACGAATACGGACGCGCCCGTCTCCGTGAGAAGGTCGCGCAGCAGATAACTTCCGAGAAATCCGGTGGCTCCGGTCAGTAAGATATTTCGGTAGTCTTTTTTCGGCGATGCGCCGACTGAGGCGTATTTCTTATAATTATTCCTGTACGCGCTTATATCGTTTACTATCCCGGCAAACGGGTCTGATTTCGGGTCCTGCGAGGTTATCTGTTTTTTGATATCAAGAAGCTTTCTTTTTAAATTATCCTTGATCCTCTTTATGTTGACGGAAAGTTCGCTTATGGTCTGATATTTGAAAATATCGTTGAGTTTGATCTCGAAATCTTTCTGAAGTTCCGCCGTCAGCGCGACCGCTTTGATCGAGTGCCCGCCGAGCGCGAAAAAGTTATCCGACATACCGATATCGCTTATTCCGAGAACCTTCTTCCACGCTTCATATACTTTGATCTCGGTTTCGCTTTCGGCCGCCCTGCCGTCTTTTTTCTCCTTTTTAATATCCGGTTCAGGCAGTTTTTTCCTGTCAGTTTTTCCGTTAGGCGTAAGCGGTATGTTGTCCAGAACCATGAAGTATGACGGAACCATATATTCCGGCAGGCTCTTCTTCAATACGGATTTCAAGTCGTCTATTATGACTTCCGGGCCGGATACTATGTATGCACAAAGCGTTTTATCGCCGCCGCCAAGATCGCGCGCGATCACGACCGCGTCCTTTATTCCTTCACAGTTTTTAAGGGCGTGCTCGATCTCGCCGAGTTCTATGCGGTATCCGCGTATCTTCACCTGTTCGTCTATCCGGCCCATGAATTCTATATTCCCGTCCGGAAGCCACCTGGCCAGATCGCCAGTGCGATACATTTTCTGTCCGGCGCGGAAAGGGTTATTCATGAATTTTTCGGCGGTCAGTTCAGGCCTCTTGAGATATCCTCTTGCGAGACCAGGGCCTGCTACATATAGTTCTCCCGGCACTCCAGCCGGCAGCAGGCATCCGTCCGCGTCGAGTATATATATGTCGGAATTGGCGACAGGCCTGCCTATCGGGATGTTGTCATACATCCTGTCTATTTTGAATGTAGAGGTTATCATCGTATATTCCGTCGGGCCGTAAGCGTTAATAACGTTATATGGCCGTTTTTTGAAAACGCGCAGTTTGTCGCCGCCGGTCAAAAGGTTTTTCAGCGAATTATTTTCCTCCAGTTCCATGAATTGTTCCGCGAACTGAGTGGGCAGAAAAGCGAAAGTTATTTTGTTCATCTCGAAATATTCGTTGATGTCGTCCGGGGAAAGCCTCATTTCTTCGGATATTATATGCAGCGCAGCGCCAGAGATGAGGGCCGGGAATATTTCGCCGATGCCCGCGTCAAAACTGAAACCGGCGTATTTGGATCCCGCGTCGTCGGAAGTGATCGAGAAAAGGTCCCTGTAGAAGAGGCTCAAGTTTATCAGCGACGAGTGTTCTATCATTACTCCTTTAGGTTTTCCGGTCGTGCCTGAAGTATAGATGATATACGCGAGGTCGGACGGCTTGCCTCTGTTTTCGAATTTCGCCGGCGTGCCTTCAAAAATTCCCTGGTCGTCGAGGCAGATGGTGGCGCCTTCAAAATTCACTTTTTGCGCAAGATGCTTTTCGGTCATAAGTATTTTTACTTCAGCGTCTTTGAGCATATACTCTATTCTTTCAGGCGGATAGGATGGATCTATCGGAAGGAAAGCCGAACCCGATTTCAATATGGCGAGTATGCCAGGGATCATTTCAAGACACTGTGAAACCATTATCGCTATAATGCCGTTGCCATTGATGCCTCGTGATAAAAGCTTTTCACAAAGTACGGCGGCATCGGCGTTTAACCGGCCGTAATTTAATTTCCGGCCTTTACAGACGACCGCCGTATTATCCGGATACAGCTCGGCGCACTCCTCTATCATTTCGTGAATGGTTTTATTCAGGTCGTAAGACACGCTGGCCCCGCTGAATTCATCGAGAAGTTTCCGCTTCTGCGATTCGGAAACAATCTGTATATCTTTGAGTTTTGCCTCTTTTTTTCCTGTAATATCGCCCAGAAGTTCAATGAAATGTTCAGCCATCGCGTCTATCGTTTCGGGCTTGAAAAGGCTGTCGCGGTATTCGAAGTTAAGATCTATACCCTGTCCGGTTTCGGCGGCTGCCAGTAACAGGTCGAATTTCGCCACGCCAAGGCTCAAAGGCACCCCTTTTATGGTTATATCATTTGACGGGCTGGCGTCTTTTTTATTTGTGAGGGTGAAAAATACGTCGAACAGTGTATTGCGGCTCAAGTCTCTTTTTATTGATAGCTCGTCGATCAGCATGTCCAGTTGGTAATCCTGGTTATCATACGCCGAGAGTATCCTTTGTTCCGTTTCCTTAAGGAAATCTTCGAAAGTTTTGTCTCTTTTTGGAGAAGTTCTTATAGCGAGCGTGTTAACGAACATACCGATGATCGAGTCCATGTCCGGAACCGTTCTGCCGGACCCCGTAGTTCCTATTATTATATCTTCCTGCGACGCGTATTTTGAAAGCAGGAGAGAATAAGCGGCGAAAAGGGTCATGAAAAGAGTGGTGCCGTTCTGGTTCGCCAATGATTTAAGCCGTGCCGCGAGATCGGCGTCTATTTTATATACACCCATTTTCCCGTGAAAAGACATTTCCGATGGACGCGTGAAATCTGTGGTAAGGTTCAACTGCGGAAGTTCTCCGTCGAACATATCCATCCAGTATTTTTTCTGCCTGTCTATTTCTTCGGATTTCAGAAGATTTTCATGCCAGAACGCATAGTCTTTGAACTGTACTTTCACCGGCTCGAGACTTTTACCTTCGTATTCGCTCCAAAGTTCCCCCAAAAATATCTCATAAGACATGCCGTCGAAGATTATATGATGGCTGTCCATCATAAACAGGTGTTTATCCGGCCCCGTTTTTATCAGTTCGAATCTTATAAGCGGCGGCCGTGAAAGCGAGAACGGCCGTACGAAGTTCTTCATTATTTCAGGAATATTTTCTTCTTTTTCCTGTCTATAAATTCGTTTGACGAAAACCTTTTCATGTATCTTCTGAACGGGCCGGCCGTCTTTCACATGAAAGGAGGTCCTGAGTATTTCGTGTCTTTCGACAAGTTTATCTATGGCGCCGCTCAGTTTTTTCGCATCCAGCGGGCCCTCGATCGAAAGCATCAACGGCGTGTTATAAGTTATGTTATTTCCTTCCATCTGATCGATAAGCAAAAGGCGTTTCTGCGCCGAAGAAGCCGGGTAATGTTCCATCGGCGGAGCGGGAGGAATGGAAGACACTTTTCGTGAACTCTTTTCCAGGACCGTCGAAAGTTCTTTTACGGTAGGATATTTAAATATATCCTTCAGCGGTATCGTAACGCTGAAATCTTTCTGGATCCTGCTCTGAAGCACTACGGCCTTCAGCGAGTGGCCGCCAAGTTCGAAGAAATTATTGGTGATGCCGACCTTTTTTACGGAGAGGACCTCTTCCCATAACCCGGCCATTTTAATTTCCGTATCCGTTTTCGGAGGAACGAATTCTTCTCCGGCGCCGGAAACGTCAGGCACAGGCAGCGATCTTTTGTCGACCTTTCCGTTAGGCGTAAGAGGCATCGAAGCGATCTTTATGATGAACTGCGGCACCATGTAATCCGGCAGGGACTGCTTGAGAAACGCTTTTATTTTGTCGATCTCATCGGTTCCGGGGTGTCCATGCGATGAAACGGGGACGTAATACGCGCAAAGGTATTTATCTCCGCATGATTTTTCACGCGCGATCACGACGGCCTCCTTAACCAGCGGAGAATCTTTCAGAGCGTTTTCTATTTCACCAAGTTCGATACGGTATCCGCGTATCTTTACCTGTTCGTCGATCCGGCCCATGAATTCTATATTCCCGTCCGGAAGCCAGCGGGCCAGATCTCCCGTGCGATACATTTTACGTTCGGCGCGGAAAGGATTATTCACGAATTTTTCCGCCGTCAGTTCAGGCCTTTTGAGATATCCTCTGGCGAGACCAGGCCCCGATACATGAAGTTCTCCCGGCACTCCAGCGGGCTGGAGGCTTTTGTCGCCGTCGAGTATATACACTTCCGAATTGGCAATCGGCCTGCCTATTGGAATATTATCATACATCCTGTCTATTTTGAATATCGAAGTCACCATGGTATATTCCGTCGGGCCGTAACCGTTTATTACGTTGTAAGACTGCTTTTCGAAAACGCGCAGTTTATCGCCGCCGATCAACAGGTTTTTGAGCGAACTGTTTTTCTTAAGTATCATGAACTGCTCGGCGAACTGCGTGGGAAGGAACGCGTATGTTATTTTATTTTTTTCGAAATATTCGTTGATATCATCCGGGGAAAGCCTGATTTCTTCGGGTATTATATGCAGCGAAGCCCCGGCGATAAGGCATGGAAATATCTCGCCGATGCCGGCGTCAAAACTGAATCCCGCGTATTTGGACCCGACGTCGTCCGCGGCGATCGCAAATGCATCCCTGTAGCAAAGGCTCATGTTCACAAGCGAACTGTGCTCAATCATTACGCCCTTCGGTTTTCCGGTCGTGCCGGAAGTATAGATGATGTACGCAAGATCGGACGGCTTTCCTCTTTTTTCTAATTTCACGGGAGCGCCGTCAAAAAGCCCCTGCTCATCAAGACATATAACGGAACCGGAAAAATTAACTTTTTGCGCGAGATGCTTTTCGGTCAGAAGTATTTTTACTTCAGCGTCTTTGAGCATATACTCTATTCTTTCAGGCGGATAGGATGGATCTATCGGAAGGAAAGCCGAACCCGATTTCAATACGGCCAGTATACCCGGGATCATTTCAAGGCACTGGGAAACCATTATCGCTATAATACCGTTGCCATTGATGCCTCGTGATAAAAGTTTTTCGCAAAGAACCGCGGCATGAGTATTTAATTGCCCGTAAGTCAATTTCCTTCCTTTGCAGACGACGGCCGGTTTGTCCGCGTGAAGTGACGCGCTCGCCTCGATCATTTCGTGAATGGTCTTTTGTATGTCGTAAGGCCTGGCCGTGTCGTTGAACTCATAAAGCAGTTTGCGTTTTTCTTCCTCTGATACCGCCTGCAGTTCTTTTAGCTTCGCGCCCTCTTTCCTGACGATGTCGCCGAGCAGATTTATGAAATGACGTCCTATGCCGTCTATCGTTTCCGGCCTGAACAGGTCGTCGCGGTATTCGATCGTGAAATCGATCTTGTCGGCAAGTTCTATGACGCTTAAAGCGATATCGAGTTTGGCCACGTCGAGGTCCGCCATCATCGGCTTAACCGCTATGTCTTTTGAATAGTTTCCGTCCTTTTTATTGATGAGCGTGAACAATACGTCGAAGAGCGGGTTATGTCCCGCTTCCCTTTTAACGCTCAGATCGTCGAGGAGCGTGTCGAGCTGGTAGTCCTGGTTGTCGTAGGCCGCGAGCACCCTGCGTCCGGTCTCGCGAACGAAGTCGTCGAAGGACGTTTCGGGGTCGGGCGCCGTCCTGATGGGAAGCGTGTTGACGAACATGCCTATCAGCGGCTCCACTTCCGGTATATTTCTTCCCGATCCGGGCGTCGCTATTATTATGTCCTTCTGTGACGAATATCTGGAAAGCAGGACCGAGAATGCGCTGAAAAGGGTCACGAACAGTGTCGACCCTTTCCTGCCCGACCACGATCTGAGGTTTTCCGCAAGCGCTCCATCTATTGAATAAACGCGGTGCTTTCCATGGAACGACATTTCAGACGAGCGTGGAAGGTCAGTAGTCAGATTCAGTTGCGGTATATCGCCGCGGTAGGCGTCAAGCCAGTATTTTTTCTGCTTTTCGATCTGGCCGGACTCAAGCAGCGAGTCCTGCCAGAATGCGAAGTCCTTGAATTGTATCTTGAGCGGTTCCAGATCTTTTCCCTCATACAGGCTCCACAATTCTTTCAAGAATATATCGTATGATATGCCGTCGAATATAATGTGATGAACATCCATTAAAAGCGCGTGTTTCTTCGGCGCCATTTTGATAAGTTCGTATCTTATCAGCGGCGGTTTTTCGAGGTTGAACGGACGGATGAAATCGCGAAGCATAGCGTCTATCTCTTTCTCGTCCGCCTGCCTGTAAATATGCTTTATGTCTATTTTTTCGTTGACCTTCTGCACTGGCAGCCCGTCTTCGGTTATGTGAAAGGAAGTCCTGAGTATCTCATGCCGCTCGACCATCGCGTCTATCGCGTCGCCGAATTTCTTCGGATCGAGAGAGCCTTCGAGGACGAACATCGACGGAATGTTGTAGGTCATGCCGTCATTTTCCATGCGGCTTAAAAGCAGGATACGCTTCTGGGCGGAAGACGCGGGATAATACTGCATTTCCGGCACCAGCCCGATATGCGACACCCTGGCCGAACTTTTTTCGACGATACCCGCCAGCTCGGATATATTAGGATGATCGAATATATCCTTGAGCGCGATCGTCACGCCGAACTCTTTTTGCATCTTGCTTTGAAGCAATGCCGCCTTGAGCGAATGCCCGCCGAGGTCGAAAAAGTTGTTCAGTATCCCGACGGTTTTCAGGCCGAGGACGTCTTCCCATATCCCGGCCATTTTCTTTTCAGTTTCCGTTTTCGGCGCGATGAACTCCTCTTTCTTTATGAGCGAGGCGTCCGGCGCAGGCAGTGACTTTCTGTCGATCTTTCCGTTGGGCGTCAACGGTATGACGCCGATCTTTATTATGAATTGCGGTGTCATGTAGTCCGGCAGCGTTCCCTTCAGAAAAGATCTTATCTTTTCCGCCTGTTCGCTTTCGGCTATCGCGATTTCCGGTCCGGCCACGTAATAGGCGCAAAGGTATTTTCTTCCCGACCCGTCTTCCCTGTCTATGACCGCGGCGTCGGAGACCCAGCCGATGTTTTTAATGACCTGCTCGACCTCTGAAAGTTCTATCCTGAAGCCCCTGATCTTGACCTGAGTGTCGATGCGTCCTATATATTCGAGGTTGCCGTCCGGCAGCCATCTTGCCATATCGCCTGTCCGGTAGATCTTTTCACCTGGCGCTATCGGGTTGTCGATATATTTTGACTCCGTGAGGTCAGGCCGGTTGAGATAACCGCCCGTCATTCCGGATCCGGCGACGCAAAGTTCTCCAGGCACGCAAGCCGGCACAAGTTTTCCGCCTTCGCCGAGTATATAAACGCGCGTGTTCCAGATGGGCTTTCCGATCGGGATATTCACATACTGCCGGTCGACGGCCAGCCAAGAGATGCAATCCGTATATTCCGTAGGACCGTAGCAATTGGCGATGGTGTAGTTTCTTTTGGTATAAGTGCGCAATTTTTCGCCGGCCGTATCGAGCCATCTGAGCGAACTGTTATCGACCGACGCCATGAACTGCTCACAAAACTGCGTCGGAAGAAAACTAAGCGTGATATTGTTCTTTTCAAAATATTCATTCAACTGATATGGCGAAAGCCTTATGTCGCCGCTGATCACGTGAAGCGTAGCGCCGGACATGAGAGCGGGGAAAATTTCCCACATGGTGACGTCGAAGCCGAATGAAACGTATTTTGTCATGTTGTCTTTTTCACAGATGTTCCTGGTTTCCTTATACCACAGGCAGAAATGTGAAAGCGCGCCGTGAAGCGTTATGACGCCCTTCGGATTTCCGGTCGAACCTGAAGTGTATATTATCGTGGCCGTGTCAGAAGGCATATTGAGCGGCCGAGGATTTTTCTTTTCACCGGCGTAAACGCTCTCGTCGTCGAGCCTCACCACGGTCCCCTTAAAGTCAAGATTTTCGATCAGCTCAGGTTTTGTAAGAAGTATCTGCGCCCCGGCGTCGCGCATCATATAAGCGATCCTCGAGGCCGGATATTCATGGTCTATTGGAATATAAGCGCCGCCTGATTTAATAACGGCAATGACCGCTATCACCATTTCAATGGAACGGTCCATCAATACGCCGGCAGCTTTTCCACGGCATATGCCATTTTTGATAAGAATATGCGCCAGCGAATTCGCTTTTTCGTTCAGTTCGCGATACGAAATACTTTTCTCGCCGAATACCACGGCGGTTTTATCGCCAAATTTTTCAACCGCCTCTTCGATATATTCTCCGACGAGTTTATTTTCATCGTATTTAAAAGCGGTATCATTGAAACCATGAACGATCTGTTTTTCTTCCGCCTCGGAAATGATCCTGGCTTCTTTTATGGGGCGGCCGGGATTCTGCATGAGCCAGCGGGCCGCTTCATATAAGTGGCCGCCGATATTCTTTATGATGCCGTCCTCGAAAGAGGCGCCGTCATAAAGAAGTTTGAGCGACATTATTTCCTGCATGGTAAATATGAGCGTGACCGGATAGTTGGTCCTTTCAAAACCGTCTATTTCGACTTTGTTGAGTTTTTCATGCTTCGCCGCGGCGTCTTTGTACGGATAATTCTGGAATATGAATAGGCTGTTGAAAAACGATTCCGAAGCCGGAACGGAGGCGAAAGACTGTATCTCGCTCAAAGAAAGCGTGAAGTGATTCGACGACTCCTGGAACGACCTGTGAAAATTCGTCATTTGCGTTAGAGCGCCGGCGTTATCGTCAAGGACCACCCTTACGGGTATAGCGTTTATGAATAACCCGACTATATTTTCGACGCCGCGAAGCTCAGCCGGCCGTCCCGAAACGGTAGCCCCGAAGAGCACTTCCTTCTGGCCGCTGTAGTTTGAAAGAACTGCCGCCCAGGCCGTCTGTAAAAGCGAGTTCACGGTTATCTTATTAGCCTTGGCGAACGACTCGCAATCGCGGGCGAACTCTTTTGAATAATCTATCTTCAGTTCTTTGAGATTGGACATGTGGCCGCGCGCGCTTGGTTTTGCGCCGCTCAAAGCGATCGGAATCGGCGTCGGCGTGGAAAAACCTTTAAGATATTCCTTCCAGAATTTTCGCGCTTCGTCTTTTTTCGAACCGGAAAGCCACTTGATATATTCTTCATATGAAACGGCGGGCGCGAGATCCGGTTTTTTATTGTCGGTGAACGCCCGGTAGCAGGCGTCCGTTTCGGTCATGATTATAGGCAGCGACCAGCCGTCCTGGATTATATGGTGCGAGGTCCAGGCGAAAGCGAAATCGGCTTCGGCGAGTTTTACCAGCGTGAATTTCATGAGACAAGGGGTTGAAAGTTCGAACCCCTGAAGCCTTTCGTTCAAAAATTTTTGCTCGAGTTTTTGTTTTTTAACGCTTTCGTCAAAGCCGCTCCAGTCTTCGAAACGCCACGGCGTTTCAACGCTTTTATAAACTATCTGGACCGGGGCGTCGAGATCTTTATATACGAAAGCCGTCCGAAGTATCGCGTGCCGCGAAATAACCTCTTTCCAGCTTCTTTCAAGCGCGTCAACATCTATCCGCTCTTTATAGCGCCAGTTGATCTGCATCGTATATTCGTCCGACTGCGGCGAATACATGGCGTGAAAGAGCATTCCTTCCTGAAGCGGTGAAAGACCGTATATCGATTCGATACGCTGCTGATCTTCAATGCCGTCCAGAAAAGCCTGCGTAACGGCCGCCAGAGGAAAGTCCGATGGCGTGAGGCTCTTCGCGGAAGGGGCCAGACAGGCAGCGATCATTTCTTTCAGCGCGCCCATATAATTTTCAGCAATAGCCGCAATGGTCTCCCGGCCCCATATGTCGGTACTATAGCCGAAGTCCATCACCAGTTCGCCGCCGGCCACGAAACAATTAATGTCTAAAAGGTTTATTACGCCGTTTTCAGGCGCCATGAACGCGCCGGTCGATTCCGGCGCTCCGCAGAGAAGTTTTCCGTCAAGAACGGAAGAGTCTATGCGGCCGAGGTAATTGAACCCCACCGTCTTTTTTTCAAGAGACCTGAATTTTTCCGCGTCCGCGCTCAGATATCTCAACACGCCATAAGACAAGCCTGAATCGGGAACCGAACGCAATATTTCCTTGACGGATTTTATCGTAGCGCCCATGTCGCTTAACGCCGAGCTTTTTAAATGCACGGGAAATACCGACGTGAACCAGCCGACCGTACGGGATATATTCATATCTTCCGGGATCTCTTCGCGGCCGTGCCCTTCAAGGTTCACTAACAGGCTCGCCGCGCCGGCTGCGCGGTTGAAAGCCACAAGCAGGGCCGAAAGCAGTATATCGTTAATTTTAGTGCCGTACGCCGCGGGAACGGAATTTATAAGAAGCTCGGTTTGCGCCGCGTCAAGCGATACCTTGTGGTCTTTCATTTTTCCGAATGAAGACCTTTTATATTCGGCCGGAGTCTTCGGCGCTTCTTCGAGTGTTTGGGCCCAGTGTTTTTTAGCGGCAGCGGAAACTTCGAATTTGCCGAGGACCTCCGCCCATTGCCTGTATGAAGATGTTTTAACCGTCAGGACGGGTTCTTCACCGGCCGTTATCTTATCGTATAAAGCGTGGAAATCTTCTATTATTATTCTCCAGGAGACCATATCGATGCCTATATGATGTACGGCGATAAAAAGCCTTTCCTGACCGTCAGCATGCCCGGTGAAGAGGGCCGCTTTTATTATCGGGCCTTCCGATATATTAAGCGAACCCTGTATCTTTGAACATGTTTCAGTTATCGCGGCCGATGCTTTTTCGGCCGAAAGATCGCGAAGGTCTATAGTTTCGACAACGACGGGGTCTTCGCCCGCTTTTTTGTAACGCTGGCTCCATTCTCCGCCTTCGTTTTTCAACCTCAGCCTGAGGCAGTCGTGGTGGTCGACTATGACGTTCAATATTTTTTCAATGGTCTCTTTCCGGCACCTGGTCTTGAGTTTGAACAGGAACGGCTGGTTGAAGTGATTGAAATTCGTGAATTGATTCTCAAAGAACCATTTCTGGATCGGCGTCAGGGGCAGATCGCCGGAAAGCGGTCCCATGTCCACACGCTGCGACGGCTTTACCTGTATCTTTGTCGCGAGAGCGGCAATGGTCGGATTCTTCAATATCTGAGCGGCAGTTATGTTGAGTCCTTCGGCGCAGGCGCGCGCCACTACCTGTATGCTCATTATCGAGTCGCCGCCGAGGCTGAAAAAATTGTCATGAATGCCGACGCGCCCGCATTTTAAAACTTCCTGCCATATCCTGGCCAATATCTCTTCCATGGCATTTCCCGGCGGCACATAGGCCTCTTCCGATGTAAGCGCGCTCTGTTTTGGAACCGGCAGAGCTTTTTTATCGACCTTGCCGTGCGTGGTGAAAGGTATTTCGTCTATCTTTAAAAAACACGACGGTATCATATAATCCGGAAGGAAAGCGGCGAGTTCCTTTCGCATAACGTTCGTGTCCAGCGCCTCACCGGCGGTGTAATAGCCGCACAGATACTTGTTGCCGCCGGAATCGTCGCGGTCGATGACCACGCAGTCCTTTATTCCATGTATCTTTTTAACGGCGGATTCGATCTCGCCGAGCTCTATGCGGAAGCCGCGTATCTTTACCTGCTGGTCGATCCTGCCCATGAATTCTATGTTTCCGTCAGGCAGCCATCTGGCCAGGTCGCCGGTTTTGTACATTTTTTTCCCCGGTTCGAAGGGGTTTGCCGTGAATTTTTCACGCGTCAGTTCCTCGCGCCCGAGATAGCCGCGTCCTACTCCGGCGCCGGCTATGCACAATTCGCCGGGAATTCCGGCAGGCGTGAGTTTGCCGTACCTGTCCATTATATAAATTTTAGTATTATAAACCGGCTTTCCGATAGGTATATTTTCCACCAGGTTTTCAACCGCGAAGTCCGTGGCGCAAACTGTGCATTCGGTCGGGCCGTATCCGTTGACCACCGTATATTTATGTTTTTTGAACACCTTGAGTTTATCGCCGCCCAGTTCCATCCACCTCAAGGACTTGTTATCCGTAAGCGTCATGAATTGTTCGCCGAACGGGGTCGGAAAAATGACCATAGTGATATTATTCGCCTCGAAATATTCATTGAGACCTGCCGGTGAGAGTCTTAACTCTTCAGGTATGACGAATAACGCTGAACCCGATACCAGCGCCGGGAAAATTTCAACTATGGAGGCGTCGAACCCGAAAGACACGTATTTGGCGAAATTGTCGAGTTCGGTTATTTGATGGTTCTTTTGGTAGTAAAGGCATATATTAACGAGTGAATGATGCTCTATCATGGAGCCTTTCGGAAGGCCTGTAGAACCTGAAGTATATATTAAATAGGCAAGGTTTTGATCATTATTGATCAGCGCGGGATTTTTACCGTCGCCGGAATAGTTAGCCGGATCTGTCATATCAATGGTCATGACGGACGGTTTTATCTTTTCTGCCAGGTGCGGCTGCGTCAGAAGAAGCGGGCATGAACTATCGGATAATATATAATTTATCCTGTCCGCCGGATATTGTGGATCGATCGGAACGAACGCCGCGCCGGCCTTTAAAACGGCGAGCGGCCCCGTTATCATGTCGTACGAGCGGTCTACTAAAACGCCGATGCGGTCGTCAGGTTTAACGCCAAGACCTCTGAGTTTATGAGCGAGTCTGTTGGCGCGTTCGTTGAGTTCACGGTATGAAAGCCTGTCGTCTTTATAAACGACCGCCGTTTTGTCCGGAAATCTTTCCGCGCTCTCCTCTATCAGTTCATGTACCGTTACGTTACGCCTGATCTCGACGTCGGTGCGGTTGAATTTTAAGAGCAGTTTTTCCTTTTCTTTTTCCGGCAGTATGTCTATGTCTTTCAAAAAACCGTTCGGATTGTTAACGATCCACTCGAGTGCCCGCTCAATGTGAGCGGCCAGGCTTTCTATCGCCGCGGCTTCGAAGATATCGGCGTCATAAGAGAAATTAAGCGCAGCATCCGGTCCGGGCATGACCACTACATTCAAAGGATAGTTGGATTTACCGTAAGATGAGATACCGCTCATTGCGAGATTTTTGTTATCGTCAGCGCTCTCGTCGAAAGGAAAATTCTCGAAAACGAAGATGCTGTAAAAAAGCGCTTCGCCCTGAGTAACGGCGGCGAGGGCCTGCAGTTTATTAAGCGGGATATGGCAGTGCCGGCTCGAATCCTGGACCGCGTTATGCATTTTCTTAATATTGGCGCTCGCAGTTTTGGAATGGTCGAGCCGCGCCCTCATAGGAACGGTATTTATAAAAAGCCCTACCATGTTTTCGACGCCGGAAATTTCCGGTGGTCTGTCGGATACCGTTACGCCGTAGAGCACGTCTTCGCTTCCGCTGTATGCGGAAAGCACCGAAGCCCAGGCGGTCTGAAAAAGCGCGTTAAGCGTCACATGCTGAGTTCTGGCGAAAGCCCTGCATTTTTCCAAAAATGCGGCCGGAATATTGCGGACATACATCCCCTGATTTTCGACGGCTTTATGAACGCTCAGTTCTCCCGATCTTTTATTGATCACAAGCGGCGTCGGCGTGGTGAAATCATGAAGGTTGCCTTTCCAATATTCCATCGTTTCTTTTTTGTCCTTAGCGGAAAGCCATTTTATATAAGTTTCAAAAGAGGGCGAAGCCGGGGCGGAAAACTCTTTTTTCCCGGCGATGCAGGCGTAACGGGCGTTAAGTTCGTTAATGACGAGCGGTATCGACCAGCCGTCGATAAGGATGTGATGTATGGTCCAGACGAACCTGTATTCGGACTCGCCGAATATAAATAAATGCAGGCGGCTGATCGGAGGTTTATCAAGTTCGAAAGGTTTTTTGCGAATATTCTCCCTTTGTTCGTCAAAAAGTTTTTCCCGCTCATGCGCCGCGATGTTCCTGAAATCAATTAAATTCCAGGGAGCGGCCGTATTTTTATAGACGGCCTGATAAGGCCTTGCGGTCCCTTTCCACTCGAAGGCTGTGCGCAATGCCGGATGCGCGACATAAATTTCTTCCCACGCCTGTTTCAGCGCATCGGTGTTTATCTTCGAATTATATGTCCAGCATGTCTGGATCGAGTACTGGTCGGAATCGGGAGAGGATACGGCATAGAACAAAAATCCTTCCTGAAGCGGCGAAATATCGAAAGCAGCCTCTATTTCGGGCCTGCCGGCGGCAATGCCTTCAGACTTCTTCTGCGGTTCCGATACTGCCGCTCCCGCCTGAACCGTTATCTGATCTTTTTGCGTTTTCTTTTTCTCATCGAGGTTTTTCAATAATTCCGAGATCGTAGGGTGCGTCTGCAGGTCACCGACGGAAATGTCTAATCCGGCCTTTCTGGCCCGCGCCGCCACCTGGATGCCCATTATGGAATCTCCGCCGAGGCCGAAAAAGTTATTTTGAACGCCGACCTGTCCGCATCTTAAAACTTCGCTCCAGATCCGGGACAGCGTTTTTTCGGTGTCGTTTGCCGGCGCGACATAGGCTTCCCCGGACGAAAATTCGCTGTGGTCCGGAGCCGGCAGCGCTTTTTTATCGACCTTGCCGTTAGGGGTCAAAGGTATTTGCTCTATTTTCAAAAAACACGCGGGTATCATGTAATCAGGAAGGAAAGCGGCGAGTTCCTTTCGCATAACGTTCGTGTCCTGCGCCTTGTCAGCTGTGTAATAGCCGCAAAGATACTTGTTTCCGCCGGAATCGTCACGGTCTATGACCACGCAGTCCTTTATTTCCGGTATTTTTTTGACCGCGGATTCGATCTCGCCGAGCTCTATGCGGAAGCCGCGTATCTTTACCTGCTGATCTATCCTGCCCATGAATTCTATGTTTCCGTCTGGCAGCCATCGGGCCAGATCGCCCGTCCGGTATATTTTTTTACCCGGCTCAAAGGGATTCGCCGTGAATTTTTCGCGCGTCAGTTCCTCGCGCCCGAGGTAGCCCCGCCCGACCCCGGGCCCGCCTATGCACAATTCGCCTGGAATTCCGGCCGGCGTAAGTTTGCCGTGCCTGTTCATCATATAAATTTTAGCGTTAGCGACCGGCTTTCCGATCGGTATATTTTCCGACCAGTTTTCGACCGCGAAATTGGTGGCGCAAACGGTGCATTCGGTAGGGCCGTATCCGTTGACCACTTTATATTTCTGCTTTTTGAACACCTTGAGTTTATCGCCGCCCAGTTCCATCCATCTCAACGACCTGTTATCCGTGAGCGTCATGAATTGTTCGCCGAACGGGGTCGGGAAAACGGCCATGGTGATATTATTGGCCTCGAAATATTCGTTGAGCCCTTCCGGCGAAAGCCTTAACTCGTCAGGTATGACGTATAACGCAGAGCCCGATACCAGCGCCGGGAATATTTCAATGATCGAGGCGTCGAAACCGAACGACACATATTTGGCGAAATTGTCAAGTTCGGTTATGCTATTGTTCTTTTGATAGCAAAGGCAAAGATTGACGAGTGAATGGTGCTCTATCATGGAGCCTTTTGGCCGTCCGGTAGAACCTGAAGTGTAGATGAGGTAGGCAAGGTCGCGGTCGTTGTTTATGATGGGCGGATTTTTGCCGTCGCCGGAAAAGTTAGCCGGGTCTGTCATATCAATGGTCCTGACGGCAGGTTTTATTTTTTCGGCCAGATGCGGATGCGTTAGAAGGATCCGGCAGGAGCTGTCGGCCAGGATATAATTTATCCTGTCCGCAGGATACTGCGGTTCGATGGGAACGAACGCCGCGCCGGCTTTTAGAATGGCGAGCGGCCCGGTTATCATGTCGCATGAACGGTCGACTAAAATACCCACCCTGTCGTCAGGCTTAACGCCGCTGCTCCTGAGCGTGTGAGCGAGCCTGTTGGCGCGTTCGTTGAGTTCGCGGTATGAAAGCCTGTTATTTTTATAAACAACCGCTGTTTTATCCGGAAATTGCTCCGCGCGGGCCTGTATCAATTCTTGTATCGTAACGTTATGCGGAAATTCAACATCGGTGCGGTTGAATTCTACGAGCAGTTTTTTCTTTTCTTTTTCCGGCAGCATATCTATGTCTTTCAAAAGTCCGTTCGGGTTATCGACTATCCATCCCAGAGCGCGCTCTATATGGGTCGCCATATTCTCGATCGACTCTTTTTCAAACGCGTCGGCGTCGTAGGAAAGATTGAGCGTCGCCCCGTCGCCGGGAAACACGACAGCGTTCAGAGGATAACTGGATTTTCCGAATGAAACGAAATCCCGCATTCCGATAACTTCATTTTCACGGGCGTTCTCGTCGAAGGGGAAATTCTCGAAGACGAATATACTGTGAAAAAGCGCTTCGCCCTTAGGCAGCGGCGCGAGCGCCTGCAGTTTGCTGAGCGGTATGTGGCAGTGCCGGCTCGAATCCTGGATGTTTTTGTGAAGGTTTTTGAGGTTTTCGCCGGCGGACTTCAAATAATCGAAACGCGCCCTAAGCGGCACCGTGTTTATGAAAAGCCCTACCATGCTTTCAACTCCGGTCAGTTCCGAAGGCCTTCCGGCTACCGTTACGCCGTAGAGCACGTCGTCGCTGCCGCTGTACGCGGAAAGTACGGCCGACCACGCCATCTGGAACAGCGCGTTCAAAGTCACCTGCTGCGTTCTGGCGAAAGCCTTGCATTTGTCGAAGAATGCGCCGGAAAATCTGCGCACGCATTCGCCGGGATTTTCGATCGCGTTATGTACGCCTAATTTGCGGTCTTTTTTATTTATCGCAAGCGGAGTCGGAGCTGAAAAATCCTGAAGATTATTTTTCCAGTAATCCATCGGCTCATTATTATTCATCGCGGCCAGCCATTTTATATATGTTTCAAACGGCGGAGGAGGCGGCGCGCTGAATTTTTCGTTGTTTATTATACATTCGTACCGCTTGTGCAGTTCGTTTATTATAAGCGGTATCGACCAGCCGTCGACGAGTATGTGATGTATCGTCCATACGAACCTGTATTCGGAATCGCCGAACATGAAAAGATGAATGTCGCCTATCGGAGGCTTGTTCAGGTCGATACGCTTCCCGCGCGCGTTCAGTCTGTGTTTTTCGACGATCTTTTCCCGCTCGCCGGGCGCCTCTCCGCTGAGGTCGACTAGATTCCACGGCACCGGCGCTTTTTTATAGACCGCCTGATAAGGGCCGTCCTCATTTTCCCATTCGAATCCGGTCCTGAAAATAGCGTGCGCTTCAAATATCTGTTCCCAGGCCAGTTTCAGCGCATCCGTATTTATTTTCGCGCTGTATGTCCAGCAGGTCTGGGTGCAGTACTGGTCGGAATCAGGGGCGGAAACGGCATAGAATAAAAAGCCTTCCTGAAGCGGAGACAATCCGTAAGCCGCTTCTATTTCAGGCCTTGGATCGGTTATCACGCGGAGCGCAGCCTTGCCGTCCGTGGCGCCGGCGACATTAGCGCCTCCGTGCGCGTCCGTCGCCTCCATGCCGTCCATGGCACCGGCGACATTAGCGCCTCCGTGCGCGTCAACCAGTCGTTCTTTAAGGGTTTTTAATAATTCCGATATTGTCGGGCGCGCCTGAAGATCGCCGACGGAAATATCCAATCCGGCTTTTTTCGAGCGGGACGAAACCTGAATGCTCATTATCGAGTCGCCGCCGAGCGTAAAGAAATTATCGTTCACGCCGACCTCTCCGCATTTTAAAACTTCTTTCCATATTCCGGCGAGTATCTTTTCATCGTCGGTGGACGCGGCGATGAATTCGGAAGTCATCATGCTTTTGTCGGGGCGCGGAAGGGCTTTTTTATCCACTTTCCCATGCGGGGTGAGAGGTATTTCGGCTATCTTTAGAATATACGGAGGAACCATATAATCGGGCAGGATCTTCGCGAGTTCTTTTTTTAATTTATCGATGTCAATTTCGTTATCTGAGAGATAGTAACCGCAAAGATAAGGCCTGTTATTTTCATCGACATGATCGACCACGACCGCGTCTTTAATGAATTCGACCGCTTTCATCGCCTGTTCTATCTCGGCAAGTTCGATCCTGAAGCCCCTTATTTTAACCTGCCTGTCGATCCTTCCGAGGAATTCGAGGTTGCCGTCAGGCAGCCATCTTGCAAGGTCGCCTGTTTTATATATCTTTTTTCCAGGCTCAAAAGGATTTTCAATAAATTTTTTATCCGTTAATTCCTTTTGATTAAGATATCCTCGCGATATGCCTTCGCCTGCGATACAAAGTTCGCCCGCGACCCCTATAGGAAGAAGGTTATTGAAACCGTCCATTATATAAATGTTGGTATTACATACCGGTTTGCCTATGGGAATATTTTCATAAAATTTATCGACTTTGAAAAAACACGTCTCTACCGTATATTCAGTGGGGCCATATCCGTTGATCACGACGTATCTTTGCGGCGTAAAACTTCTCAATTTTTCCCCGCCCATCTCGATCCATCTTAACGACCGGTTTTTGGTGAGGATCATGAACTGTTCTCCGAACTGTGTTGGAAGAATAGCCGAAGTGATATGATTTTTTTCGAAATAATCGTTCAAATGTTCCGGGGAAAGCCTTATCGAAGAAGGGATAATATGAAGCGCCGCGCCGGAAAGGAGCGTCGGGAAAATTTCGACGACGGACGCGTCGAACGCCGGGGCCATATATTTGGATGTGTTGTCTCCGGCTTTTACGCCGTGGGTATTAAAATAATTTACGCATGTGTTGATAAGCGAATGGTGCTCTATCATTACGCCCTTGGGTTTTCCGGTAGTTCCCGATGTGTATATGATATACGCCAGATCGTTCGGGGTATTTATTATCTCAGGATCTCCTGCGTTTCCGGAATATATATTTTCATCTTCCAGGTCATAGACGGTTCCGCTGAAATTGAATTTATCAAAAAAACTTTTTTTCGTAAGAAGTATCTTCGCGCCGCTGTCTGAGAGCATGTATGAAATTCTTTCCTCCGGATATTCCGGATCGATCGGGACATAACATCCGCCCGCTTTTAATACGGAAATGATGCCCACTATTGTTTCGAGAGAGTTATTCATGAGAATGCCGGCCGGCTTGTCGGGACCAAGCCCGTCTTTTCTGAGTCTGGCGGCTAACTGATTCGCCTTGTGATCCAGCTGCTTATAGGTGATTTTCCGCTCATCCGCAACTACCGCGAAGTTTTCGGGATAAAGTTCGGCCTGTTTTTCAAATAATTGATGAACGGTGACATTGCGTGGAATTTCACATTTCGTATTATTGAATATCTGCCTTATGGTTTTTTCTTCTTCTGCCGAACACATGCTGATCTTCGATATTTTTTTATCCGGGGCCGAAAGGGCGTCTCTTAATATCTGGCAAAGAATATTATGGATCTTTTCTATATTTTCAGCCGTGAATTTTTCGGTCTGGTAGCTCCACCGAAGTTCGATGAACTTATCGTTATTTTCCTGTTTTTCAAAGATATGGACCGCAAGATCGGACGGTTCGTACCCCGGATGGATGAGGTCTACTTTTTTCCTCATGTCTCCCAGCGGAGGAAGGCCTACAAGAGAGACGTTCAAAAGATGATCAGGGCTTACGCCGTGTTTTTTTCTCAATTCGCCCGCAAGCTGATCAAAAGG
This sequence comes from uncultured bacterium, assembly GCA_964551445.1. Classification (GTDB taxonomy): domain Bacteria; phylum Muiribacteriota; class UBA9980; order UBA9980; family UBA9980; genus DAOPXV01. Next base: position 147,676 of record CAZKCG010000002.1, on the reverse strand, counting down.
ATATTTGCTGTGATTTTTGATGATAAAATTAACTTCCTGAGCCGACCTTAAAACGAGATCGTTAAAGCTGGCGCCGTTATCCACCGTTATTTTTAAAGGCATCGTGCTTACGAACATACCGGTCGTTTTTTTCTGTTCTTCCGAGCTCCTGTTGTGGTTCGCGCTTCCTATCACCGCTTCATTCGAAGAAGTGATCCTTGAAATATAAATAGCGAGCGCGGGCAGAAAGAGTTTAAAGACGGACGATTTATATTCTTTACAGTATCGGTAGATCTCAGCGTTTAATTCCGCGGGAACTCTTAAGTATTCAGCCTTTGCGGCGATACTGTCCGTTTTAGGTTTTTTTTCCGAAAGATTGACCTCCTCGGGAAGAGGCGAAAGCGTTTTATGCCAGAACTCCCTGTCAACCAGGGCCTGTGGCGACTGAAGATATTCATTTTCCTGCGAGATAAATTTAACGTATGACGGATATGGTGTCTCGTCAGGCGTTTTATTATTTCTGATAAGTTCATAGTGTTCTTCGATCTCGTCTATAAGCAAACCCAAAATTGTCCAACCGTCTGAAATAATATGGTGTATTTTCATGTAGTAACCGTATTCTCCGGCGCTAAATTTAACAAGAGAAAACCAGAAGAGATCGCTGTCTATGAGTTCGAACGGCTGCCGCGTTTTATTTTCAAACCATCCGGCCGCTGCGGTTTCGTCTTTTTCTGAAAGATCAATGAGCCCGGGTTCAAATTCTCTGAAAGGACTGACGTATTGCCTGATCTTTATATCTTCTTCCGTTCTTGCAAGCCTTATGCGGAGGCCGTCGTTTTTTTTGACCACTAAATTCAAAGCCTGTGTCATAGCGCGGACATCTATATTTTCGGAGTATCTGACCGTAACGGCGTTATTCGCAAAGGCGGTTCCTTCATATCTTTCTTCCGTGAACCATATCCTTTTCTGGGGATGGCTTAGTTCAAAGTAATTATTCATCCTTCCTGTTCAACCTTCCTTTTGTGAAAATCATCGATATATAACTAAAATTTAAATACCCGAAAGAATTAAAAATATATAAGTTTTATGGTATGCTTTCGTCATGTTAACCTGACCGGGTGTCAGTTTTTTAAAACTTTCATTTTGATTTTTAATTATAAAACTTTTGTTCTGTTAAATCAATTAAAAGTTTGATATTAAAAATTTGCCGTAAAATGTCAGACGAAACAAAAATTAAAAAAGCATAAGCCATAAAAAACTATTTCTACTTGACAATATATTTTCAATCCTATATAATATCACAATCAAAATTTTAATTTTTGTGAAAGAGGGAAAATTCAAATGAATATAGTTGTTTTAATGAAACAGACTCCTGACACCGAATCAAAAATTAAATTGAATGCCGATAACACGGCAATCGATACCGCGGAGCTTAAATATATAGTAAACCCTTACGACGAATACGCCATCGAAGAGGCCATCAAAATATCCGAAAAAGTGCCGGATACGAAGGTCACTCTCGTAAGCCTCGGAAAGGAAACCGTAAAAGAGACCATTAAAAAAGGCCTGGCCGTCGGAGCCACTAACGCCATATTGATAAACGATTCCGGCGTTTCAACGGCGTGCCCGTTCTCGGTGGCGGAAGCGCTTTTTAACCAGGTTTCCAAAATGCCTTACGACTTCATAATAACCGGCATGAAAGCCGTCGACGACGATTACGCGACAGTTCCCATACTCGTGGCGGGAATGCTTAAGATCCCCGTTATAACCGGGATCTTAAAACTCACGATATCGCCCGACACGAAAACGGCTGAGGTCGAACGCGAAGGCGAAGGCGGCCGCGAAACGCTCGTCGCACATCTTCCCGCTCTTTTCACGGCTCAGAAAGGCTTGAACGAACCCAGATACGCTTCTCTTAAAGGCATAATGGCCGCCAAGAAAAAAGAAATAACCGACGCTAGCGCCGTATCGTCGGCGCCTAAAGTTAAAATATTAAAACTGAGCTCGCCGCCCCCGCGCCCTGCCGGCAAAAAGATCGACGGAGACTTTCCGGCTAACGTTAAAACCCTCGTGGGCCTTTTAAGGACCGAAGCCAAGATAATATAACCGCGACGCATTATTAAATGTTTGGAGACTTTTTAAGATATTTAATAAAAGGAGTTTGTAAAAAATGAAACTCAATTCTCAGCCAATATTGATATATATAGAACACGCTAATAAAAAGATCAAGAAGAACACCCTCGAACTCATAACCGTCGCCAAAAACCTCTCGCCCGAAAGCGATATCATAGGCCTTTTATTAGCGACGCCGGCCGAATGCCCCGAAGTTACGGCTGAAGCTAAAACTCTCGCGTTCAAAAAAGTTCTGTTCGTGGAAAACGAAGCTTTTGCCGTCTTTTCAAAAGAAACATTCGCGAAGGTCTTAAAAAGCGGTGTTGATTGCGTAAAACCTGGGCTCGTCATGTTATCGCACACCGCCAATTCTTCCGAACTCGCGAAACATCTCGCCATTGTAGCTTCCATGCCGATAATTCCCGACGCGATCACGATCGCGCGCGGCGAAAACGGTGAGGTCGTCGCCGAGCACCCGATCTACGCGGGAAAAGTAAGGGCTAAAATGACCTTCACGAGTGCCGGCGCTTCGATAATAACTCTGCGCCCGAACGTAACGGAAGTTTCCGCCGCGGTTTCCGGCTCATGCGAGGCCGAGGCTGCCACGCCTGCCGTTGAGGTCGATACGACCATAAAACTTATGAATATCGTAAAAGATATTTCCAAAAAGATAGACCTCACTGAAGCCGACATCATAATCGCCGGCGGGCGCGGCGTAGGCTCGAAAGACAACTTCAAGCTTTTAGAAGATCTGGCAGCGGCCATAAACGGCGTGGTCGGCGCATCGCGTGCCGCGGTTGACGCGGGATGGCGCGAACATCACGATCAGGTCGGACAGACCGGAAAGATCGTTAACCCTAAATTATACATCGCCTGCGGCATTTCAGGCGCGATCCAGCATTCGGTCGGAATGCAGAGCGCTAAATGCATCGTGGCGATAAACAAGGACCCGGAAGCCAGCATATTCAAGATAGCCGATTACGGCATAGTTGGCGACCTTTTCCAGGTCCTTCCCGAAATGACGAACGAATTTAAAAAACTTCTGCAGAATTAGAAAGGGGCCCGCAAATGGCAGACAAAGTTGACGTAATAATAGTTGGAGCAGGCCCCGCCGGAATAGCCTGCGCGCTCACGCTCGCGAAAGCCGGCGTTGAAACGGTAGTTTTCGAGCGCGGCGAATATCCGGGTTCGAAGAACGTCATGGGTGGAATACTTTTCACGAACTCACTGGCGAAACTCATCCCTGATTTCCGCGAAAAAGCCCCGGTAGAGCGCCCCGTAACAAGACGCAAGTTCCTGGCGATGAACGACCGCGATGCGGTCGGCGTCGAAACGATGTTCGACGATTTCTCAAAACCGCCTTTCAATAATAACTTCACGGTGCTGCGCTCAAAATTCGACCAGTGGTTCGCCGCTCAGGCCGAGGAAGCAGGCGCCATGATATTAAGCGAGACCGTCGTCGACGATTTCATCTACGACGAGAACGGAAAGATCATCGGCGTTAAATCGCGCAGGGAGGACGGCGACCTTCTCGCCAACTGCGTTATTTTAGCCGACGGCGTGAATTCGCTTCTGGCCAAAAAAGCCGGAATGCGCTCCACATTCGAATCGAAGGATTTCGTTCTTGGCGTCAAGATGGTATTATCGCTTCCCAAAGAAACGATATGCGAAAGGTTCGGCCTCGAATCAGACAACGAAGGCGCTGCTTACGAATTCTTCGGCGGCGTGACGGATAATATCATGGGCTCGGGCTTCATTTACACGAATAAAGAAAGCCTTTCGGTCGGCCTCGGCGTAGGGCTCGAACAGGCCTGCAAATTAAAGATAAAACCATATGAACTTCTCGACAGGTTCATGGAACACCCTTTCGTCAGAAAGCTCGTCAAAGACGCCGAACCGTCCGAATATTCAGCCCATCTCATCCCCGAGGGCGGATACCGCAAGGTTCCCCAGTTGTTCATGGACCACGTAATGGTCTGCGGCGACGCGGCCGCGCTTATAAACACATCCGCCTATCACGAAGGGTCGAATCTCGCCATGGAATCCGGCATACTCGCCGCCCAGACGGCCATGCAGGCCCGCGGGCGCGGAGATTATTCGGCTAAATCGCTTTTGAAATACGGCGAATACCTAAACGAATCTTTCGTTTTAAAAGACATGAAAAAATATGAAAGAATGCCTGAATTCCTTCACTCGTCGCCGCAGCTTTTCAATAACTACATGGACCTTGCGATAGAACTTACGAAGGATTATTTCACGGTCGATGAAAAAACGAAAGCGGAACGCCAGAAACTGATGATGAAAAAAGCGTGGAACAGAGTTTCACTGATGCAGCTTATAAGCGACGGCTACAAGTCCTTCCGCTCCTTCATCTGGAACTAGGACCCGCCTCGATAAATACAGGCATAGATAACCCGGAGGTAAATTCACTAATGAAAAAACTTACTATCGAAGATAAAATAGGCCTCACTAAATTCAAAGTTGACACGGGAAAACCGCATATAAAAATAAAGCCGGAAAATTGCCGTGAATGCGGCGATAAAGCGTGCCTCACCATATGCCCCGTAGAAAACTACAAACTTGACGAAAAGGGCGATGTCATATTCGCGTTCGAAGGCTGTTACGAATGCGGCACCTGCCGTATAGCATGCACGAAATGCGGCCTTGAGTGGGATTACCCGCGCGGCGGTTTCGGCGTATGTTTCCGCGAAGGTTAAAAAAAGACCCTTTTCGTTTTATTTCTTGATGAAATTGAAAATTTGTGATAAAATATTTTCAATCAAAAAATTTTTGGAGGTATCCATGAAAAAAGTTTTAGGAGTTTTAACGGTTTTAGTCGCTATCACGATGTTATTTTCGGCCGCTTTCGCAGAAGACGCGAAATCTAAGATCCCCGAAGGCCTTCAGAAGGCTTACGGAAAAATGACCGATAACGTTTCCTATACCATGACCACGACGACCAAAGTTCAGGACAAAGATATGGTAAGCGTTGCAAAAGCTTTCTTTAAAGACGCTAAAAATTTCAGGACCGACAGCGAAGCCATGGGCATGAAATCAAGAACAGTTGTAAACGGCGACACAGCATGGACATATATGGAAGCTCAGAACATGATAATGAGCATGCCCGTTCCTCCCGCAGCCAACACCGAATTAAAAAAAGACATCGAATACGCTGAAGGCAAAGACGGCGAAAACTTAACATATACATTCACGGACGCCGCTTCAAAAATGAAAGTTGTTACCACGATCAATCCTAAAGACCAGGTCGTAGTTAAAACAGCTATGATCAACGAAAAAGGCGAAGTAATAAGCTCGAGCGTTTACAGCGATTGGAAATTCGAAAAAATAGACGACTCAGTTTTCAAAAAACCTGAAGGCGCAAAAGAAATGCAGATGCCTCAGATGCCCGCCACAAAATAATCAGGGCGCGAAAACAGAACTCGAATAACTTAAATAAAAAGCGGCGTTCCGATTTGGACCGTCGCTTTTTTTATAACTCTCATAAAATGCGATTGCTGAATTTTAAGATACTGATAAATTCTCATTATACATGCCTTATTTAGTCAACATGCCGCTTTTCTTATATTCACTTGAATCATAAAATTTAAATATTCAAAACAACCATGGCATGCTTATTGCTTTATTTTCAAGAGTGCTATTTAATAAAAAATACGGGGGCAGTATGTTCAAAAAAAACAGCGTCAACGGTTTTGGAAATATATATCTGATAATAGGCGCCCTGATTTCAGCGGGCCTTGCGATAGGATTTTTCGCGGGTTTTTTCGATAGCGAGAAACCTAAAATTTCAGGCGTGAAAATAATCAAAAAGAACGATATGCTTACGGTTAGTTATAAAAAGCCGGACTCCAACACCCCTGAAAGCGAAGATGTAATAAGCTGGTATTTTAACGGCGTCGAACAGCCGCTGCTTAAAGGCGCCTTATTTATTCCGGTTCCAACCGTCACCGACAGCACCATCGAGATCGAATGCTCGGTCAGAAGGATCAGCGGAACGACCGTCTCGAAGGCCGTCAGAAGTAAAAAATACAATCACTATGTAAAAAGCGGCGCACCCGTAGCTACTCCAACAACTTACGAAACCGGCACAGCAAACGCTGAAAATCCAATAAAAAACGCAACCGGCACGGACCAGACCAACTCGTATGAAGACGTGACCTTTCCAGGTTCACCGGCCCCTTCGACCGACGCCGCCGAAGTTCTCGCGGCTATGAAAAAAGCCAATCAGCCGGCTGAAACACCTAAAGATCCTGAGATAAAAACGCCTGTTCCAGCGCCGGAACCCGAACCCGTTCCTCCCGTCGCTGAAACGCTCCCCGTAAAACCAGCGGCGGTCCCCGAAAACAAAACCCCTGAGACAGCGGTTGCCGCGTCCGAAACAAAAACAGTCGAAATTGCAAAAGCTTCGGAACAGAACCCGGACGGCGCTCAAAAGACCTTTAAATTCGGGACCGGAAACGGAAATTATTTTAAAAGTAACAGCACCGAAAGGTTGGCAAGCGATGCCGCATCTATCACATTCAAGGCGACGATGACTACGGCTACCGGCGAAGCGACGTTCAATACCGCCGGGGCAGTTAATCCCGCTGGAATGATTAATCCCACGGGAACGATCAATACTGTTGGAGGGGTTAACGCCGTTGGAAATTTAAATCCGGGTGAAGCAATTAATACAGTCACGACTAACACGACATCAAACACTTCCCAAATTATAAACGGCGTTCCGATAAGATGGAATACTCTCCACGAGGCCATCGCCAATAAAGACTACGATCAGGCAAGACTTATGCTCGGTTCCGGGGCAAGCGTGAACACCCTGGATAATGACGGTCAGACACCGCTTCTCATAGCTATTTCAGTTAATTCACTTCAGATCATCGACCTTCTGCTAAGGTATAACGCCAGCATCAAAGCTCCGAGCAGAACCGGGAAAACCCCGCTGCATATGGCCGCTTCAAAAAAAGCCACGCTCATAGCGCTTTTATTAATAGAAACAGAGAAAGGCATCATCCCGCGGGATAAAAATCCTGAGGCGATCCGAAAAAACAAACTTGTAAATTTAACCGACGGCCGAAACCAGACGCCTCTTCACGCCGCAGCCTCATACGACGCAAACGAGATCGCGACGCTTCTTATAAATAACGGCGCGGACGTCAACGCGATGGATTTCACGCTTGCCACGCCGCTTCATTACGCGGCATTGAATAACTCGATGAAAACCGTTCAGGTCCTTTACGATAACGGCGCCAACGTTAACGCCAGAGATCAAAAGGGACAATCCCCGGCCGACCTTGCAACCGGAGAAACAAAAGCTTTGCTTACCACATTAGAGCGGATAAAGAAAATGATGACTGCACCACAACCGGCGCAGAACGGCACGAACGAAAATTCAGTTAAAAAAACCGGTAAATAGCCTAAGGCTTGATCTTTCTTTCAAGCCCGGGCGCGCCGCATGTCTTTTGAGTTCTTCTTCTGTCGCCTGAAACGTTGACCACTTTTTTTACTTTTATCTCGCCGGGCTTTTTGCGGCTTTTTTCGATTATCTCCACGCCCCTGCCTTCAAGCTTTTCCACGACCTTTTCATAGTCGCCGCAAAATTCCGTCTGGACCTCGATATCACGCGTTTCCTGCGATCTCGAAGATTCTTCTGCCTGCCTTCCGCTTTCGACGTCGCGCACGATCTCGACCTGAAGCATGTTCTTTTCAGGATTGGCGAGAAGCTGGATATGGTAATCTTTCATGGATGGCTTGTGTATATAGGCTTTTTTTTCGGTTATCAATATGGTCTCAAAATCATCGTCGGTCTCATAGCCGAGCTCTTCGAATGCGCTTCTTAAGGCCTTTGCGCATGAATCGGATTCCCATAGCGCCGAATCTTCCTCGACGGCGGATGTGATCCTGATCTTTACCGCCTGCATATCTATCGGGCCGCCGGCCGGATCCATTGATCCTATTTCACTGGCCAGCAGCATGGCTTTTGGAGTTTCCAGACATTCAAGCTGTTTTTTCATTTCAAAAAGATCGTTCCTGTTGCTTATGCGGCAGCGTTCCTTTGTCAGAAGCCCTTCGCAAAATATCACTAAATCGTCATATAGTATAAGGCGCCGGTCTCTGTACTGCTCGGTTTTTATTGCGTCGAATTTTTTAAGAACTTCCGAATATTCACAGCTATCTTCTATAAAAAGAAGCTCCGCCAGCATCATGTTTATCTTGTCGACCACGGTTATTTCCTGTCCGGCTTCGGCATGATGCTTACCTGTATCGTCTATCGTTAAAGACTTTTTAAAATTATCCGCAAGCATTTTATCCAGATCGCTGTTTTCGATCAATTTCAACGCCTTGACGCTTATGGCCCTGATCATATTTTCGGCGTCCTCGATCGAATCGGTCAGCATGAGTTTTCCAGCGCCCGCGCCAATTGTCTGAAGCGTCGGGATCCTATTCAAATTTATCTTTTCGGCCGCCTTTATAATTTCTAACGCTTCCGGGGCGCTTCCAGCTATCGTTGACATTTTTTCAATGATCTCATTTTTAAACTTTTGGACCGAGGCGGCCCTGAGATCTAATTCAGCGATCTTTTTATATTTCAGATACGCGAGTTCGGTTTCTAAATTTCTCAGATTTTCAGCTATTTCACGCGCCCAGCCTAATTTAACGCCGGTCGTAAGAACGTCTTCATCTCCGGCTATCGATGCGGCAAGTTCGCTCAATCCATGTTCAAGCTGTTTGATCTTTGATACGGTTTCTTTCATTTCAGCAAATTTCTCATATTCCGCTTCCGAATATAAGGCCGACCTCATTTTCACCGCGGATCCGATCTCGGCTAATTCTTGTTGAAAACTCTCGCGCCTTTTGTCCTCTACGCGGCTTCTGAACGCGTCCGTAAGAAGCGCTGCGGCAAAAGCCACGCCGCCGCCGAGAGCGAGTATCGGAAGCACCGAGGCGGCAACCGCGGCTGCGGTAACGGACGCCGAAGCGGCAGAGGCGGCGCCGGTATAGGAAACGGCTGGGGTTATCGCCGCAACGCTCGGAAATGTCGTTGTGGTGATCGCCGTTGCTTTCGCCATGGCTGCATATTTGACGCCGCTTCCCGCTATAAAGTACGGATTGGCTATTTGAACCGTATTAACTGTATTGGCTACGTTCACCGTATTGATCGTGTTGACCGTGTTTACGGTATTGACGGTATTGACTATATCGACTGTTTTAACCGTATTTACGGCAGTAACCGTTTTAATCGTATTGATAGCTTTAACCACACTGTCTGTTGTTTTAACATCATAAACTGTTTTAACTGTATCAACTATTTTGGGCACCATGATCGTTTCCCTTTTAAGTAACAGAAGCATGCATACAATCGTTCCACTCATTATAGATCACCTTATTTATTTATAGTTTAATAAAGGCTTCATCACTATGATTTATTTTCCTTCGCCAGTGGTTGTTGTTTCTTCTACCGGCATCCCGCCAAAAGTATTTATCGTTTCCGTGGTATGTTCAATGGTATGTTCGGTAGTATTTTTAGTGATATTTTCTTTATGTTCAGTGGTATATTCCGTGGGCCCCTTGGTCTTTTCTATACTTTCAGTGGTATATTTTCCCTTGATATGTTCCGTATGTTCCGTTGTTCCTTTAAAATGTTTCGTGGTTCTTTGCTCATTTAAAATAACCCCACCGGGAAGATTTATTTCATGGACCGTTTTATATGAATAACTTCCTATTAAGTTGCCATTCTGTTGATTGATAAAGTGTACACCGACATTATAAGTTTCCTGTATCACGCCCGGAACCTTTTCTTTTGCTTTTATCGTCGTCTTTGCGGTGTCCGTTGTTGTATGCGTGGTAATCACTGTATCCGGCGTGCTTGTCGTTGTCGTTGTCGTCACGGTTATCGGTGTTTTTGCGGTTGTGGTTGTCGTATCGGATGTCGTTACCGTTGTATTCGTAGTTGTGGTCGCGGTCGTCGCGCGCTGTACTTCTATCATGCTGTTATACATTTCAATAGCGGTATTGCCTGCATTGTTCCTTAACTTAGGGTTCGCACCGGCGTCAATAAGCGCCTTTAAGATACGCTCGTTCGTGGCTGATGCGGCAACCATCAAAGCCGTATTTCCATCGTTATTTTGATGATTGACGTTGGCGCCGCGGCTGATGAGCGTGGTGACTGCCCAGAGATCGCCTGCGGCCACCGCTATCATAAGCGGGCTGTTGCCATGCCTATCCGAAATATACATGTCTGCAGACTTATTTAAAAGCATTTCGACTATATTTGAATTACTGTTTTGTATCGCAAAGATAAGCGCCGTCGCATCATCGTCTCCACCCCTGGCATTTATGTCGCACTCCATACTCACGAGCCTCTTCGCGATGTCGAAATTGTTTTTCGCCACGGCTATTATCAGAGGAGTATGCCTTTTCAAATCAACGGCATTGATATCTGCCCCCTTCGACAAGAGATAATCGAACATTTGAATGTCGTCCACAGAGGCCGCCATCAGAAGAGGCGTAAATCCATATTTATCCTTTATTTCCAGATTGGCGGATGATTCCACCAGAATTTTGGCTACATCGAAAAATTTACCCATTACCGCTATAATAAGAGGCGTCTGACCCTGAGAATTCCTGAAATTAACGTCGGCTTTTTTCGCGCAAAGCATTTTGACCATCTTTGAATTGCCGGTCGCGCACGCCGCGGTAAGAGGCGTTTCCATAAGATTCCCGGCCGAATTAACTTCAGCCTTATTATCGAGCAGAAGTTTTACTATTTCGCTGTTTCCTTTCTGAGCGGCAAAAAACAAGGCTGAAAAACCATTGCCGTCAGTAACATTAGCGTATTCGGGATGGGCGTATAATAAAAATTTAACGAGATCGAATTCCCCTTTATCAGCAGCGATTATGATCTCGTATTTTCCCGCATTATATTTAACGCCGTTTTCGGAACCCGGATCGATGAAATAACGCCATGTGTAGCGTTCCAGGCTCATGGTCTTAAGTTCGAAATGAGGCGACAGAAGATCGGCCCATATATAAACCATTGCCGCGATAGAAACAACGGCAAAAAACACAGCCGGGATCAATCTGACACTATATCTTCTTTCGACCACGCTGCAATTATTTATCATTTCGTATGAGGCGGTTTGTTTTCGGCGAGAATACATAAAAATAAAATCGAATATTCCGCCCGCGTAAAATGCCATGAAAAACAGGGCGGACCTGTAATCCAAATAAGACGACGGAAATTCAGGATTTAAGAAAAATCTATATATGCTCAAAGTTATACAACCGTAAAACGACAATAGGGCAAATCTTGAAAATGACCTGAAAAAAGAACCCAATAATGACATTTTACGATCGCCCGGCCCTGCTACCGCCAGGCTGCACATGATCTTTCCGGGGGTCGCGGAATAAAAATATTCAAATATCGGAATATATAACAGAAAAAAAGTAAAAAAGTAACGATTATGAAAAGATTCGATGAACGCGAGCGAAACCGGCCCATGAGAACCGGCTATTAAAATAGTCGCCGAAAAGAAAAAAATGATCATGGCAAGCCCGATATCGCAAATCGTACTATATAAGCGCGACCGCGGCTTCGCCCTGTCCCGGCCGATAATTTTTCCGCCGGCTTCCTCAGGCTTATATTCCACGCTTTCGGGCGGCGACCGCTGTTCAAATATTTCTGTTGGAAGCTCGCTGACAACGACGTAATTATCCTTGTAACCGATCTCATTAATTCCGGCCTCAAATATCGGAACCCCGCCATCGAGAAGTTTTTTGATCTCCAATATTTTTTCATAAAAATGCCTGGAATATTCGACGGCATCATTTCGCACGATCGCCATGATGATCTTCCAGTCGTCATCCGACAACATTTCCTTGTAGCTTTTAGCCCGGTTTTCCTCGTCGAGCTCGATGAATTTATTTTTCAGTCCGGCTACCGCCGAATCGAAATCAGTCTTTCTTATGTGATCAAGCTTGCCGAATTTCGATGCCCTTATCAGATCCGCGATCGAATAATTGCCGCCATTACATATTTCACATATCTTATCAAATAATTTTTTATATTCCACGCCATGAGGCCGGTCCAATATATAACAATTTTCGAATATATTTTTTATCTGTTCAAGCTGCGTTCGCCTGTATTCATCTTCGAAGTGCAAAAGGACCGCCGCCGCATGATCTTCGGGATCATTAAAACAACCGCAGGTTTCTATAATGCCGCTAAATAATTTATATATAGAGTCGTCGTTATTAAGTTCAGAATATTTTTTCATAATATTTAATTTGAAAATATCCTGCATGATTTTTTCTTCTTCTAAAGATGCTGATTTTTTAACTATTTTGGATGCAAGCCCTATCATCGAATCCTTCGTAATAAGAATTCCCTTGAAAATTAAAGGAAAACCGCCGTCGACCCTGCAGAAAAATTCGAGCAATTTCTCATCGGAACAAGACTTCTTATCATTGACAATTTCTTCTATCACCGAAAGCATTTCCCGGTCTCCAAGCTCCCGGGCGATCCAGTTTCTGATAGAGCCCGATTCAAATTCCTTCATCGCCGAATTCCAGTTTTTGGCCATGGGCATCGCAAGCTCGCGCAAAGTATAATAATTATTTCCATCGAATCTATAAGGATGCAACGATCTAGTTTGTATCGCATCGTCCTGTGTTTCGCCGAAATACACGGGAATGTTTTTCTCTCCGCCCAGCCACGCAGCGATCTCTTTATGTCCCCAGCGCTTTTCAGGATTTCTTGTCAGGAGGCCTTTGATCAAAGTCGAAAATTCGCTTTTAATTTCCACGACGCAGGGAACTGATCTGGTCGCGATCGAGAACATGACCACCTTTTCAGAAACGCCTTCGAACGGATGTTTCCCGATAACCATCTCAAGAAGTATCATGCCGATCGACCAGTAATCGGTACCTTTCGAGATAACTCCGGACATGGACTCGGGCGAAGAATATAAAATAGTCCTGTTCATATTAGTCTGATGATGGGTCGATCCGGATACGGATGAAATCCCGAAATCGGTAAAGACTATATCAAGCGGCTCGATACTTCTGACAAGTATGTTCGCGGGCTTGATATCTCTGTGAATAAGGTTTTTGGAATGTATTTCAAAAAGGCACTCTACGGCTTTTTTTATAAATTCGGCCAAAAATTTTGGCGTTGGAATTTTATTGTTTTTTAAAAAATCGGAAATCGTTCCATGCTCCGCGTATTCCTGTATCTCGTAAAACCGCCCGGATTCCCTTCCGGTCTCGATTATACGAACGGCGCCGCGGCCTGAAAAAGATCTTAAAAGCTCGACCACTTCAGGCTTGGGCTCTATCTTCGGACGGTAATATTTAAGGACGCATCTACTGCCAGCCGCGTCTTTGATAAGATAAAGATCCGCCTCGACGGACGCGACATCGAGTCTTTGAACGACTTCATAAACCGAATCGCCGAGTTTTATGGTCCTGACGCTGATAAGGCCGGCAACCGTTTCTTTCCTGCCGCTCTCATCGGTCAAATCATCACGTTCGACTTTTGTTATGTTATCGTCTCTTTCAATTTTTGTTTTATTGTCTTTTTTCACTGGCATCTCCGGTCGGACTCATGTGAAATTAAATGATAAATACACCAGGTCTTAAAAAGTCGAAATGTGTTATTAACTTCTTACGGCTTGATCTTTCTTTCAAGCCCGGGCGCTCCGCCCGTCTTTTGAGTTCTTCTTCTGTCGCCTGAAACGTTGACCACTTTTTTTACTTTTATCTCGCCGGGCTTTTTGCGGCTTTTTTCGATTATCTCCACGCCCCTGCCTTCAAGCTTTTCCACGACCTTTTCATAGTCGGCGCAAAATTCCGTCTGGACCTCGATATCGCGCGTTTCCTGCGATCTGGAAGATTCCTCGGCCTGCCTTCCGCTTTCGACGTCGCGCACGATCTCGACTTGAAGCATGTTCTTTTCGGGATTGGCGAGAAGCTGGATATGATAATCTTTCATGGAAGGCTTGTGGATATAGGCTTTTTTCTCGGTTATCAAAATGGTCTCAAAATCATCGTCCGTCTCATAGCCGAGCTCTTCAAAAGCGCTCCTGAGAGCCTTTGCGCATGAATCGGATTCCCATAGAGCCGAATCTTCCTCGACGGCGGATGTGATTCTGACCTTTACCGCCTGCATATCTATCGGGCCGCCGGACGGATCCATCGAGCCTATTTCATCGGCCAGTTCCAGCGCCCTTGGAGTTCCGAGACACAACAGCTGTCTTTTCATTTCAAAAAGGTCCTCTCGCGTCCTGATCCTGCTGCATTCGTTTATCAGAAGGCTTTCGCAGAATATCACGAAATCGTCATAGAGCATAAGGCGCCGCTCGGCGTCCCGTTCGATCTTTATTCCGTCAAATTTTTTCAGGACCTCTGAATATTCACTGTTATCTTCGATGAACAGAAGTTCCGCCAGCAGCATATTAATTTTATCAACAACGGTTATTTCCGGTTCGTCTTCAACATGCTGCTTATCTGTATCGTCTATCGTTAAAGACTTTTTAAAATTATCCGCCAGCATTTTATCCAGATCACTGTTTTCGATCAATTTCAACGCATTAGCGCTTAAGGATCTGATCATATTTTCAGCGTCAGCAACCGTTTCGGTCAATTCGATGAGTTTTCCAGCGCCCGCGCCGATTGTCTGAAGCGTCGGGATCTTCTTCAGATCTATTTTTTCGGCCGCCTTTATGATTTCTGCCGCTTCCGGGGCGCTTCCGGCTATCGCTGACATTTTTTCAATAATTTCATTTTTAAGCTTTTGGACCGAAGCGGCCCTGATATCTAATTCAGCGATCTTTTTATATTTCAGATACGCAAGTTCGGTTTCAAAATTCCTCAGATTTTCAGCTATTTCACGCGCCCAGCCTAATTTAACGCCGGTAGTAAGAGCGTCTTCATCTCCGGCTATCGATGCGGCAAGTTCGTTCAATCCATGTTCAAGCTGTTTGATCTTTGATACGGTTTCTTTCATTTCAGGAAATTTCTCATATTCCGCTTCTGAATATAAGGCCGACCTCATTTTCACCGCGGATCCGATCCCGGTTAATTCCTTTTTAAAGCACTCACGCCTTTTGCCCTCAACATGGTTTCTGAAAGCGTCCGTAAGAAGCGCGGCGGTAAAAGCCACGCCGCCGCCGAGAGCGAGTATCGGAAGCACCGAGGCCGCGACAGCCGCCGCGGTTATGGACGCAGATGACGCCGAGGCCATGCCTGCGCATGAAACCGCGGGAGTTATCGAAGTAACGTTCGGAAATGTAGTTGCGGTTATCGCCGTTGCCTTCGCCATGGCTGCATATTTGACGCCGCTTCCCGCGATGAAATATGGATTGGCGATCTGGACCGTATTCACGGTATTTGCGACATTCACCGTAACCGTGTTCACCGTATTTACAGTATTGACTATATCGAGCGTTTTGACGGTATTTATGGCGGTAACCGTTTTAACCGCGTTAATTGTTTTAATAACGTTGTATGTATTATTCCCTGTATTGATCTTACTTACAACAAATGGCACGTCGAGTATTGTTTGACTTGTTTTCAGTTTAGTGAGTATACATAGAACTCCGCTCATTTAAATCACCCTGTTATTTAATTATTATTTTTCATACAGCTTTTATATCTTATTTCCCTTCACCGGCGGCAGGCTTTTCTTCAGCCTGGATCCCTCCAAAAGTATCTATCGTTTCAGTGGTGTGTTCCGTAGTATTTTGCGTGGAGTTTTGTGTTTGCTGCGTGGTATATTCCGTTGGCCCGACAGTTTTCTCAGTATTTACAGTTGTTTCCGCCGGGCCTTTGAAATTTGCCAGATTGTTTTCCTTGGCATTTCTTGTATATTCCACCTTTTTGTATTCCTGACCAGGGATTTGTTTTTCCACAACTAAAACAGGTTTGCCGTCTACTGAAAAGATCGCCTGAGGCCGAACACGAACCCTTACGCCATTGACACCGGCAACTGGATTCACAATAACATCCCAATTTTCCCTGATTATTCCTTGCGTAAAAGTTGTCGTCGCTTCAGTCTCCTTTACCGTGCTGCTCGTTGAAACTGATTCCGGCGTGCTTGTCGTCGTGGTCGTTTTCGTAAGCACCGGGGTCTTTGCGGTCGTGGTCGTCGTATCGGCCGTCGTTACCGCGGTGGTCGCGGTCGTCGCGCGGCGCACTTCTATCATACCGTTATACATTTGAAGCGCCGTATAGCCGGCCTTGTTCTTCAAACCGGGTTTGGCGCCGGCGCTGATAAGTATCTTTAATATCTTTTCATTCGTGGCGGACGCGGCCACCATTAAAGCGGCGTTTCCATCGTTGTTCTGATGATTCAGGTCCGCGCCGTGACGGATAAGGGTTGTGACCGCCCAGAGATCGCCTTTGGCGGCGGCAACCATAAGCGGACTGTTGCCGGCGTTATCTGAAATATTAAGGTCTTTGGATTTATCGATAAGCATTTCGGCTATCTTTGAGTTGCTGAACTGGATCGCCGCGATGAGCGCCGTCGCTTCGGAAGGCCCGCCCCTGGCGTTTATGTTGCACTCCCTATTAACGAGCATTTTCGCGATCTCAAAATTATTTTTGACCGCGGCGATCATAAGCGAAGTGTGTCCTTTCAGGTCGGCGGCATTGATATCGGCCCCTTTTGAAAGAAGATACTCGAACATGCGGGTGTCGGATGTAAACGCCGCCATCATAAGAGCGGTAAATCCGTTTTCATCTTTTAATTCAAGGTTCGCGGATGATTCAACCAGAATTTTAGCGGCGTCTGAAAATTTACCCATGACCGCTATGATAAGAGGCGTCTGGCCCTGGGCGTTCCTGAAATTGACGTCGGCTTTTTTCGCGCAAAGCATTTTGACGATCTTTGAATTACCGGTCGCGCACGCGGCGGTAAGAGCCGTTTCCATAAGATTCCCGACCGAATTGACCTCGACTTTATTATCAAGCAGAAGTTTTACTATTTCGTCGTTTCCTTTCTGGGCGGCGAAAAACAAGGCGGAAAAACCATTCTCGTCAGTAACGCCTGCGTATTCCGGGTGGGAATATAATAATAATTTAACGAGATCGAGTTCTCCCCTGTCCGCGGCGATGATGATCTCAAGTTTTCCGGCGTTATATTTAACGCCGTTCTCGGAACCCGGATCGATGAAATAACGCCATGTGTAGCGCTCAAAGCTCATCGTCTTAAGATCGAAATGGGGCACCAGAAGGAAGCCCCACGCTATTATAATTACCGCGATGGAAGCTGCGGTCATAAGTATCGTCGGCGTCCATCCGGTGTTATATCTTCTTTCGACCACGCTGCAGCCGGTTATCGTTTCATAGGAAGGCGACTGGCTTCTTCTGAAATACATAAAAATGTAATCGAATATGCCGCCGGCGTAAAAAGCCATGAAAAAGAGGATCGATCTATAGTCCAGATAAGACGCAGGGAAATCAGGAGCTAACAAAAACTTATAAATACTCAAAGTTAAGCAGCCATAAAACGACAGAATGGCAAATCTCGTAAGCGAGCGGAAAAACGAGCGGAAAAACGATATTTTACGATCATCCGGCCCGGCCACTGCGAGATCGAACATGATCTTTCCGGGGGACGCCGAAAAGAGATATTCCGATATCGGAATATATAACAGGAAGAATCCCAAAAAGAAACGGTTATGGAACGCTTCAATTAACGCGAGCGAAACGGGCTCGTTGGAAGTGAAGATAAGAATGGTCACTGAAAGCAAAAAAGAGAGCATGGCAAGCCCCATGTCGCCAAGCAGGGCGTTCAATCGCGCCCGCGGTTTCGCCCGGTCATGGCCGATAACTTCGGCCGGGGTTTCAATCTTGCTCCGGTCCGGACTTTTAACCGGCTGCGGTTCAACGACCTCCAGCGGAAGCTCGCTTACGACGATATAATTATCTTTAGAATATATCTCGCTGATCTTGCGATCGATCACGGGAGGACCGCCGTCGAGAAGTTTTTTGATACCGGATATTTTTTCATAAAAAGGCCTGGAATATTCAACGGTATTATTCCGAACGAGCTCCGTTACTACCTTCCAGTCGTCGTCCGAAAACATTTCCTTATAGCTTTTGATCCGGTTCTCCTCGTCGAGCTCGATGAATTTATTTTTGAGTCCGGTCACTATCGAATCAAAATTTAATTTCTTTATGTGGTCCAGCTTTCCGATTTTAGATGCCCGTATCAGGTCGGCTATAGAAAACTGCCCGCCGCTACATATCACGCGTGCCTTATTCATCATGTCTTCATGTTCCGCGCCCCGGGGTTTGTCCAATATATAACAATTTTCGAATATATCTCTTGTCTTTTCGATCATCGCCTGCCGGTATTCGTCGACGAAGTGAGCGAGAACCGCGGCCGCCAGATCCGCGGGATCAATAAAAGAGGCGCAGGTTTCCATAACGCCGCCGAATAATTTATATATCGAATCGTCATTATTCAGCCCCGCATATTTTTTAATTATATTGAGTTTGAAAATATCGCGCATGAAATTTAATTCATCCGGAGACGCCGACTTTTTAATAATTTTTGACGCAAGCTCGATCAGAGCTTTTTCGTTAATAAGAATTCCCCGGAAAATAAAAGGAAAGCCGCCGTTGGCCCTGCAGAAAAATTCGAATAATTTCTCATCCGGGCCGGACGCCTTATCGTTTGCGATATCTTCCATGACCGCGAGCATTTCTTTGTCTCCAAGCTCGCGCGCGACCCAGTTTCTGATGGAGCCCGACCCGAATTCATTCTTTGCAAGATCCCATTTTTCCGCCATGGGAACCGTCATATCGCGCAAAGTGAAGTAATTTTCACCGTCGAATCTGTACGGATGCAGCGTTCTCGGAAGTATCGCGTCATCCGACATTTCCCCGAAAAAAACCGGAATATTTTTTTCTCCGTTAAGCCACGCTGAAACCTCTTTATGGCCCCATCGCTTTTTGGGATTTCTCGTCAGAAGCCCCTTTATGATCTCGGAAAATTCACTTTTCAGGTCCATAACGCCGGGCACCGTCTTGGTCGCGAGCGTGAACATGACCACCTTATCGGCGACGCCTTCAAATGGATTCGTCCCGACGGCCATTTCAAGAAGTATCATGCCAAGCGACCAGTAATCCGTGCCTTTTGAGATAACGCCGGACATGGATTCGGGCGAGGAATATAAAATGGTCCTGTTCATATTCCTCTGATTAAGGGACAATTTAGATATCGATGATATTCCGAAATCGGTGAATGCGATATCGAGCGGTTCGATATTTCTGACAAGGATATTTTCAGGCTTAATATCGCGGTGAATAAGGTCTTTTGAATGTATCTCGAAAAGGCAGTCAGCGGCGTTCTTTAAAAAGGCGATCAAAATATCACGCGGGACGGGTTTATGTTTTTTCATAAGATCGGAAAGAGTTCCGTGCGCGGCGTATTCCTGTATCTCATAAAACCGGCCCGCCTCCCTTCCGGTCTCGATTATCCGGACGGCTCCGCGGCCCGAAAAAGATCTCATGAGCTCGATAACTTCAGGTTTCGGTTCTACCTTCGGACGGTAATATTTAAGAACGCAGCGTTCGCCTGAAGCGCTTTTGACAAGATAAAGATCGGCCTCAGCCGACGCGACATAGAGCCTTTGCTCCACTTCATAAACCGAACCGCCAAGTTTTATAACCTTAACGCCCGAGCCGCCAGCCTGCGTCTCCCGCCGGCCGCTCTCGTCGGAAGAATAAGATTCTTCTTCGACCTTCGTTATATTGTCATCTTTTTCAATCCTGGTTTTATTGTCTTTTTTCACTGGCATCTCCGGTGAATTCTAATGAAGCTTAACTATAAATCTACTACAAATATATTAAAAAGTCAAAGCATATTCTACGGGTTGAGCTATAGCCGGCGCAGGCTTATTGTTTGCCTTTAACGATGGTTTTTATTATCGAAGGGCTTTCAAAAAGCGGGTCGAAGAAACTCGTGTAATTTTTATTGCTTTCAAGTAGATTTATTATCAGTGAATGATTCGCGAAGGCTTTTTCGACGAACCGAACGGCCCGCGAAACGTCCGAATAGTCGGTCGCCGAAGCCTTTCTTTCAACCGCGAAGGATTTTGCGTACCATTTTACCAGCGCGTAAAAGAGCAGAATATATTGATATCCCCTTAAAATATGTGAAGTGAAAAATATCTTTTTACGAAATATCATGTGGCTTATATATCTTTCAACTAGCGCGGAAGAGCGGGAATCGTTAAGATCGAAGACCACTTTTGAATGGTCAGCGAATTTCACGTCAAAATTAAAATCCTTGAAATCAAAACTGCCGACGTCCGAAGCGCATTTTACCATATTGAAAAGAATGGTGGCCGCCTTTGAAAAATTCGACATTTCCTTGCGGCTTACCTGATGGATGCTTATGAATATCATCAAAATGAGCGGGGCATAATTTTTAATCGGCGTTTTTTCAACGCGCCCGGCGCAGCTTATCATAAGCTCTTTTAAAACATCCTTTTTCGCTATCTCAACGGCAAAAAGAGCGTCGAACTCCTGAGGCGATTTTGCGTGGATGGTCTTTGCGAGTTTACAGATAGCGATGACGAAAAACATGGCCGCGACGATGCGGTCGTCGAAACTCATGGAAGAACCAACCAAATTCCATACTTCGTGGTATGGTTCGTATCCCGCGTCGTTATGGTGAGACGCGTTCGACTTATCCGTCATGAAATCGCCTATGAAATGGTTGAGAGTGAGCATATTTTTATAGCTTATCTCGATGTTATCGCAGATCCTGAGTTTATCGGAAATAATTCCCATGTCGTTATCATCTTCGAGAAGCTTTTCGATCGACGCTTCGGTGATCTCGGACTCGCAGTCGTCGGTGACGCCCGGACAGAAAAAGGAATAATTCGCCTGGACCGATCCGTCGGGAAGATAAAGCGGTTTCACTGGAAAAGCCTTGCAAGTATGTGATTTATAATCAAAATCCTTTTCGGCGTGCATATGGCACAGATTATTTCCCATGAGAAACACGCATTTGTCGGAGTCGCAGAGTTTCAAAGTGTATTTAAGGTCGGATTCGAATTTTATATAGCCGGGATCCGCGGCCGGCTGAACCGGCATCGACGCGTCCTCGCGTGGCCGGAAAACGCCGTCACAAACTATTTTGGCGCCTTCAAGGCCGGCTGCGCCGAGACTTTTAGCCCAATCTTCCTTCGCGAACCTGTCGGCCTCGGTCTGATTTATAAGGACCTGCCATCTGCGGCAGCACTCGCCGCAGCATATGCATGAATAATGGATATTCGAAGGCAATATTATTTTTTTCTTTTCCATTTATATTCTTCTCCCAAAGATTTATAAAGTACCGATCAGTATAGAACAGATGACTATGGCTGAACCAAGAAGCTGAGAGGATGAAACGACCTCGTGCAGAAAGAAATAAGCGCATATCAGCGCGAAAACCGGGATCATATTCTGGGACATCATGACCGTTACGGGACTCGTGCGCGCGATGCATCGGTTCCAGAAAATAAGCGGTATCACCGACGAAAAAAACACCGAGAAGATAAATGAGTAATATACGAAACCCGGAAGCGAGAGCCACCCCGTCGCCGCAAGTTCGTTATACGCCACAGGGATCATCGCGAGCGAGGAAATAAATACCACGTTAGCCGTAAGCCGTACCGCCGAATATTTCTTCAGAAGCGGTTTCGAAAAAACGCTGTATACGGCCCATGCCACCGCTGAAATAAAACAAAAGGCGACGCCCGTGGCGGCGTCATTCGAAACTATCGCCCCGGAAGGGCTTTTGCTCGATACGATAAAATAGATCCCGAGCATCGATATAATTATGGCTATGGTTTTTTTGATGCTGAAATTATCGATCCCGAAAACCGCCGCCGCGAACATGGCGAATATAGGCGCGGTTGAAAGTATTATTGAGGCTGTTGAAGCGCCGATATTTTTAAGCGCGAGGGCCATGAAAATATTGCTGAAACCAAATCCAAAAACCGCGAGGGCTGAAACGCTCGCCAGATCGCCTATTTCGATGAAAGCCTTTTTTTCGGTGAATTTCGATATGAGAAGCAGTATCAATCCCGCCGCGATGAACCTTGACGCGCAATATGAAAGAGGGGTGATTCCCGCGTAAACATTCTTCACGACCACGTAATTAAGCCCCCACGCGAACGCGATAACGCCCAATAGCAAGGGCGTTTTAATATCTTTTATGCCGGAACCTTCCGCCCGCGGATAAATCTGAGCGCCGGACCCGTCAGGCGCAATGGCGTCTATCGTTTTCGACATTTTATTTACCGAACCTGTTCTGCAGAAAATCAAAATTTTTACGGCGCGTCCTGTATTCGTTCATTTCCTTCAATATCTTTATTATCACGCCGAGTCCCGAAAGCGTCGATTCGCCGGCCGATCTCGGATAATACATGAGTCCGATCTCCTTGATCTTGTACCCGAAGCGCTTGGTTTCGATAAGAAGCTCCGCGTCGATGAACGAGCCTTCCGACTGAAGCGTTATTTTTTCAAGGATGCTGCGCCTGAAAAGCTTGAACGCGAAATTAACGTCCTTCACCTTCAGCCCGAACAGAAGCCTTATGACCCAGTTATAAATTTTGGACTGGAATTTTCTTCGAAACGATTCGGTCCTCATAAGCCTGTGGCCCGTTACGAAATCGGCGTCCTCTATCATCGGAAGCGCGAGTTTGATATCGTTTAGATCTATCGGAAGGTCCGAATCGATATATATTATAAACTCTTTTTTAGCCGCGTAAAATCCAGTTTTAAGAGCGCCGCCGAGCTTTCTGTTGTAAGGATGGTGGATCGGTTTTATCTGCGGATATTTCTTCGCGAGTTCGTCGAGAAGCTGGCCGGAACCGTCCGTTGAAGCGTCGTCCACGACCACTATCTCATAATCGGAAGTGATGGTGTCCGTGACCGCCATCGTCGACAGCACCATCTGTTCTATATTGTCTATCTCGTTGAACATCGGAAAAACGTATGATATCGAATGTTTGAACTCCATTGATAAACCTCACATAACTTTCATTAATTTTTTAATTATATAAATAGATATATTTACCTGATCTGGAACCCGTGTTATACCTGACCTTTATCTCGTTCGAACCCTTGTCGAAATCGGAATTGAGCATGATGAGATATGATCTTTGTTTATAGGCTAAATATGTCCGCACGTTGCGGAATTTCGAAAAATTTTCAAGTTCTTCTTCTTTAACTTTTCTTTGGGCCCGCATCTCTTCGGTCTCAACTTTGCCTGGAAATTCACGGACAAAATTTCCGGACACGGTTTTACCGCCGGCCCGACTTCCGGCGTCCCCTGAACCGTCTGCGCCCTTTTTCCGTATCGGAGCTAAAAGCCCGACCTGTTCGATATTTCGGTCGCTGTAAAAAAGAGCCGACGGCGTTTTCGAATAACAGGCCAGCCTGTCGCCGGGTTTTATGACCTTCAATACCTCCGCGCATATTCCGCGGGATGAATATTTCTCGCCGAGCTGCGGGATCAGGTTGAAATTTACGATCATCAGAAAGAAGCACATAGCGGCGGACAATGAAACCAGAGCGTATTCATGGCGCCTTATGATCGCGAAAAGAACGGCGATAGCCGCAATGGCCCCGCACACGGCGCCGGCGTTATAACAAACCCCGGGGTCGGAAAGCATGAGGTCCGCTCCAGGAACTTTTTTATAAAAAGCGTAAGAAAGCCCGCCGCCTATAAGTGCGCACAACAGGGCTCCGGAAAAATTGGAAAGGCGCTTCGCGGCCATTTTGTCGTAATAAAAACCAAGTATGAGAGCAAGCGCCGGAAACAGCGGGAAAATATAGGTGACGAGCTTGGTTTTAGATATCGTGAAAAAGCCGAATATTACAACGACTATGAACGCCAGATAGGAAAGGGACATTTTTTCGCATTCCGCGCCTTCGCCTCTTCCGAACAGATAAGTATCGTAAAACGCCCGGCTGAAAAGCTTTTTAAAAACATCGGCCAGTATCGCGCCTAACGCGTAAACATGCGGAAAGACGCCGGCGAGAAGCACGGGAAAAAAGAACCAGTATTTGTTGGTTCCGGCGTGTTCCGGCTCTAAAAATCTTATCAGGTTATGATAACCTATAAAGGTATTGAAGAACTGGCTTTTATGGATAGCGAGCATGGCGGCGTACCACGGGAGCGCCGACAGGGCAAAAAGCGCGAAACCGGGCAGGGAATAAAGCCCCGCGAGCATCGTGAAATTTTTTCTGAAAACAAGAAAAGGCACGACCGCCATAAGCGGAAGAACAAGTCCTACTGGCCCTTTCGTAAGAACGGCGAAACCGGAGAAAAAATAGAAGAGATTGATATATCTGAATTTTTTATCCGGCTCGCGCACGGCCATATAAAGCATGAAAAAAGAAAGCGTCATGAAGAACACGAGCGTCATATCCGTGACCGCGGCTCGCGCGATGAAAGCGAATAAAAAAGAAGTGCCGAGCGTCAATGCCGCAGCGAGTCCAGCGATATGCCCGAAAGCTATCGATCCCCACCGGTAGGTCAGCGCGAGCGTAAGAGCCGCCATGACCGTCGAAG
Organism: uncultured bacterium; assembly: GCA_964551445.1. Lineage (GTDB taxonomy): Bacteria > Muiribacteriota > UBA9980 > UBA9980 > UBA9980 > DAOPXV01. The sequence goes on along the minus strand of CAZKCG010000002.1, from coordinate 122,991 downwards.
GAAATCGCGCCGCGAATTCGCTTATTCCGAATATCTTATAAGAGACGGCGGCGAGCCAGAAATACATGGGCGGTTTATCGAACCATAAGAGGCCGTTTAATTTAGGCGTGAGCCATGATCCTGTAAGGACCATCTCACGGGCCGTCTGGCCGTAAACCGGTTCGTCAGGGTCCAATAGAGGCGCGCCGCCGAGATTCAGCGAATAAAATATCACGGCGGCGAGAAATATTAATATTTCGACCTTGTAGTCTTTGAATATACGGTTCAGAATTTATTTCTCCTTGAATATTCCAAAAGATGCTATTTTTTATCGACGGATATGATCTCGATGCCCGCCGGAAGAGGGCCGGAACCGATCAGAGCGTTTATCATGCTGGCGGTCTGGACAAGCGTTATGTTTTCGGCCCATATTCTGCCGGATGATATTTTATCGCCAACACCGAAAGTGGAAACTACCTTATAATCAAGAACGCACGCCAGGCTCATTTTAGCGTCCTTCGAAGCCGCGGCCTTTTCGGTATATTTTTCAAGCCTTGCCTTGTTCTGGTCATTAAGCTCTATCTGGACCTGAGGAACGTGAAGACTCGAGCGGGCGACCTTCGATCCGGAAACGCCGCCATCTTCGTTCGTAACGATAGGCGTTTTCGATACGAAATATTTTTTCGGATTTTTCTTTTCAAACTGAGGATATTCAAAAAGCTCGACGACGCTGTCGCGGTTGGCGGCGACGAAACTGTCGGTCTCATCGAACCAGCATTGATTAAGAGAGAATGAACCGGTCTTGACGATGAATTTTTTGAAAAGATCCATGGTTTCTATGCCGGATATCTCAAGCACGATATTTCCGTTTTCCTCTGAAAAACTGAAATTGGTGAATTCCATTTTTGACAGGCGTTTTTTCAAAACTTCTATTATTTTTTCATGCGCGGCCTTAGGTTCCTGACCTGAAGAAAGATGTGTTTTTATAACTATGACATAGAATGTGAGCGATTGCGTCGGCTCGAAATTAAGTATTTTGTATGCGCCTTTTTCTTTTTTGAGAACGACCCACAGATATTCCTGGAGCGTATCGCCGGCCTTGGCGACCTCGAAGCCGAGCTTCACGATGTTTTCCGCGGCCCGGTGCTCTTTAACGAATTTCATGTTTTTAAGAGCGTCTATGCCCATCTGGCTTTTTGAATTCATCTGTTCATTGAGCCCCTCGATGAAGTCTGTTGAAACTTCTTTTGAAAGAAGCTGTTTTACTCCGGCGGAATCCCTTTTTTCTATGAGAGCGATGAACTTCGTCCATACCTCAAGGTTTCCGGAGTCTCCGGCCGCGAATAAAGTGGCCTGCGGAATTAATAAAAGAGATAAAACCGTCACGATCGTTAAAAGTACACCCGTAAACTTCATTTTAAGATACCTCCGAATTTTGTTAATATTAGAATTTACTGATATGGTTCCGCATTTTTAATTTTTTTAGAAATCGAGGTCGTCAAGCGTCGGCCTGGGAGTTGAAGTAGTTCCGGCAGAGCCCGTCCCCTGCTGGCCGGTCTTGCCTCCGGACGACGACGAACCAGTCTGGGCGGTCCCGGTGCCGGAGGCCGCGGTCGAAGTGGTTTGAGCTGCGAGTTCCTCGTCGGTCGGCATTGAAAGTTTTGAGATCATCCACTTGACGTCCTCGGCTTTTTTAAAACCGGGGTCCATCACGAGCACTTTCTGATATTCTTTCAGCGCTTCATCATATTTTTCGAGCGATTTCAATGAATTAGCTATTCTGTAATGAATGGCCGCGGTGTTGTATCCTTCGCCGATAGCCCTGTTATAAGAGTAAATGGCACTGTCGAACTTGCCTTCTATCTCGAATATCCTTCCTTCGGCGTATAAAAGCATAACTTCGTAAGGGTTCACGACGCGCGCGTTCGCGATCGAATCCATCGCGAGCTTCGGATTATTGTTTTCTATGTGGACCAGGCCGAGTATGGCGTGCGCGTTGGCGTCCTTGAAATTATTAGTGACGGCCTCCACGAGATTTTTTTCGGCTTCTTTCAGATTTCCTTTTTCAAGATTTATATGGCCTAAAACCGATTTCGCGCCGAACGCGTTCTCGTCGAGGGCGAGGACCTTTTTGATCTCTTCTTCGGCGCGGTCGAATTTATTCAGGTTCACGTATATTTTGGCTATGTTGACGTTATTATCGTTATCCTCGTTTTTTTTGTACTGAAGCTGAAGCGATATGTCGAGAGCCTTCTGAAAATCGCCTTTATTCATGAAACTTTTCGCGAGTCCCTTATAGATCGAGGGCAGCTCCGAGTTAACGGTAAGCGCTTTAGTGAAATTAGTTATGGCGTCGTCGTGATTTGCCATTTTGGCCTGTACCTGAGCGCACAGCAGATGGCCCTCGGCTTCCTTCGGATATTGAAGCGCGAGCGACTCGTAAGTTTTAAGCGCTTCGGGATATTTAGAATCTTTTTCATACACTTCGCCCAGAAGCATTACGGCGTCCTTCTGTTCCGGAAATTTACGAATGGCTTCCTCGAGGGTCTTTATGGCTTCGTCCTTCTTATTAAGGCCGATATAGGACCTGGCTTTATAGATCATGGCGTCCCTGTTCTTTTCGTCGACCTTCAAAACCTCTTCCCACGCCGCGAGCGACTCCTCATATTTTTTTTCGTTGAAAGCCCTCATGCCCGTTCTTGTCTGATCTTCCTGGACGTTGGCCTTGGCGTCCTTCGAGACCTGGTAAAGATATGCGCCGGAGCCCCTGGTCCCTATCCAGAACTGCGAATAATCGTTCTCCGCGAGTGAAGAAAGAGCCATCGACCATACGACCTGGCCGTTTAGAACCGAAAGGTTGGCGGGCAGCGGCATAAAATCCTTGCCGTCGTACATGTTAAGGCCCTTGTCGGTCGCTATGGCGATATTACCGAAAACTCCAGGCTGGATGGCCGTAACGTAATCCGAAACGAGTTTGGAGTTGCGGTAATTAAAAACGGCGCAATTTCCGCGTTCCATAATTCCGAGGCCGCTCTCGGTGCCGATATATACCTTGCCTTCAGGCGAAGCGTAAAGGGCGGTAACGTAATCGGAAGGAAGGCCTTCTTTTTTCGTGTAAGTGGTAAGCTTCATCTGGCCGATGTTGAATTCGAGCAAGCCCTGGCCAGAAGTTCCAAGCCATAAAGTTTCGTCGCCTTTGCAGGATATTGAAGTTATGCTGGAGGTTTTAAGTACGTCTTTCGGAAAATCGAACGTGCTCCATTTTTCGCCGTTGAATTTATAAAGCTTTCCGCCGGCCACCACGTAAATTATATTTTTATCGGGAGCCGCGGAATTTTTAGCGACGAATATCCTGTTGATGACGTTCGATTCAACGGGGCAATTGCCGTCCTCGCGCTTTTTGGTCTTTTGATTCTCGTACGCGCCGATGTAGTGGGCCCAGTGGTTATTTTCATAGACCGCCAGGCCGAAGCCGGTGCCGAACCATATCTTGGAATGGGATTTACCCTCGTCGACGCCTATCGCCCAGACGGCGTTATCCTTGAGACAGCCGTTCTCGACGGTGAATTTTTCCCAGCCGTTCTTATTGTACCTGGCAATGCCGTCTATCGTTCCTACCCAGACGTTCCCGCTTTTATCAGTGGCGATGCAGGTTATCGTATTTGAAACGAGCCCGTCCTCCATTTTCAGATGCCTGAAGCTGGAAGCGTCGAGCGATGCCGGATAAAGCGCGGCCATAATTATTATAAGCGCCGCGAGCGCCTTAAAGCAAAAAAAACCGTTAAACGGCGGATTTTCTTTCGCTGTAGCCATTGACTATCACCTCTAACTTGCCGGTCTTCATCGACAGCAGCATGCCGTGAACGGCTATGGTAGCGGGTATGATACCCGAATTTTGAACCGCCGCGACGGAGCCGCGTATATTTTCCTTGAAATTCGAAAAACTGCCGATGAAGGATTTTATATCGGCGCCCTCAAAAATCGAACGCGGCACGCCGTTATTTTTCATATTGTTCGTGAAATCGCTTGCGGTAAGACCTTTCAGGCCGCAGTCGTCGTGGTTTATGATCATGATCTCCTCGACCCCGTATTTATGGACGGCCACGGCCAGGGAGCGCATAACTTCGGAATTTAGCCCGGGCGATATCGACGCGCCCATTACGCGGATAATAAATGCGTCGCCATAACCGATCCCGAGAGCCCTTTCGCAAAGTTCAACGAGCCGGGGGCTGGAGCAGGTAACTATAGCGAGCTTAAGCCTTGGTTCCTTATTGGCCTTGTAGGCGTCAATGCCTGAACCTCCGAGGAAATTGCGGTTATTGCTTAATAGTTCGTCAAGAAGCGCTCCCGATGCCTTGAGCGGCGGAAGTTCGCCCGTGATATTTTTATCGGCTGGCGTCACGTTATCGGGGATCCTGGCCGAAGGCTGAGTTCCCGTTTCGGCTTTGGACGGGTTGACCGGTCCCGCGTCGGGTTTTGAAAGATCGAGTGGATCGAATCCTTTAAAACTATCGTTCAAACCGGATATGTTATCGCTGAAAAGACTTTTTCCGAGAGAAATATCAAATTTTCCGATGTTCTCGAACTGACGGCCGCCGTCCATTTCCGGCGAGGGAGGGGCGCTGTTTTCAAGCATGCCTGAAAAAGAATTAATTTCAGGCGCTTTTATCGGAGCGGCATTATCTTTTTTGCCGGCGGAGGCCGCGACCTTGTCGCGGCAGACCTTGCCGCAGCTCTTGCAGATATATGATGCGGACGGTATTTGCGTACTACAATAACGGCACGAGTATGATTCGTAACCCATAGAGTTTCACCCCGGTTTTAATAATAGGTCTTTCCGGCCTTAGTTGATTTTTTATCATTATAACTGAATTTATTTATGCGGTCAAGTGTTTTATGCGCCTAACAGCCAAAATTATGTTCCGCGAAAGACGGTCCCGCAAGAAGGGCTTCATGCCATTGCAAGAATGTCCTTGACATTTTAATTATATTAAATTATAATCACTTTTTGTTTTAAAATTCAATGGAGCGTCAAAATGCCTGATATCGATGAACTGCTTAAAAAGCTTAAATGCAAGGAAGACGAGATACGCGAAGAGGCCGCGGCCGCGCTTGTCGGAGTGCTCGAAAAAAGGATCGTCCCCGACCTTGTTCGCGCCATGACATCTGACGGGAATCCGGGCGTGAAATATTTCGCTAAAAAAGCCCTCACCCTCATTCAGAAGGAACACGGCGACATCCAGTCGATCCTTAACGAAATGGCCGCGAACGAAAGCGATACCGCGGGAGACGAACACGAGCCGGCAGGCGGAATGGACGCGGCGACCCGTGGAGAGGTCGAAAAAATATTCAAGGCCGTATCGGAAAATGACAGGGAATTTTTCGCCGGACTTCTTGAAAAGCTTCCGTTTGAAAGCAATCCCTACATAAGGGCCACCATTATCAGCGCAATTGGAAAACTCGGCGACCAGGAAAACATGGACGACATAATAACCTTTTTGAGCGACGAAGACTTCCGCGTTATCGCAAATACCGTAGAAGCGCTCGAGAGACTTGGAAACCCTAAATGCGTCGATCACCTCATAAAACTCGTGTCGCATTCCGACAACCGCGTCAAGGCGAACGTCGTCAAGGCCATCTGGAAGTTCACTACGGCGAATAACCGCATAAACAACAACATCTCCAAAGCACTTCGTGAAATGCTTAAATCGAACGTCGCGCAGATGAGAGAATCCGCGGTTTACGTTCTGACCGAAATTGCCGACGATAACGCCGTGGACCTTTTAAGCCAGGCCGTAAAAGAATTCGAAGGCGAGGCAAGAGAGACCGCGCGCGAAGCCCTCCAGAAAGTGCTCAAAGCCAATTCAGAAAAAAAGAACGTGCCGCACGATGAAGCGATCGTATCAAAGATCATTGAAAACCTCGCCAAATCGGCGCAGGCCGAAATGTCTAAAAGTCTCGACGACGCTGCGCGCGACGAAATAAATAAGATCCAGGCCGCAATCGATGCGGCAGATAAAACGCAGCTCGAAGGTTTCAAGCAAAGGCTGTCAACTGAAAAAAATCCTTATATCACTGCCACGCTGATAAGCGCAGTTGGAAAACTCGGCGGACGAAACGACATGGATTCGATCCTGACCTATCTCAGGAACCAGGACAACCGCATCGTCGCAAACACCATAGAAGCGCTTGAATCGCTCGGGAACCCGAAATGCGTCGAAAGCATCGTAAAAATTATATCGCACCCCGATAACCGCGTCCGCGCGAACGCCGTTAAGGCAGTATGGAGATTTGCGCATAACAACGTTGTGGCAAGGCGCGTGGTCATGGAACGGCTCAAGGAAATGATGTTCTCCTCGAAATTCGAGATGCGCGAATCCTCTATTTTCGTCCTGGGCGAGATCGCCGATGACGACTCGATCGAATTATTGAATATCGCCGCAAACGATAAAAATCCGGCGGTAAAGGAAAAAGCGCAGGAAGCCATAACCCGCGCCAATAAGGTCAAGACCGAACGCGAAGCCGAAGGAATGGACGAGATAGCTCCTGACGTTAAAAAAACGCCGGCTGCCCGCCCCGAAGTAAAAGCTCCGGTTTCGAACACGCGCGCCGCGGAAAGCAGGCCGCCCGCGGAGATACCGCTGGAACGAAACCAGGCCGCGAGATCACAGACGACAGAACAACCGCCGCAAACAGCCGAAAAAAAAGCGGGCCAGCCGCCCCCGTCTGAAAAAGAAAAAAAGACGGATAACGCGCCGGTTAAACCGGAAGAAAATATTTCATCCGGCGCTGAAGAAGAAACTCCGGAATCCATCCACGAAAAGACGATAGAAAAAGCCATCGAAACGCTCTCAAATTCGCCGGCGGCGCCGACGCAGCTCATGAGCGAGGAAATGCGCAAAGAGATAGCCGACATACAGGACGCGGCCAATTCAGGCGATAAATCCCAGCTCGAAAAATTCTGCGAAAGGCTTAAAACCGAAGAAAATCCTTTTATAAAAGCCACGCTTATAACCGCGATAGGCCGCATCGGAACACGCGCAAATATGGACGACGTGGTCGAATTCCTCGAGGACGGCGACGCGCGCGTCGTGGCCAATACCGCTGAAGCGCTTGAAAATCTCGGAAATTCAAAATGTGTGGAAAATCTCATTAAAATAATTTCACACCCGGATAACAGGGCAAGGGCTAACATCGTTAAAGCCATCTGGAAATTCGCACACACGAACGTAATGGCCGAAAAACTCATAATGAACAGGCTTAAAGAAATGATGTTCTCGACGAAGCCGCAGATGAGGGAATCCGCCATATACGTGCTCGGTGAAATAGCCACTGACGAGGCGATAGAACTTATCACGCTCGGCCTTAACGATAAAAACCCCGCTATGAAAGAAAAAGCGCAGGAAGCGCTTGAAAAAGCTAAAACGATCAGCGAAAACCGCGCCTCTGAAAAATCGGCGGAAAGCGACGCGGCGGCAAAAACGCCCAGGCCGAAACAACCCGCCTCGAAAAGCCCGGTTGACGCCAAAAGATCTCAGAACACCGCCGCGCCTTCGTCTCAGACAAAGCCCGGCCAGACCTCGTCAACGGCATCTTCCGCCGTTACTTCATCTAAAACGGCTTCAGCGCCGTCATCTCAGTCATCCTCATCCAAAACTTCGATGCCGCTTTCAATTCCCGCGTTCCCCGCCGCGGCGAAACCTTCTTCTCCGCTTAAAACAGCTCTTATAATCGCGTTTTTTTTATTCATCGTGACGGTGGGCGGCGGAGCGTATTACTGGTTCGGAGTTCTCGGAAAAACCCCTGACGACCTTGTCGCTTTCATACGCGGCGAGAACGTTTTTCAGGTCGTCGACACCCGGATCGATAATCTGCCGGCGGTATCCGGAGGCGATAAGAATGCCAGCCCGCCTGAACCTAAGAAAAACGATGTTTTTACCACGAACGACCAGATAGAGATATCCAAACAATACGTCGCCGAAGGCCACTTCACCGACGCCATAAATTCACTCAGCGTCATGTTCGCGAAATTCCCTCAGAACACGGACGTCAAAAAGTCTCTCGTTGAATCGCATTTCAAACGCGGAGAAGCCCTTTTCAATCTTGAAATATACGAAGCCGCGAAGATCGAATACGACAGGGTGCTCGAACTGGATAGAAACGGCGGCAATTCCTTAAAAGCTCAGAGCCGGCTCGACAAGATAGCAAAAGCTTTAAAAAAATAAATTTTTCAGGGTGTGTGTTTTATGAAAAAATTTCTTGTATATTCATCCGTTGTTTTAGCAGCATCGCTATGGTTTTCGGCCCCTCTCGCGGCTTCAGAAAGCGCGATCGTGCGATATGACTCTTCCGAGGTCAAACTCAAGTCCGCGGCCGACTGCAATAACGAATTTAAATCCAGTTTCATAAAAAAGATCAACAAACTTTCGAACGGATCCGGCGTCAACGCCAGGCGCTTTGAAAGGCTTAAAACCGAGATAAAAAAGCTGCGCGAACGGGCCGTTGCGCGTATCGAAAAAATAAACGCGCAGGTCGGAAAGCTCAACGAAGAAAAAATCAACCTCTCATGTCTTTTAAAGGAACTTGATTCGTCGGAGATAGCGTTCAATAAAATAAAGATCCTGCCCGACGAAAAAACATCTGAAAACGGCCTGGTAAAATAAAGGCTGGAAACTCCGGCGGGGGATTGTCCGCCTTCTCAGAAAGCTTCGCTTTTTCCCTGAGTTTCTATCTCCATGCGCTGATCCTTTTTTTATTTAATTCAAGTTTCTCCGGCATCCTTTAAAATAATTAATTAAAATATTTCCCAACTTTTTTAAAAAAAGAAAGACTAACTTATATGAAAACAGTTTTGTTCTAATATAAATTTTGTTCTGGAGGTTAAATATGAAAAAAACAGCCATCTTCGTCATCACCGCACTTGGTTTCATTTCATTCTCCGCATGCGGCGCCGGGGCCGCCGGAAACTCCATCACCATCGACGATTTCGACAAACAGGGGATACAATACATAGGCACCTGGGCCGACAACCAGGGACATAATGACGACCACCTGGTCTCGGCCGGTGTCGGATGCCAGAACCGCAATCATCATTACACTTCCAGCCACGGCAGCTACAGGCGGACAGGAAAAGAAAAAGCCATCTACAAGCCTAACATTACTCAGGCCGGCGACTACAAGGTCGAGGTAAACTACCGCGCATCCGGCAACCGGTCAACCAAGGTGACCTATCAGGTCGATTGCGCCTCCGGGTCTAAAACAAAGACTTTCAGCCAGAGGAACTCAGGTCCCGTCAACCTTGGCGTTTTTACTTTCGCCGCAGGCACGGGCGGAACGGTTTCAATGACAGGCGACGGCGGAGCTTCGGCGAGTGTCGACTACGCGCGATTCACCTATGTCGGAGCTTCCGGAACGGTTCCCGCCGGACAGACGGATTCCGGCAGCACACCGGGTTCTGGAGAACGGACGGGCATGGATGACGTTCTGACCCCCGTAGAAGATAAGCCCGCTAACGTTCTGGATACAATAAGGCTCGAGTCAGCCGGCTCGAAAACCTACACGTTCACGGAAGACGGAACCGCCGTCGTCAAGCCGCATCTTTCAACGTTTGGAAACGCTTCGCTCTCAGTAAATGTAAAATCAGGCGGAAGCAAGGAAACCGAATGGATTAAATGGGAGCGGTCAAGCGATACGGATAAGAACCCTCTTATGATCGACGGAGAAAAAGAGGAAGAATCGATAGTTGAAAATTCGCCCGGCGACTTCAGCCCCAGTGACACTCTTATGTATAAACGCGAAGCCAAAAAAGGCGACATATTCACGATCTCGATGAAGGGAAATTTCGGAAGCGGGGCCGATCCGTTCCTGGAATTCAAGGCCGTAAAAAAATAGCGGCCAAAAATACGCGCCGCGAAACAAGTAATCTGACATCTCTCAACGCTATAAATATTTCAATACGCTTCTGCTCGGCCACCGCCGCAGAAGCGTATTGAGTTTATTGCCCGAAATTATTTTGCACCGCGAGATCTTCTGAAAATCAAAAAGCTCAACGAAAAGCCAGCTTAAACAGCCATTATTAAAAGATTAAAACGCATCGCTTTTGATCTTTAGAAAGCTAGTGGGCTCAGGATTTCCTTGTGTCTCTATCTCTATTCGCTGGTCCTTCTTTATGTCAAAATTATATTTAAGCCCCTGTTTCGGGCTGAAATCGCCGGGTCCCAGCTGAACCATCGATCCGGCGTCGGCCGCGCCTTTGAAAAAAGCCGGAAAATTCGAGGAGTCATCAGGCCTGAACCAGTGGAACAGCGGTTTTGAATTAAAAAGTATCTCCGCGCCGCTTACATCGAAAAGCCTGACAATATATTTTGCCTGGTTGTAAGTGGTTAAAAACGGCGATATTTCTACATTTCCATCTTTTTTAGCCACTCTTATGCCGGTTCCGGGACCGTTTATTTCCAGACCTCCCTCCTGCGCGTTTAGAACCACGTTCATGAGCGCCTGGGTCGAGGCGGGTCTAGGATTATTAAGCGCCGGCCCGAAAATATGCGGCGAACGGGATTTTATATCCGTGAAAACAGCCGGCGACGAAGGCGGCGCAGCTATCGTTTCCTCGAGCGTCATGGGGGCGTCGATCTCGTTCCAGTTCTGAGACGAAGTTTTGTCGTTATTAAGGTTCGGTGACTCCACGATCTGCTTTATCGGCTGTTTCGCGGGCCCGATCTCTACGCTCACGGAAGATCCCGCATAACATGCGGAAAAAAGTGATAAACTCAAGAAAAAAGCGCTACCAATCGATCTTAAAAATAAAATCCTGGCCTTCGACAAGTTTGGTAAAATCATATTTTTCCGCCTTTCCTTCAAAAATTCGCTCTATAAGTTTTCCGGATTTCCCGACGCGGTATCGCACTTCCTTGATCGAAGGATTTCCATCGCTCCCGTTACATATAACGCTGAGAGCGTATTCTTCGTTGGAAGGCCGCGATATGGCGGTCGAATTTCTTATGTCCTTTTTCAGCTTCATTTCGAGCATCGAGTACAGCCTGTAATATTCTTCGGCTTTTTCACCTGAAGAATCGGCGCTTTTGGAATTTATGAACGCGTAAAAAACAGCCGCGAGTGCCATGCCGGCTATCGCTAATACGACGGTAACTTCGACCAGAGTAATGGCGCGTTTATTCGACAAAGTTCTGCCACTCTCCTTTTATCATCATCCTGTAGTTCGCGGAATAGTTACGGTAATCGGTCGGATCGAAGACGGCATTATAGGTTAATTTTCTTGTCGCGCCCGGCCGGCCCGGCGCCATTGAAAGCTCGCGCGCGGCGGCCAGCCCTTTTATATCGAACGAAGCCGGAAGGATGAGCCTTCCGGACACGGCGACAAGTGCCGCGTCAACGCGCTCGGAAGTCTCGACGTAGATATCTCCCTTTGAAGAAACGAGCGTCACCGGTTCACTGTCGGGAGCCGATATTCCCCCCCGGATCCTGATATCGCCTTCCGCTATTATTATCCCGCCGCCGCCGCGGGCGACGCTCATGCGCTCAAAAATATCGAGCGGGCCGGAAACCTTGACTATCGAGGACAATGAAAGCAGCTTTTTTTTCTGGTCATAAACTTTTTTCCACAACGCCAGAGAATTTTTGAAAACATATCCCGCCTTGTGCGAAAGCAGATTACGATCGTAAAATCTGGCCGGATCGTCGCCGTGATATAAAAGCTTGCCGCGGTCGTCGAAAATGGTGTAACGGTTCTCGTACAGAGGTTTATAAAAAGCCGCCGGGATCATATTCGCGCGCAGCCTGGACATATTCGGGAAATCCGGGAACGATTTCGCGAATTCCTGCTGGTCAAAAGCCATCGTCTTGAGGGAGTTTTGGTTTTTAAGATCTAACGGAACGAGATTTGCGGCGTTATAATGCCCGACGATCACATCGCTCATTCTTTTCTGATAATTTTTGAGGTCGTTCTTAAAGTTATTTCTTATCAGATCGACCGTGGCCGCTGACATATCCCCAGGCCAGTTCGGCGAACTGAAGGCCGCCTGGTCCAGATACGGAAGAGGCGCGTATTTCTTCGATGACGAGTTATAAATCCCCTGTAACAGCGCATAACTGCGGGACACATCGCCTATTATAACGGTGGGCGAAAGAGCCGCGGAAGACCCGAAAAGATTAAGGACTGAAGTATTCGAATATTCATCTTTTTTCTTGAGATTAAGCGGCTCGCCGGTCGCGATATCTCCGAGCTCAGAATAAAGAGGACTTTCGGTGGCGTAATAGCGGAGCGAAGAACTGGCGTTAAGCGTCTGGTCGGCGTCGATTGAATAGTAATAATAGTCGCGGAGAAGAGGGCCTTCGCAAAAATTCGCGCTGCTGGCGGCATAGGTCAGATTGAAGTTCCATCGAGCGGCCCCGCCCAGATATATCCAACCCTGCCGGTCTATCATATCGCGCATTTTAGATGGTTCCAAACCGGACGGCGCGGCAGCCGGCATCCCGTTGTTAATAACCGCCGGGGATATTTTAAAGTTGGACGAAATAGAAGTGTCGGAAATGGAGTTTATTTTCAAGCCGCCTATCGAGCGTAAAAAAAGCGTGAATTTGCCGAGCACGGGCGGAATTATATTCACTATCCTGCATTCCGTGAAGGAGCCGACCACGCATTTGGAATTTCCGACGGCGCATACGACCCTTACTGAAAGTATATAATCGGACTCTTTGGGATCGGCTTTTATAAACGAACAGCCGCCGTCGTTCTGACAGTTGGTGACCTCGAAATCTTTAGCGCGCGCCGTTTCAAGATACAGGGGCTTCCCGCGGCCAAGCTTAACGGTTATGAGTATATTTTCAAGGTCCTGGAAGTTTTTTTTCAAATATGAATCGAGCGACGTGGCGAGATCGAATTCCGTCTCGGCTGCTCTGAATCGTCCGTTCTCATCGAGAAGCGATTCGACGACCGGCTTTATTCCAGCCGGCGCTTTTTCCCTTTTTGGAAAAGTCTCGGGCGCCGGATCGTTTATGAAATTTACCGCGTTTGAAAGAACGGCCCTGGCCGCTATCAGTCCGCTGACCGAAGCCTGATACGAACGCTCGTAATCGGAAAGTTTCGCGGCGGTATTGAGCTGCTGCCTTGAAAAATATAGCCGGGCGGAAGCCATTATCACGAGTATGACGACCACCGTGAGAGCGCCTGGAAGTATGAAGCCTCTTTTGCGTTCAGCGTTTTTCATCGATCAGCCCCTCCAGCGCGTAAGAACTGACCTCTCCGGCCGTGTTCTTCCATTCGACCGTGACGATCGCGTGATAAATTTCAAGGTCCGGAAAATCCGCCAGATTAACCTTTTTCATAGCGAGCTTTCTTTTAAATCCGGAATGGACCGGGTCCAGCCTGAGCTTTTGGAGGGAAAGAGCGCCGGTCAGAGCGGTATCCTCGGTCGGACCAAATTCGCCGGGCGACGGCTTTCCGGCTCCGCGAAGAGCCGTAAGATAAGTGCTGGCGAAGCTTACCGCTCTTGAGATATTCGACGCCGCCCCGATCGTCTTCCTGCTCGTTGAAAAAGCCAGAAAAACCGGGGAAATGGCTGCGCACATTATCACGATAGCTATCAAAAGCTCCGTAAGGGAAAACCCTTTATTTTCATTTGGGCAGTATGATCGCAAAATGTGCATATGCCGGTACCCTTAATTTATTTTTTTTTAACGTTTAAAATAAGCCTCGGGTTTGCTTTCCCGAAACTGCCTTCAAGCGAAAGCGTAATAGCGTCGCCCTTTTTAGCTTCATACTTATAATCCGCCGGCTCCGCCGCCGAAGGGTCCGTGCCGTTCACTTTTATCGACTCCGGAACCACCTTTCCATTGACCTTAAGCGGAGTGGGGTCGGAGTCATCGGCGCGCTTCCAGCTCATCCATTCGAACTCCTTTCCGTCGGCGCACTTGACGCGCACGGAAAGAGAAGCATTGCCGTATGTTTCAAGAAATGGCGTGACCACGGCAACGCCGTCGGCTTCGAAAGTGTAGGTTTTGCTGCCCTGTGAAGAAGCGTCGAGTTTTATGTCCCCGTCCGCGGCCGAGCCGCCGGAATTAGCGCCAGCCGTGCCTCCGAGCACTTCATTCATAGAAGACTGCCCGGTGGTAGCCGGTTCCGCGCCGCCCTCACCGTCATATGTGAATCTGGCCGCGTCAATGCAGGCCGAGCCGCCGCCGTCGGATATCATCGCGACATGGCCTTTATTTCCGGCTTCAAACGGAAAAGATCCCATGTTCGACCATACGTGACCGTCGCCTCTCTGATTCACGGTCTTTTTAAAACTGCCGCCGCTGTATACAACCTCGTATGTAACCTTTGAGGATCTGTTTTCCGTAGCGCGCCACGATACCTCTACTTTATATTTGCCCGCTTTTTTTATATCGGGCGTATATGTGGCTTTCTCTTTTCCCGTCTTTTTCGCCGGCGGATGTACGCTGGTATACATATATTTGTTGTTGACGCATCCCGGCGCGGAATAAATTCCGCTGTCCGCCCAGACGCCGTCCAACTTACAGCCGGAGCTTCTTTCGTCGATAACTATAGCGCTTTCAGCGAACGCGACTGCAGGAAGCAATACAAGTGAAAAGATCACGAACAAAAAAACTTTTTTCATACACAGATCCCGCCTTTCTTTTTTATAAAATGACTACGATGAAACTTATTCAAAACCTTTACCTTATATCAAATTCCGCTCGATACGGTTTCTCTTTTTTCGAATATCTTTTTGTTTCCGGGGCCGAGCGCGCGCAGAATATAATCATAATTTCTGCCTCCGGCCGGCGCGACCTCAAAATAAAGAGAATAGCCCGCCGGGACCAGTCTGGAAAAATCCATGAGAACTTTCGAGCCGGCGGCGTCCGTCCTTTTTATAACGGCATCGCCGGTTTCATAAGCCAGGAAAGCCTTTTCAACGGCTCCGCCCACCGGGCGAGCAATCTCGATCCGTATCGAATTTCCTTTGGTCGCGACGTTGGACGCCGACCTGAGATCCTTTTTCAAAATAGCGAGAAACCGGGTCGACTGTTTTTCAAAATCAGCTGAAAACTCGTCCCTGACGGAGCCTGAGCCGCCGAGAAAAAATACGGCCATACCAAGAGCCACGCATAAAACAGCCGAAGCCATAAGCACTTCCGTAAGGGTGAAAGCTCTTATACTGTGTTTTTTAAAACTTCTCATACCGTATCTTTTATTTGTTTTTTATAAACATTTCTTCGTCTTCGTTTGACGGAGCTTTTCTGACCTCTGGCGCCGCGGACGCCTGCGCCTCGGCTTCGTCACCCGGGTTCATTTCGCTTTTCCCAAAGGAGTTTTCAATGGAAATTTTCCCTTCGTATAAAGCTACCTTTGTTTTGCCGTCTCCGGAAACCTCGACCTTAAATCGAGTTCCCTTTATTCCGATCGTGGCCGCCGGAGTTTTAACGGAAAACGCCGCGCCTTTATTTTTATAGCTTACCCAGACCCTGCCTTTTTTTACTCTGATGCTGTTAACTCCCGCCTCGAGCTCGGTGCCGGGTTTCAGCTTCAAAACGGAGCTTCCTTTGTATTTAAGCTCGGCTGAGCCAAAATCATCCGTAATAATGAACTTTTTATCCGAAAGCGTTCCGTTGAAATTTTCGACCCTTCCCTTAGCTTCATCCATTTCACCCTGAAGATAAACCGTTTTCGCCGTCGAAGACAGCTCGTAATCGGCAAGCCACGCGACCGCCGCGCCGCCGCCGGAAGCCTCTTTATCGATCTTTCCGGAGCCCTTCGGAAAAAATATCAATAACAGAATTAAAGCGGCCGCTACAGCGGCGAAAGAATATCTGGGCTGGAACAAAATATCAAATATACTTTTATTTTCCTTCATAAAAACCTCCGGTTTATCAATATTTCCAGGAATATTCAAGAGCGAGAGATTTTCCGTAAGCGCCCTCTCCATCTTCACAACATCCTCATATTGACGAGCGCAATCAGAACATACCGAAATGTGCGAATTCAAAAGCGCAGCATCTTCAGGGGTGGTATCTTCCGACGCGGCTTTTTCAATAAGTTCAAGAGCTTTATCGCAACCGTTCATTTTGAATCCCCCCCTTCGTTTACCTTCTTCATATAAGTTAGTCTCTCTTTTTCAAAAAAAAGTTGGTCATTATTTTATTAATTTTTTTCTCAGACTTATTTTCGACTCGAAAAGTCTTGACTTGACGGTTTTAACGGGAACTCCCGTTTCGGCTGCGATCTGCTCGTAACTCATTCCAAGAGTGTAACGCAAAAAGACCGCCTGCTGCTGTTCATCCGTAAGCGAAGACACCGCCGCGGCGAGATCGAGCCTCGAAAGCACTGCGTTCTCATGGCTTTCACACGACGCTTCAATATTTACTACTGGAACCGTTCTTGTTTTTTTGAAATGGTCGAAAATTATATTGCGGGTCACGGAATAGATCCATGTTGAAAAACTGGAGGCTTCGTTGAAACTTTCAGCGTTTTTATAGATCGCGATCCATGTCTGCTGAAAAATATCTTCCGAGCCGTCGCGGCCTTCCAGAAAGAATTTTATGATGGTATATACAAAATTCTTGTATTTGCCATATAGACTTAAAAAATGGTCATTGTTCATTTTATAAGTTAGTCTCTCTTTTTTTAAAAAAGTTGGTCATTATTTTATTTATTTTTTTCAGGCTTGTTTTCGATTCAAAATTCTTTTTTTCGTGCGTGCGGCAATTTTTAAGATTAACTACCTCGGAAGAAGACGGACGAGTTCGACCGCGATGCGAAATTCAGGAGGTTCCAGTCCGGACGGCTCCGAAGAATTAACGGCGAGGGTAACCTCGACATGATCGCCCGGGTTATGATTGGTTTTAAATGTAAAATTTTCATTTGAACGGAACCCTTTCTCGCTGATAAGAACGGAAAGGGCCCTGAATCTTTCGAAAGAAGAGTGATCCATAAGACGCGAAAAATTAAGGCCGGCAAGCAGATCGGCCGCCGTGAAACCGCCGAGCCTTAAAACCAGCTTTGAAAATTCAAGGTTATAGGATACGATATTTTGATCAATATCCAGCAGAGCGAGGGGTATCGGAGCGTTTTGAAAAAAATCGCCCTGAACAGTGACCGGAATTACCTTGACAGGAAGCGCCTCCCGGGCCCCGGCAGCGGCTTCATCCCTGGCCGGCGTTTTCGGAACGAAACTTTCCGCGGCGGTTTGAACCGCAGTCATTAGGTTTCTTATGTTGATAGGTTTATTGATGAAATTATCCGCGCCTTCCCTTATAAAATCCTCGATCATATTCTCATTCGAAAGCGCCGTCATCATGATCGCTCTTGTCTCAGGCCTTTCAGCCTTTATCATCTTTAAAACTTCCATTCCGTTACCGTCCGGAAGATTGTAATCGAGGATGCATACGTGCGGCGAGAATTCCTTGAAAATATTATTGAACCCGGAAACGCTTGAAACGCCACGCATGCAATAGTTCAGCGATTTCAGTGAATGCAGCAGGAATTTCGACACGAATATATCGTCTTCAAGTATTAAAAGCCTTGTTTCACCGCGAGGATTGATCGTAGCCGCCGGATCGAAATTGCGCTCGGCCGCGTCTTCGGTGACGAAGGTTTTTTTAATGGTATCAATAAAAAGCTTCTGATCCAGGGGCGCGTTGAAAAACGCCCTGGCGCCGAGCTCATTGGCGAATTTTCTGGTCTCGTAATCATTGAATGTCCCGGAATATAATATGAACGGTATCTGGCTGATCCTTTGTTCGGGGCTTGATTTAAGCGATCTGAGAAGCTCGAATCCATCGATGGCCGGCATATGTATATCGGAAATTATAAGCGAAGGCAGGGTGGTTTTCAGCCGTTCAAGCAGATCGCCGCCGTTATTGAAAAGTTCAACGTCGGAAAACCCGTTTTCTTCAAGAAGGGATTTTATCATGATCAGCACGCTGTAATTATCGTTGACCCAGAATATTTTTGGCGTTAGAGAACCGCTGTTTTCCATAATGCTTATCTACTCCAATACTTGTCTGAATATAATAAATGTTTAAAAAACAATAGCTGGATTCAGTTTATATGATATATATTTTATCAAATCAGGTTTGAAATTACAATAAAAATATTGCGGTCTGAAAATATTTGACAAATGGAACCGGCGTGTGATAAAATCAAAAACATGCATTTACCTGACGGTTTATTATCTAACAGCGTTAATTCGTTCTGCATTCCGGTCTCGGCGGCATTTTTTTATTTCTGCAACCGCGCAGTTTCAAAAGAGCTCGACGAAACCAGGGCTTCGATCGCGGGCGCCGTTACAGCTTTTGTTTTTGCCGCGCAGGTGATAAATTTCCCTATCGGTTTTGGCGCATCTGGACATTTTTTAGGGGCTTTTTTTATTTCGCTCATACTCGGCCCTCACCTCGGATTTATCTCCATGACGGTGATCCTGGCAATTCAATCGCTTTTCTTCGCCGACGGCGGCGTTATCGCCATGGGCGCTAATATTTTTAATATGGCCGTTATAGGCGGATTTTTATCGTATTCCGTTTTCAACCTTTTAAATAAAAAAATCGCGTTCTTTTCGACGCGGGCCGGATTTTTGACGGCAGCCACTCTTACCGGCTATTTTTCCGTCGTGGCGGCGTCTTTCGCCTGCGGCCTGGAACTCGCTTTTTCAGGCATAGCGCCTATCGAAAAAGTAGTTCCGGCGATAACGCTCATTCATTTTGTTATAGCTCTCGGCGAGGCCGGGATCCTCTTCACGATGCTCAGTTTTTTACTCGCGATGAGGCCTGAACTTTTCGCAGGTTATCTCAAGGGTGAAAAAGATGAATTCAAAACACGCGTCGTAAACGAGGCCGAGACCATATGAACCAGGTTTCCAAAAGCGCGTTTTTCATTTTTCTGGCTATCGCTATTATAATAGCGTTTTTCTCGCCTCTGGCGTCGCCCGATCCGGACGGGCTGGACTGGACCATAGAAAAAAACGCGGGACCCGCGGCCGCGGAAGCCGAAAAATCAGGCGGTGCATTTCTTTTTCCTGATTACAAGATCCCGTTCATAAAAAATGAAACTGCGTCAACTATATTTTCAGCTTTTACAGGCCTTTTTATAATACTCGCGTTTTTCCGGATCTTCCTTGGAAAGTCTATACGGCACGGTCAGAAGGCTATATGCAAAAAAAACGATATTATAAACGGCCAAAATGCACTTTAAGATCGATGAATTCCACTCAGAACAAGGCTTTGTACAAAAGATCAATCCGGCCGTAAAGCTGGGTTTTATCTTTCTTGTTCCCACGGCCTGCGCCGTCATCCCGCCTGAAAAAACGGGAGCGAGTTTTTTGATTTTGCTTCTATCGCTTATACTTCTGAAATTTTCAAAAATACCCATGGGAATATTGCTTAAAAGAATGGTCCCGATGTTACCGTTTCTTATTTACCCCGCAATTCTGATCTTTCACGCGTTTTTTTACGGTCATAATCTATTCATGTCCGAAAATTCCTCGATTTACAATAAGTTTATCGACTTTTTCGGATACCGGATCGAATTCCCGGCTTCCGAAGTGAGTTTTTCGATAAACCTTTTATTAAAATCGCTCGCGACCGTTAACACCGTGATAGTATTCACGGCCGCGACGCGGTTCAAAGATCTAGCGGGGGCGCTCGAAGCGTTTGGGTTCCCGCGCTATTTCATAATGGTGTTTTCGTCCACATGGCGCTATCTCGAGGCGCTCGTCAACGAAACGATAATTATGAGAACGGCTTCCTCGTTTAGATTTTTCAGGCCCGCCAATATATTTTCGATAAAAACTTTTTCCTTCATTTTCGGTTCAGTGTTCTTAAGATCGCTCAGAAGAGCGGATATGAACAATATATCGATGAAATTCCGCGGATATAGGGCCGATACTGCGGCCGGTGCGGGGAATCCGGTTCCGGTTAACGCGAGCGACGCCGCTTTCGTTTTGATCACGGCGGCGTTTATAACATTCGCGTGTTTTTTAATATGAGGCGTTTATTCAGGATGTGTTCATGCAATTAGATCTGGAAATTAAAAATCTGTCATATACTTTCGAGGATGGCACCGAAGCGCTGCGGAGCATTTCACTTTCCGTGAAAAAGGGCGAGGCGTTAGCCGTAATGGGCCCCAACGGAGCAGGTAAATCAACCCTTTTATGGCTTTTAATGGGCGCTTTCAAGGGCTTTTCGGGTTCGATAAATATCTGCGGATCCGATATCGGCTCGTTGAACGGTGCCGCCCTTTACAAAAAGATCAACCTCGTCTTTCAAAATCCCGAGAACCAGATGTTCTGCGACACGGTCGAAGACGAGATAGCTTTCGCGCTTGATAATCTGGGCGCGGGCGCGGAAAACCTGCGCGGGAACTTAAAAGAAACCGCTGCAGCGCTCGGCGTTTCGGACCTTTTAAAGAAAGAGCCGCAGCATCTGAGTTTCGGCCAGAAAAAAAGAGTAGCGCTCGCGTCGGTGATGGTAATTAAACCGGATATCCTTCTTCTGGACGAGCCGTCATCGAATCTCGATTTTTCAAGCAGGGAAAAACTCGTGGACGCGGTCAACGGCTTTACGGGCGCAAAAATGATCGTGACCCAGGATATTCACTTCGCGCTTTCGGTTTCCGAAAGACTCGTCTACATGGATAACGGGGCCGTAATTTATGACGGGTCCTTCAAAAACTCCGACATGATCTCGAAATGCCCGGTTTTTTCGCGCGAGATAGCCGATATGCGCAAAAAGCTCGAAGGAATATAAAATATTCATTCATAATTTTTAAAAATTATTTCTTAACTTTTCAACCTTTTTATGCTATAATTCACTTTTAATATTGGATGATTTTTATTTTTCATCGAACCTGGAGGCTTCGCTTAAGATGATAATGCTTACTTTATTTTTTTTAACGGCCGCGGCGGCGTTCATTCTTCTGACGCCGTCAAAAACATGGGCTGTTTCGTATAACGTCTCGATAATAGTCCGGGTCCCCAAACTCACGCCTGAAGGCTCTAAGATATATATCAGCGGAAACCATAAACTGCTCGGCGGCTGGAAAGGCGGCGAGGTCGAGCTCGTAAAACTCGCCCCGTACACATACCAGTTTTCCGCGAACATCGCTTCAGAGACGAAGCTTGAATTCAAATTCACCAGAGGCGATTTTTCAAAGGTCGAAAAGGACCCCGAAGGCTTTGAAATGCAGAACCGCGTCCTGATGGTCTGTCCGCAATCCTATAACAAGATAACCTGCGAGATCAGCTCCTGGGCCGATATCAAAACCGCCAACGACACGCTGGAGGCTTTTTCGAAGGCCGGCCATGAAGTATTGAACATAATAGGAAATTACGAACTCATTAAAAATTTTAAATCTGAATATCTTTCTCATACCAGAAGCGTGGCGGTTTATATGCCCGACGGCTATAACGAGAGCGGGAACGGAAAAAAGCGTTATCCCGTTCTTTACATGCACGACGGAAACAATCTTTTCGACCCCTACATCTCCCACCTCGACTGCGACTGGGGCCTTGATGAAACGATCCATAAACTCACTTCGTCTCATCAGATGAACGATATAATCGTCGTCGCCATCTACAACACTCCCGACCGCGCTAACGAATATACCCCTTTCAGATCCGAAGAATACGGCGGCGGCGGCGGAGAAAGTTATTCGAAATTCATAATAGACGAACTCAAACCTTATATCGACGACCGTTTCCGCACGCTTAAAACGGCGCGCGACACCGCTATCGGCGGCGCGTCATTCGGCGGGATAATCTCCTTATACATCGGGCTTTCACACCCCGAGGTTTTTTCCTCGATGATCGCCATTTCGCCGTCGCTGTGGTGGGCGGACGGAGAGCTCGCCAGGTGGGCCGCGGCCAGGAAGATAAACCTGAAAAAAACCAGGATATGGGTCGATATGGGACTTATCGAAGGCGACGAAGCTCTCCGCCATTCAAGAAATTTCGCGGAAGAGATACGCAAAGCCTTCCCCGGCTTCGAGAACTTCAGATACGAGGAATTCCCGAACGCTCCTCATAACGCGGTGGCCTGGGGAAAAAGATTCCATCTTCCGCTCAGCTTTATTTTCGGCACCGCGAATAAGAACTGAATATCCACGATTTGATAACGGATTGAAATATCCGGCGGTGATATTATATTGAATCGCCGCCGCGCGAGTGGATCTCATTCAGGTTTATTCACGATCTATAAAAATTCAACTTAAAATAAGAACTGGAGAAATTGAAATGCAGTTTTTTTTAATTATGGTTTTAGCGGCTTTATTAATTACGGGCCTTTCGCCGCGTATGGCCGCCGCCGAAGAAGACAACGTCGTAATAACCGTCAGAGTGCCCGGGAATACTCCCGCTTCGAGCGCAATTTACATAACGGGGAATCATCCGGCTCTCGGAAACTGGAAGCCGGACATTGTAAAGCTCAAAAAAATTTCAGAACGCGTTTTTCAATTCAGCGCATACCTGCCGCGCCATAAAAAACTCCTGTTCAAGTTCACGCGCGGCAGCTTCGGGAAGTTTGAAAAAGACAGTGAAGGGTGGGATATCGAAAACAGGTTCATGTACGTTAAACCCGCTAAATTAAACACCCTCGGCTGCGAGATCGAAATGTGGGCGGATATGGTCCCGGCCAACGCCTCATTTAATAACTACACGCTGGAACTTGTCGGCAAGCATAAAATGATCAAAAAATTCAGGTCGAAATTTCTTAATTATCCCAGAAATATAGCGGTCCTGCTTCCTCCGGGCTACTTCGACGGCGGCCGTGAAAAAGCCTCTTATCCGGTGCTTTACATGCATGACGGAAACAACCTTTTCGATCCGAATATAGCTTTCGGCAACTCCGACTGGGGCGTCGACGAAGCTTGCGACAAGCTCGTAAGAACCGGCCAGATGCGCGAGATAATAGTGGTCGGAATATATAACACCCCTGAGCGGTACGACGAATACACGCCGTACGCCGACCCGGACGAGGGCGGCGGAAACGGTGAAAATTATTCGAAATTCATAATAAACGAACTCAAGCCATATATCGATAAAAATTTCAGAACGCTTAAAGACCCCAAAAACACCGCTATCGGAGGTTCGTCCCTCGGCGGGCTTATATCGCTTTATATCGGGCTTTCACACCCCGAGGTCTTTCACGGGATACTTTCAATTTCCCCGACCCTCTGGTGGGGCGAAGGGCAGATAATACCTTTCACGCTTTCAAAACCGCTCTGCGACGAGAACTGGAAGTTATGGATGGATATGGGAACGGCCGAGGAACAAAAAGAGATCGAACATTCGCGCTACCTCGACCAGCAGATAAGAAAAAAATTCCCGAAATTTAAAAATTACGAGTACCGCGAATTCAACCGCGCGGGCCACCATGAATTCGCCTGGAGACGCAGAATGCCGGCGATGCTGAAATATCTTTTCGGGACCGGAAAATAATTTGAATTCAACGCGTAAATAAAAATTTCAGGAGCGTGGACATCATGGCCAGAAAGCGTTCTCATAAAAGACCGGTTTTTATAAATATCGCGGCATTTCTCATATTCATATTTTCATGCGTCCCGCTATCGTTAGCCGGAACCGATAACCTCGACATCACCGTAAAAGTTCCGGCGAACACTCCGGCCTCAAGTAAAATTTATATAACCGGAAATCATCCGCTGCTGGGAGACTGGGAAGCGGCAAAGGCCGAAATGAAAAAAACCGGAGAGTTCGAATATAACTTTTCGGCGCGCATGGATAAAGATACGAAGCTCGAGTTCAAATTCACGCGCGGAGATTTTTCGAAGGTAGAAAAAAGCCGGGAAGGCTTCGAGATACCGAACCGTTTGATGATGGTCAGTTCCTCCGCTTCAAATAAGATCTCATGCGAGGTCGAAAGCTGGTCAGATACGGGCATACCCTCGCCGGGACAGGGCGGAGCGGAACTTAACGTAACAGGAAAATACAAGCTCATAAAAGAACTCAGTTCAGAATTTTTAAAAACGAACCGCAGCGTGATCGTGCTGCTTCCTAAAAATTACGGCGAAAATAAAACCGCGAAATATCCCGTTTTATATATGCATGACGGAAATAACCTTTTCGACCCTGCGCTCTCTTTTCAGGGAGTGGACTGGGGAGTGGACGAAGCTGTCGAGAGACTTTGCCGGGAATCAAAGATCAAAGATATCATCGTCGTAGGCGTTTATAATACCGCCGAAAGAATATCTGAATATACCCCGGTAAAAGACCCAAAACACGGTGGCGGCGAAGGTGAGAACTACTCCAGATTCATAGTGCGCGAATTAAAACCTTATATCGACAAGAATTTCCGGACGCTTTCCGATCCGGCAAACACGGCTATCGGCGGTTCTTCTCTGGGCGGCCTGATCTCTTTATACATCGGCTTTTCACATCCGGAGGTCTTTTCGACCGTAATAGCCATGTCGCCTTCGATATGGTGGTCGAACGAACAGATCGTCGGCTGGATCCTTTCGAAAAACATCGACACGCAAAAGACGAAGTTGTGGATGGATATCGGCACCGCCGAAGGCGAAGAAGCGATAGCCGGAACGGATAAATTGAACGGACTTTTAAAGAAAAAATATCCCGGATTTAAAAATTACCGCTACGAAAAATTCCCTGACGCTCCTCATAACGAGAGCGCGTGGCGCGCCCGTATAGAATATCCTCTGATCCAGGCGTTCGGAAAATAAGCGCGGTCAAAAACTTTTAAGCTGGCCTTTCTCAAATACCCACTCGGGCGTTTCCAGCCGGTCTTTTATGGCCGCGTCATACCATGGACTTAAAGCCTGATCCGCGGGATTTTTCAATATGTGAATATCCTGCGCCGGCATATAGCTTTGAGCTATTAAAAAAAGTTTTTTGCCTGACGCCTTATCTTCGGCCATATCAACGACTATAACGGCGTGGCCCGGAAACCCGCCTTTTATGAAAACATCGCCGATATTCATATTGACAGGCTCTGAGACGGTTTTTAATTCCTTCGAAAGAGAATAGGTCCCGGCGTAAATGAAAAGAGATGTGAGATATTTCCGGAAATTAGCATACCCGGTTCCCGCCGAGCCTGAACCGACCCACTTTATCTTTCCTTTTTCCTCTTTTATCCTGAAGCCTTCCGACCATTTTTTAAAGCCGAAAGCGGGACCCCCGGTAAGATCAAACGAAATGGCATCGAATTTTTTCAGGGAATATAAATATTCGGCGCGAAGTCTCATAACGGCGTCAGCGCACTGCTGAAGATCGGCTGACCCGGCGTCGATATCTATCACGCGGAAATGCGCCTGCTGGTTATTCTTAAGTTTTTTATTGAAAAGCCTTACGGGTTCGCCGGCCGGTTTTAAAGGCAGTTCCCGGAGCCATTCCGCGAAACTTCCAGACGCTGCTGAAATTCTCTTGAAACCTTCCGGCGGCGGTATATTTGCGGCTATCGATGAGGAAAGCTCATATTTTTCAAGCCACGGATATTTAATTTCAAGGGCATTAGCTGGCGCTGCGCGAAAAAGCGATATCAACATAACCAGAAACAAAAAGCGCTTCATTTTTTAACACCGGCTTTTTTGACGGACCTTAATTTAAAGGCATAAAAACCTACCCAGAAAATATATGCCGCGCCGGACGCGGCCGCAAAAAGACAGACCCATTCGAACCCTGACAAGGATTGAAATAAGGTCTTTTTAAAAAGGGCCCATTCGGGGATCGGGCCCTTAGCGCCCTGCGAATAATAGTCTTTTTCCGTAAAAAGCTGCCTGGCGGCAGAACCGAGCTCATAAACCCAAACGATCATCCATAACGCCCAAAACATCGCCGCCATGCCGAACGCGCGGAACCAGACAGGCGCCCACAATCCCAGCAGCGCCGATACTGCGGCCAGCACTTTATAGTAATAAGGCACGGGGACGGGACATAAAAAAAGAAAAACGCCTGAGAGCATTATGAGAATGGTCCGCTGCGTTGCTCTCACAAAATCGAACTCAAAGGCTTCGATTATTTTTTCAGGCATTTTAAGCGGCGGCGCGGCGGATTTCTCAACAGCGGGAATAGCGGAAGAAAGGGGAGGCAAAGGCACCAAAACTTCCGGCGCCTTTATTTTTTCTCCGCAAAATTCGCAATATTCAAGTCCTTCAGCGCAGGCGGCGCCGCATTTAAAACAGTGTACCGTTATTTTATCCATAAAAATTTGTCTTAAGCGAGTTTTGCTATGTTAACGATGGCTTTTACCGCAAGTTCCATCGTCCGGACCGAAGCCCACTCATTTTTGCTGTGAGGGTTGAACATTCCGGCGAAAAGGTTAAGCGTCGGAAGGCCCATGAAAGTGAGGCGCGCGCCGTCAGTGCCGCCGCGTATAGCCCTGTAAAAAGGCTTCAATCCGGTATCCTTAACGGCCTGCTCGGTCAGTTTCATGAAATGAGGGTGTTTCTTTATTATTACGCCCATGTTCTGATATTGATCTTTTATCGTAAGTTTTATTTTAACGCCCGAAAATTCTTTCTGGACGGATTTAACTATTTCGCCTAACTTTTTACATTTCGCGTCCATCTTATTTTCGTCGAAATCACGGATTATCATTTTTATCTTCGAGTGTTCGACGGCAGATTCGGCTTCGAGCGGATGGAAAAATCCGGTCCGTTCCTTCGTCGTTTCTGGACGCATGTTTTTGGGTATCTTCGAGATCAGAGAGGCCATTGCGTATATCGTGTTTTTCATGCGGCCGAAAGCGGTTCCGGGATGAGTGTTGACGCCCGTGAACTCGACTATCGCCTGACGCGCGTTGAAGGTTTCACAGTTTAATTCTCCCGCGTCCTCGCCGTCGAGCGTATATCCGAATTTAGCCCTGCATAATTTTTTGTCGAAATTAGCGGTGCCGTTGCCGACCTCTTCATCAGGCGTGAAAACGATATAGATGTCGCCGTGTTCGACGGCCGGGCCGGCTTCGGTCATCACGCGAACAGCCGTCATTATTTCAGCCACGCCCGCCTTATCGTCTGCGCCTAAAAGCGTAGTGCCGTCGGATGTTATTATCTCATGGCCGATCTCGTCCATAAGCTGAGGCGATTCTTTGGGCGAGAGAGTAAGATCTTTGTTGGCCGGATATTTTATGGTCTTTCCGTCATAATTTTTATGAATGCACGGCTTGACGCCTTTTCCGGAAGACTCGGGCGACGTGTCCATGTGCGCTATAAAAGCTATAGGAGCGATCTTGGAACCCGCTTTTTTCCCGGGCCTGTTAGACGGAATGAAGGCGTAAACATAGCAGTGTTTTTTATCGTAGGTAACATCTTTTATTCCGAAGGCTTTAAGCTCGTCATGTAAAATTTGTGCCAGGTCGTGCTGACATGGGGTCGAAGGCGTATCAGCGGCGCCGTCTTTTGACTGGGTATTTATCTTCGCGTATCTGACGAATCTTTCGACCGCGTCATTTTTTATATCGAATCCTTTTTTCATTGCAGTTCTCCTTCATTATTTTCAATTTTTTTAGAATATTCTATTTTTCATATACTATCTGATTGCATCTTCGCGTTCAGCCGGCTCTTCATCTTCCGTTTTATCTTTCGGGACCAGATGCGTTAAAAGGTCGCAAGCGACGGCTTTCGCCATTTTCAGATAGGTTTCCGACCTTACCTGCGGCGGCTTGCTTAATTCGAATATGGCGGTCTGAAGCCTTCCGTCAAGTATCGAAATAACCTTCCGCCAGTCGATCCTGGAATGAATGAGGCTCATTGGAATAGCGTGAAACTCGCCGTCGGATTGTTTGTAATTGTCGGAAAGATGCGTTGAAACTACTTCGCCGGCTATTTTTTCGAGGAAATCATGTGCCGGATGGTCATAGGAACAATGGCAGGAATCAAAGCAGATGCCGGTTTTAGATACTTTGAATACGCTTCTGGCTAATGAAAGTATCGCGTCAAGTTCGGTTTTCGAACAGCCGAAATGAGAAGTGAGCATATTTTCAAAGGCGATGACGAAACGGCCGTCATCCGGAACGGCTTTATCCAGCCGCAAAACGGCTTTCTCAAAACATTTCATCTGCCTGTCGCGCGATATCCTGTCGGCATGGACCCCGGGATGAAAAACAAGGACGGGGCCCTCCGTGAAATTCTTTTGAAAATAAGGGAAAATATCTTCGATAAGATGTTCATAAGAGGCCAGAGCGGCTGAAAAATCCTTTTCATCCGGCGACGATATGGGAAACTGATAAGGCATATGAACGCTCGAAATGCTTATGTCACCGCTTTTCAAAATGTCGGATATCCGCTTCGCGAGTTCGGGCGTCATATGATGATACATGTTGTGGCAGTCGAGCTCTATCGTTTCAAATCCGGATCTTTTTATTTTTTCGAGATGTTCGATTATACGGTCGGAGGCTTTCCAGAAAAACGAGGTTGAAATTCCTATTTTCATTATTTTTTAATCACTCTTTTGAATCAAATTTTGTGTTACATTTTAGTTTTTCTTTTAAAATATGTCAAGAACTTATTTTGTTTCAACGCATAAAATTATTGATTTAAACGCCAATGTTTGTTATAATAAAGCGAACAAAAAAACATCAGGTATGGAGGTATTTTGTGCAATATATCAGGGAATTAAAAAAATACTACTGGCCTAAAAACGCCGAAGACGCGGTTCATATGATGACCCAGGAACCCGATTCGGAAGTTATAGCGGGCGGGACAGACCTTCTCGTTTCGGCGCCGCCGAAAAAACAGGTCAAAAATCTCATAGACATTACCAAAGCAGGGCTTTCTTACATAAAAAAAGATAAAAAAAGCATCAGGATCGGCTCCACCACGACAATAGCTGAAATACAGCATAATCCTTCCCTGATGGACCACGCTGACGGAATACTTTCAAAAGCGGCCGGCAGGTTCGTTTCCGTTCAGATAAGAAACGTCGCGACCATAGGCGGAAATTTGGCTTCCGCCTGGCCTTCTTCCGATCTCGCCCCTGCTCTTATGGCGCTCGACGCTAAGATCCACGTCATCGGCAAAGAAAAGAAAGAATTCGCCATAGACTCGTTTTTTATTTCCAAACGCCAGTCAGCCATCGGCGCCCTCGAACTCATAACCGAGATCGAGATCCCAAATGCTCCCGCCAAAAGCGGATTTTCATTCGTTAAATTCGGGCGCACGGAAGTCGACATAGCCCTCGTGAACGGCGCGGCGATGATCGAACTTTCCGACGACAAAAAAGTCGCGACGGTCCGCCTCGCCATGGGTTCGGTCGCTCCCAAGACCGTAAGATGCCTGGAAGTCGAAAAGGAACTCGAAGGCAAGCTTCTTACAAAAGAAGTTATCGCGGCCGCCTGTGAAACGGTCTCTAAATCAATAGATCCCAAATCCGACATCCGCGCGTCGGCAAAATACCGCGGACGGCTCGCAAGAGTCCTCGCCGCGAGACTTATAGAGGAAGCATATCTCAACGCTGGAGGTAAATTCTAATGAAACTCAATCTTACATTGAACGGCGAACGCAAAACCTTTGAAATAGATATTAAAGACACACTTATGGACGTACTTCGCCATAACGGTTATACATCCGTCAAGCACGGATGCGAAACCGGCGAGTGCGGCGCGTGCACGGTTATTTTAAACGGCAGCACCGTCAACACATGCATATACCCGGCCGTAAAAGCCGAGGACGCTTCTGTAATAACCTGCGAAGGCCTTGAAAAAGACGGAAAAATATCGATCCTTCAGGAAAAATTCATCGAGATGGGCGCCATACAGTGCGGCTACTGCACGCCTGGAATGCTCCTGTCCGCCCACGCTCTTCTTATGAAGAACGCGAACCCGAAACTCGAGGACGTAAAAGACGCCCTTTCGGGTAACTTCTGCAGATGCACGGGTTATAAAAAGCCGGTCGAGGCCGTATTAGCGGCAGCTAAAGAAATATCAAAAGGAAAATAAACGGACGGTGTATGAATAATGAGTAAGAACGAATTTTTAATAGATAACGAAAAACTCAGAAAGACCCTCAGCGAGGTCGGCCAGAATAAAAGAAAGGTTGACGGAGACAAAATAGCCCGCGGCAAAGCTCTCTACGTTGACGACATAAAAATGCCAGTAGATAAATTATATCACGCTAAAATAATGCATTCTCCGCACGCTCACGCCATAATAAAAAAAATAGACGCTTCCGAAGCGTTGAAGCTTCCCGGCGTTCTTGGCGTTTTCTCTCACGAGAACGTTCCGCGCGTCCCTTATACGACCGCCGGACAGAATTATCCCGAGCCTTCTCCTTATGACACCGTTCTCTTTGATATGAAGGTCCGCTACGTCGGAGACAAGGTATGCGCGGTAGTCGCCGAAACACCCGAAATAGCTAAATACGCGCTTGAACTTATAAAAGTCGAATATCAGGTTTTACCCGCTATTTTAGACATGCGCGAATCCACGAAAAAAGACGCTCCCGTAATTCACGACGAAAACGACGCAACAGGCATCCACGACAAAAATAAAAACATCGCCTCTCACGTAAAAGCGGCCGTAGGCGACGTTGAAAAAGGCTTCAAAGAATCCGATCATGTATTCGAGAACGAATATTCGGTTCAATACGTCCAGCACGCCCCCGTCGAACCGCATGTTTCCATAACCTATTACGACGAGAACGACCGCCTTATAATATATACCTCAACGCAGGTCCCTTTCCATTCGAGAAGGATCGTCGCTAAAGTCCTCGGAATACCCGTCCAGAAGGTCCGCGTTATAAAACCCAGAACCGGCGGATCGTTCGGCGTCAAACAGGAGATCATAACCGAAGACGCATGCGCAATGCTTACGCACCTCACTAAAAAAGCCGTAAGGCTTGAATACACGCGCGCTGAAGAATTCATGTCCTCGCGCACCAGACACCCTCAGATATTAAAAATAAAATCAGGCTTCATGAAAGACGGAACTTTAAACGCTCTTTCAATGAAACTCATAGCCAACACAGGCGCTTACGGAGCGCACGCCCTGACCGTTCAATGCAACACCGGTTCTAAAGCGCTCTGCCTCTATAAAACGCCAAACGTTTTCTTCGAAGCCACGATAGTTTACACTAACCTCCCCGTCGCCGGAGCTATGCGCGGTTATGGCGGCCCGCAGGGCTATTTCGCCCTCGATTCGCACATGGAAGAATGCGCAAAAAAACTCGGTTTCGACCCCATAGTGTTCAGGCAGAAGAACCAGGTTGGCGTAGGCGACGAGCTCACTCTTACCCGCGCTCTCGGCGAAGGCCGCGAAGGCTTCATGCAGACGCTTAAAACCTGCGGAATGCAGCAATGCCTCGATAAGGTCATGAAAGACCTCGACTGGCACAACAAGAAGAAACAATTCGCCGTTGAAAATAAAAAAAGCCACATCAAAAAAGGCCTCGGACTTGCTATGGTAATGCACGGCACAGGCATCCCCGGCGTCGACATGGGCGCGGCTTCCATCAAGATGAACGACGACGGTTCGTTCAACCTCCTCTGCGGCGCGACGGACCTTGGAACCGGATCCGACACGATCCTTGCCCAGATGGCCGCTGAAGCTCTCCATACGTCCACTTCCAAAATAATAGTCTATTCTTCCGATACGGACATGACCCCCTTCGACGTTGGCGCATACGCTTCGTCGACGACATTCATCTCAGGCATGGCCGTAACCAAAGCCGCCCATAAATGCCTCGTACAGATAGCCGAGGTCGGCGCGAGACTTCTCGGCGAAAAGGTCGAGGACGTTTTCTGCAAGGACTCGGCCGTTCATTCTAAAAAGACGAAAAAAACCGTATCATATCAGGACGTCGCGCTTTTCTCGCTTTATAAGGAAGACCAGTTCCAGATAATGGGCTGCGATTCACATATCACCTACGACTGCCCGCCTCCGTTCGCCGTTCAGGGCTGCGAGGTCGAGGTCGACACCGAGACGGGAAAAGTAACCGTCACAAAATTCTCGGCCGCGGTCGACTGCGGCGTCGCCGTCAATCCTCTCATGGCCGAAGGCCAGGTAGAAGGCGGCGTTCACATGGGACTCGGTTACGCTATGACGGAAGAAATGAAGTTCGACTCGAAAGGCGTCATGCAAAATCCGAATTTCCTCGATTACAAGATGCCGACCTCGCTTGATATGCCTCAAATGTTCACGCATATAATCGAAACATACGAACCGACAGGCCCTTACGGAGTTAAATCAGTATCTGAAATTCCCGTTGACGGTCCCGCTCCCGCCGTGGCTAACGCCATCGACGACGCCTGCGGCGCCCGCATCCGCGAACTTCCGATAACATCTGAAAAGGTCCTTTTCGCTCTTCTGGATAAAAAATAAATCGGGTTTTAAGGCTTCTTAATATGGAAAGAAATGAAACATTCGATCTGTGCGCGGCCCAATATGACCGCGCACGGCCCGGATATCCGGATTGGATCAGAAACCTCATCAACGAATATATTTTGATCGCCCCCGGAAAAAAACTTCTCGAGATAGGATGCGGCACCGGAAAAGCGACGGCACTTTTCGCTTCTTCCGGCGCGTCTATCGAATGTGTCGATATCGGCGCGAATCTTATCAACATCGCGAAAAATAAATTTCTGGATTTCCCTGATATAACCTTCAAACAGTCGCATTTTGAAGATATTCAACTAAAACCCGCTTCATTCGACCTTATATTTTCGGCCGCCGCCTATCACTGGATCAAACAGCCGGCCGGAAATATGAAAGTTTGCGAACTTTTAAAAAAAGAAGGCCGTTTCGCGCTCATCGGGCATCACCACACCGGCCTCGACGAAGGATTTTTCCTTGAATCTCAGCCTATATACGAATCCGCCGGCATTGAACGCAAAACGGACGGAAGTGACTCGAAGGAAAAACTTAGACATATAGACCCGTCTTATTTTAAAATTTTATGCAAAAAAAGCGCGCAATGGGAACAGCGATTTACCGCTGACGAATACATCGATCTCATCTTCACCTTTTCAGACCATATCTCAATGCGTGAAGAATACAAAGGCCGCTTCAAAAAAGAAATAAGAAAATTGATAAACGACGGATACGGCGGAGCGGTCGTTAAAAAACACGAAACGCGCGTCGAGATCGGCGAAAAATTATAATACGAAGATCGTCTTATAGAGAACCGCAATTATCTTTTTCAGATCAATTCCACGGCCTTTAAATCACTTTTGTTGATCTTATTTCCAGGGTTAATTTAGATCCTGCTTCATAAAAAAATCACTCGTTTATTTGATGAGATTTATCCTGCCCGGCGCAGGAGCGATAGCTTTATTGTTCGCTCTTATGAAATCGATAATGGTATCGCGCATAACTTTGCCCGTATCTTTTTTAGAGACCGCGTCCTTAAATAATATATCGCCGGCGAGATTGCCTTCAGCGATATACGAAAGCGTTCCTATTTTATAGACCTTATCAGCTGAAACGGCTGTTCCGCCGATCTTGACGTCCCGCGCGGCCTTGTTTTTCATATCGAGCGTAAAAGTTATTCCGGCGTATTGAAAAGACTCGTTCTTCCCGAAATTAGCGGCGATATAATTCATCATTTCTGAAATATCGGCGCCTTTCATCTCAAAAACCACAACGGTGTTATCAAACGGCAATATTTTAAGGATCGTTTCGATAGTAATTTTTCCAGCCGGCATCGAGTCCCGAAGCGTCGTAGAATTAATTATCGCGGCATCGCAGCCGGAACTTTTTAAAATGGCGTCCGCGCAGTAACTTCCAAGGGGAATATCTATTCCGAGAAGCATGTCGGCGTTATTGGTCATGGTCGTTTCACAATCGCCTATTTTTTCGGATATCCTGCCTTTGATCTCGGAATTGTACCCGTCGATAAGTTTAGATATAAGGCTTTTTTTATTCGCGGCTATCTTCGAATCGATCGGTTTCAGACCGCTTTCATAGCGCGCGACCCTCGAATCGGGACCCATGAAAAGATCGAGTTTTCCGACGTAGATGCCGCATTCGAATGCCTGAACGACGATCGTGCCGCCCGGGCCGTTGCTGGAGCCGTTTTTAACGAGCACGGGTTCCTTTAAAAGCGTGTGCGAATGTGAACCGACAATGACGTCCACACCCGGAAGCTTTTTGGCCAGTGCCAGATCCGCTTCGTATCCGGAATGCGAAAGCAAAACTATGATATCGGCCCGGCGCCTCAAATTGCGGGCTAATTCCGAAACCAATATCGCTTCGTCATAATGAATATATCCTTTTCTGAATTTATTAGAAATAAGATTCCATGCGTCTTTTCCGATAGCGCCAATGACCGCTATTTTAATCCCGCCGCGGTCGAATATTTTAAACGGCTGAAAAACCGGCCTGTTGTCCCGTTCGCTGAAAACATTACAGCAGAGCATAGGAAACCCTGTTTTTTCAAGCTGTTTGAAAAGATTTTCAAAGCCGTCGTCCGGGTCGTGATTTCCAAAGCCAACCGCGTCATAACCGCAGAGAGTGTATGCGCGAAGGTCGGCTTCGCCCTTGAAAAAAGTGTAAAAAGGCGTTCCCTGAAAAATGTCGCCTGCGTCTAAAATGAGAGTATTTGGATTTTCAGCTTTTACGCTTTTAAAATATTCATAGCGCCTCGCCATGCCGCCAATATCGTTTCCAACTCCAGGCTTGTCGAAAGGCAGAAGCCGCGAATGGTTATCGTTGGTGTGTAATATGGTTATTTTTTCAGGCCTGTATCCGGTTTGGGCCGCGCCTGCATTAAAATTTGAAACGATAAGAAAAGCGGTTATGATAAATATAACGGGATTAAATATTTTGGTCAGGCAATGATCTTTTTTATACTTCATTTTTTTACCCCTTCTGAGAATTTCAGAGAAATGATACCAAAACCGAGGGCTATAAGTCAATAAATATAGTGATAAATGTATTGAAAAATCCGCATCATGAAGCATTTCATCGATTGCAACCGAAGCGGTCTCTGAATTTTTTCAATAAAGCCGACAATTAAGGTTTGTTTTCGTCTTTTTGTATAAACTATAAGCTTTTTGAAATATCACAAAAATATATATTAAGTTTTTTTAATAAATTCACGCAGACCGCCTTTTAATTGTTTTGAATAAATGTTATAATATTAGTAAGAGTCCAAACATTCTTTAAAAATCCGGAAATGTGAGGTGTAATCATGCCTTCCGAGATCAAGATCGCCGCGAGGCAGCGCAGATACAAACGCACCCTTCAATGTCTTTCTAAATACAAAGACAAAATTCCGGAATTCATCTATGATAACCTCATAGCTCCCAAAGAAAACGCTTCCAATGAAGAAGCCTACACTCTCATCTACAAGATGCAGCAGATCGATGAACAGTCCGGAAAAAGCCAGCGCAACATAATCAACGAAATATTCATGCCCGAGACCGTCGAATTAAAATCGAAAGGATTCGCCGTCTGGCGTCTTCAGAAAACCGTTGCCGAACTTGACGCCATGGAGCTTTTAGAGGCTTTCGACGGATTCTACGACGGCATAGTAAAACTGAAACAACTCAAGGACCGGCTCGAAGCGCTGGATATCGACAGAGAACACCCTCAGTTCCTCGAACTCATCCACAAAATAAAAAGAAAAGACGTCTATAACCTCGAAGCCATAGCCGAAGAAATAACCGATCTTGACGAAATGATCAAAAGCGGCGATATTTACATATTATACAGCGATAAAAAAGCGCGCGACGAATGGGGAAACCCCGTCAGAGAAGACCACAAACCCATTTCCGACATGGCCAAACAGATGTTCATGAAAAAAATAAAGGAAGACTTCTCGTCAAAAGGCTTCGTCACGAAAAAACTCGAAAAGGTCCTCGAGGGCGATATAAGAAACGTAGGCCGCGCGTTCTGGGTTTTCGAACAGATGCTCTCGAAACTCGACAGGGTCGACTCCCGCCTTAAAAGACACGCGCGCAACATGGAACCTGCCGAAGTTAAAAAGATCGAGTCGTTTTTAAAAGATCCCGATAATTATTACAAGGGCATAACCATGATAGGCGAACTGGAAGCCAGGATCGACCCCAAAGGCGACGCCACGCTCATGGCATATTATAAACGCACGATCGAAAATTATAAAAAGTTGAACCTGGTCACCGTCGAACTCGAAAAAATAATCAAAAGACCCCTCGGAGAGGCCGCCAAACTTTTCGAGACCTACGACGAGAATTACCGCAAATTTCTGCGCATCCGCATCTATCTCGACAGGCGCCGCGCCTTCTTCAAGGAAAAAGACAAGATCGATTCCATCGAAAAGAAGCTTCTGAACCCGCTTTTAAGAAGCGAACTCGAGAACGAGATAAGAACCTATGAAAAAGAGGCCTCCGATTTCATCGAAAAATGCGAGGAACGGATAATCATATTCGAGGAGCTCGGATTCGAAGTTCCCTATCTTTACGAGGCCATTGAAGATTTCAACATGTCCATGGACGAGGTCGTTTCCGTTTTCAAAATTTATTACGCCAGGATCAAAAAGCTGATCTATTTCCGCGACGTGTCCATACCGCGCCTCAGGTCGTTCAATAATCCCGAAATAGAATTCGGTATTGAAAGCATTTCCGAGATCATCTCCACTCCGGCGAAATACGTTCACATGGTCGAACTTATAATAAAAACGGAGGAAATGGCAAGGCCGAATGATGCCGAAAATTACTTTTCGAAACTGAAAGCGAAGATAGATTTTTTAAAACAGAAAGGCATAAACTCAGACCCGCTGATGCGGCTGACGAATTTCAATATATTCAATTGTTCTGATTTTGTAAACGCGATGGAACTGGTCGAACTGAAAAAAGACACCAAAGACGTCCTTATGTATCTGAAGCTTGAAAAAATGAGCCGCGTCCCCGACGAGATCAAGCCCATCACCGAAACAGGCGCCGCGTCGCTTCTGGCCGAATATAACAAAGCGCAGTGCCTGGTTAAAAAATAAGTCTGGTAGTCCTTCTCACTTCTTCTCCAGAGTTTGTATCGCGCGCCGCGCTTCCTGCGCCTGCGGGCTGTTAGGATCTATTTCAACGACCTTTTTAAATTCCGCAAGCGCCTCATTGTTCATCTTCTTACTCTTTAACATAAGAGCCAGCCTGTAGCGCGCTTCGATAAAAAACGGCGACAGATAGAGCGCTTTTTGATATTGTTCGAGAGCCTCGTTTTTTTTATTCGCCTTGAAATTATTGTCGAACGCCAGGGCCAGGGCCAGATAACCTGCCGGATCGTGAGGAAACCTTGAAATAGCCATCCTGCAAACGCTTTCGGCTTCAGCGAAGGAGTCTTTTTTAGACGCCGTGGATTGTTTCTGATAAAGTTCGGCGAGGGCCAGATAAGTGTAGATGTTGTTGTTATCGGCGCCCATTGCCTGTTTGAAGGCCATCTGTGAATTCTCGATATCTTCCGCCGAAAAATCGGACAGTTTCAGATAAGCGTAGCCGAGCCTGAAATTAGCCGGCGCGTCGGAAAAATTATTTTTAACGGCGCGCTTTGATTCCTGTATGAAATGAAAGAATTTCGCAGTCCGGTTCGGGCTTTTATCGTGCATTTTAAAATAGGCGTCCACGGCGCGTATCTGCGCTTCGAAGCATTTCCTGTCAATGGCGGCTAACGATTCATACTCGCGGAAAGCGGCGGCGAGATCGTCCCCGATCTCAAAGATCGAAGCTTTCATCAATCCGGCGGCGGTATTTCCGGGATCGCGCGCGAGAATTTTCGAGCATTCATCCTGCGCGTTGGTGAACATTCCAAGTCTGTAATATGCCCGGGCGAGTTCCATTGAAATTTCCGCGGAATTTCCGTCTATCTCGGCCGCTTTTATTAAAAATTGAAGGCCGAGCTCGCGGGGATTTTTTTCCGGAATGCAGGCGGCGGGAAGATTATTATACAGATAGCCTGTTTCGTAGCATTTAAAAGCGTCGTCAGGCCGCGCCGCGTGGCGTTTTTTATATATTTCGATTATTTTGGCCGCGCTTAATCCGCCTGAATTAAAAAAAGCGAGCCTGATCTCATCGAGCAGCATAATGCGGAGCACTCGCCCCGCAGACCCTTTAGCTTCAGGCGCCAGGGACGCGTTTTCCGCTGCCGTTAGGGCTTTTTCAGAGATCTTTTCATCTTCAAAAGCCTGTTTCGGAAGATTATTGTAAATATAAGCTATTTCCAGATGCGTCATGGCGTCGTTCGCGCGGTCACTTAAAAAGCACCTGTATGAATCGATGACATCGTCCGCGCCTTCGGCCTTATCCTCGTTGAAAAAATAGAATTTATACTCTTCTAAAAGACGCTTCCTCGAATCGATATCATCCGGAAAAAGCTGCCGGACGCGGGTAAGGTTCTCGACGGCCGACCTGTGGTTTTTTAGTTCAAGCGAAAGATGCGCGGCCTTTATAAATAAATGGCGGTATTTTTCAGGTTCCAGATCGAGCGCCCGTTCATATTCAAAAAGCGCCCTGGCCGGATTTTTTTTCAACTCGTAAAGAGAGGCGAGTTTAACGCGGGCCGCCGCGTTGCGCTGATATTTTTCCGTTATCTCGAGGCATTTTTCAAACGCCGCGTCCAGATCGCCGCCGTTTTCCAGCGCTGAAACTTTTTCAATAAGAGTCTCCGCAGCGTCTTTTTCGGTCGAAAGGCTTTTTCTGCTTTCAAAAAAGTCCAGAGCGACGCGATTTATAGGATTTATCGCGAGCGTTTTTTCATACGCGAAAGCCGCGTCGTCATATCTTTTCATTCTGAAGAAAAACTTTCCGGCGCAAGAGCAGGCGTCCTCGACCCGGTCCGCGTCGCCCGCGTCCGGTATAAAGCTCAAGGCCCTTCTGATCCGGGACGCCGCTTTGTCTATCATGCCGTTTTCAGCGTCAGCGGCCGCGTTCTTCAATTCGCGCACGCAATCTTCATGATAATTTCCCATGAATTTTTTCGCCGCGCCGCTCAAATAAATTAAAAGCTCCATGCAGTCGTTCCTGACCTCTTTGCCCGAAACCCGGCTTCCCGCGGTGCTGATTATCTTTAAAATATCTTCGCGCTTCCGCTCTTTCGCGAGCATTTCGGCGGTCCATCCGAAATTATTCTCCGCCATGACGTCGGCGCCGGAATCGACCAAAAGTTTCACCATTTCGGCGTTTCCGGCCGCGACCGATTTCAAGAGCGCGGTGTCGTTATCCGCGTCTTTCGCGTTGACGCTCGCTCCGTTATCTATAAGTATCCTCGCGATCGCGGCGTCGCCGTCCGCGATAGTGCTTAAAAGCGCGTCGTCTATATCTTCGAATTTCGAGCGCAGGTATAAAATTTTATTGTAAACTACCGGATCTATATCGTTTTCAGCCGTTTCTTCAATATTACCCGTCGCTTTTTCCGCCGCCGGATCTTCCGTCTCTTTATTATCAGCCGGACTTCTTCCGGCCGAACCGCACGAAGGAATGATCTTTTCAATATTTTCAATGATATAGCAGACGCTCGCGTACACGTCTTTTCTTAAATTCGCCGGGATCTCGTATTTAGTAAAATCCATAAGCACGCGCATCAGTTTCGAAGCTGTTAAAAATCTCGTTTTAGCGCTTTTATCCGGCATTTTCGAAAAATTAGCTTCGAGCGCCGCGAGAAAGAGCGAGAACGCGTTCTCCGGCATCTCGTTAAAGGCCATATATTCGCGATAATAAGAAAGCATCCCGCCGTTTAAGACAAGCGACAGAACCGTGTTTTCAGAGGCCGACGCGGAGTTTTCAAAAGCCGCGGCCGACGCGGCGAAAAGCCGCTGAAGGGTTATCTTGATACCGCATAAAGAGAACGGCAGGCTCTTATTGTTGGCGTAAATTATTTTAAAAAGCGCCCTGTCAAGGTCGCCGCCGCAGCTTTTAACTATTTTTTTTATCCCGACGCCCATATCGTAATCTTCGCAGCTTTCAAGCCACTTCGAAATATATCCTTCGCCAAGGTGCAGTTTAGCGTCCTCCCAGCATTCCTCGGTTTCCATGAAAGCGGCCGCAAGCTTTTCAAGCGAATGATATTCGCGGTTATGGAACTTATAAGCCTTCGCGTACTTCGGCGCGTATATCGAGATGTCGCGCTCGCCATTCATCCATCTTTTAACTTCGTCATAGCCCCATCTGCCGTGCGCTTCGCGGGTCAGAAGCCCGGCGAGAAGAATTTTGAATTCGACGGGAATGCCGGCCGGGATATCCATGCCGCGTGTCGTTAATCCGTACATTATCGTTTTGGCGTCGCGACCTTCCAGCGGATGCGCGCCCGTTAAGATCTCCATCATCATCATTCCAAGCGACCAGTAATCCGAATTTTTATGCACGACGCCTCCGAATGTCTCGGGCGCCGAATATAGCGGCGTGCCTTTAATTCCGGTCATTCTGCTTGAAACGTCGGATTCCAGAAGGGACGCGATACCGAAATCGCTTAAGATAAGACATGTCGGAGTTTTCGACCTTATTAGGATATTCGACGGTTTAAGGTCCAGGTGCAGTATGCGGTTATCGTGCAGGACCTTGAGACCTTCTATTATCTGCCCGATTATGAGCTTCACCGCAGCCGCCCTGTTCGCGTCCGGAATCGATACGGCCAGTTCCTTCAGCGTTCCGAACCCGGCGTATTCCTGTATCTCGAAATACCTCTCGCTGCCCTCGTCATAGCCGCATTCGAATATTCGAATAATATGTTCCGGATGCCTCGCGCTTATCTCGACGGTCTTTTTAAGCACGTCTTCAGCCGGGCTTATCCCGTAACGGTAAAGTTTCAATATGAATTTTTCCGTACCTTTCTCAAGAACGAAAATATCCGATTCGCCCGAAACGACCTTGAAACGGCCTGTTACGCTATATCCCCTGAAATCCGGCGAACCGCCGGCCGGAAACTCCTGCATATCATTTCTTTTCCTTCGCGAAATTTTTCCCGTGTTCCGATCTATTTTCCGGCGCCTTCTTTGATCGGGAAAGTGTTATAATTCCAGTCTTTCTGCCTGTAAACTACGCTCACGCTCACCGGAAGGCCGTTAGAGTCGTACTTCCAGATATAAAGCGTGTTGTCGTTACTGTCGCTCTTGGAAGTGCATACTATACCGCCCGCGGAGTTCAACGGCTGAACATCCTGAGCCTGGGCCGATCCCGGAACGATAACATCCCTTGCGCCTGTCGTATTTAATATCGCGTATGAAAGAAAGAATATCGATGACACGAAAAGCACCGACATAAATTTCCAGAAGATCGAATCGAAGTTTTTCATATTTTTTTCTCCTTTTTCAGCTTTGAGTTATTTCCCCGCCATCAAACAGGTTTACATAATAAACATTATCCAGCGGTTGGCCTTATACTTCTTTTAAAACCACTTCTTCTACAGATATTCTTGGGCGTCCTGCAGGATCCTGATCCGGATAACCCAGCGGCAGAAGCGCCATGACCGTATATTTTTCGTCCAATCCCAGCAATTTTTTCACCTTATCCCTGTCGAACATCATTACCCAGCATGACCCGAGCCCCAGATCGACCGCGCGAAGCGTCATATGATCTATCGCGATAGCCGCGTTAAGGCTCAGATAAGCGTTTATCTGCGCTTCGTCCATGCTGCTTATGCGGCTTTTTACCGCACCCGCGGCAGCGTTCTCAAGCGGCGTTCCAGCAAAAGCCCCAGCTTCCCGAAGTTCGCGAAATCTCTGTTCCGAGCCGCCCATGCAGCTTGAGTCAGTACAGCACGCTATTACGACCGGCGCCTGCGCGACGAACGGAAGCGGAGTGCATTCCTTTAATTTTTCACGCATTTTGGCGCTTTTAATGATCACGAATCTTCCGGGCTGTAGATTCGACCCTGAAGGCGCGAGGCGCGCGGCCTCGATGACCTCCTGGATATGGCCGTCCGGCAGGGCGTCCGGCTTGAATTTTCTGATGCTTCTTCTCGATCTTATCGCTTCTATTAATTCCATAAGTTACCTCCGGCGAATACATTCATGCGGCCCCTCCATTCAATGAACGGGCATTCACATGACATTATATTTTATTTTCATATACTTTTCAAGTTAAATCTCTATGCAATATTAAAGTCGCCCTTCCATTCCCATATATTCAGAACGCCGGACCCGAATTTTACTTATCACTAACGCCAATTACATTATGATAAAATAAAGCGTTTATAAAAACTGTTTTTAAACTTTTCTGTGCTATACTTTATTTAAAAGGCAAAGGAGATGATAGATCATGAAAGTAAAACTGATTTTGGTCACGGCCTTAATATTGGTTCTAATTTCTAATGGTCCGGCTTTTTCGAAAAAACGCGCTATACTGCAAGGCGGATTTTCAAT
Organism: uncultured bacterium; assembly: GCA_964551445.1. GTDB lineage: Bacteria > Muiribacteriota > UBA9980 > UBA9980 > UBA9980 > DAOPXV01. The sequence goes on along the minus strand of CAZKCG010000002.1, from coordinate 80,780 downwards.
AGAAGCTGCAAATTTATTGGATGAAGAATACGAATTTTATACGATACAGACAGGCGAACGCAACACAGATATTAAAGATATTAAAACGGATTCATGGATCAATTCAAGCCCTTTAAAAATCTCAGATCACAAAGGAAAGACAATCGTATTGGTTTTCCATGGATATAATTTTGATATGCCTTACTGCCGTAAATCAATGATTAATTTGATCAGATTATATAAAAAGTACCAAAATAATGTATTATTCATTCTCTTTACGAAAAAAAATGAAAGTACGGTGCAGCCTTTTGCGCAGGAAATGCGAATTCCTTTTCCTATAGGCACCGGAGCCAGCTCCCTCGGTGAAGAATACGGCATTAACAACAGTATGATGACAATTATAATCGGGCCAGGCCAAAATCAGAAAATTTGGTGGTATTGTGACGCAACACAACCTGCCCTCGAGATCCTTCTTGATAAGATCCTCCAAAAATATCCATATTCGACCAAAAATGGACTGCCTGTGAGCTTCGAACCTATAAGCTCCGTAGATGAAGCTTATCAAGCGATCGGTGACGATCGGCCCACCAGGATTTTCGAGCCAAAAACATCTGAAACAAAATCTGAAACATCAGAACAAAAAACATTCGAGATAAAACCCCGGATTTTTGAGCCCGAAACATCAGAAACAAAACCTAAACTGTTCGAACAAAAACCGAATGCGTTCGAACAAAAACCAAATATATTCGAAAAAAAACCAAATATGTTCGAACAAAAAAACTACTAACTTAAATCCTTCACAATAAATAAAGCTTTTAAATGGGGTTTTAGCAGAATAATTTTCCAGCCGTAACCATAAAGGTGCGCTCATGATAATTTATTAAGTATGTGCTTTAAGCGCGTACTCAATTCTTTTCCCTGAATTTTTGCAATAATGTCAGCCCTTCTTTTCTTGACAAAGATCCCCGATTCGGTTAAAATACACCCTGCGGGAAAGTGAGATATATAAGGAGCCGTAAAACTTTCCGCCAACCAGAAATTTCCGGTTTGCAACCGTTCAAATTGAATTTTAAACCCGAACAATAAAATACCAGAAAAGAGGCATGCAATGGATCTCAAAGGGAAAACGGCATTCATCACGGGCTCTTCGCGCGGCATCGGGCGCGCCATCGCTTTAAAATTAGCGTCGCTCGGCGCTAAAATAGGCGTTCATTGCGTAAAAAACATCGAGCTCGCAAACGGTCTTTTAAAAGAGATCGAAGCCGCTGGAGGCGAAGCTATCGTATTACAGGGCGATATAGCCGACTCCAAAAGCGCTTATGAAATGATAGAAAAATTCACCGATAAATTCGAAAAAATTGATATTCTCGTAAATAATGCCGGGATAGTTAAAGATTGCCCGCTTGCCGGGATGGAGGACGACGCCTGGCAGAATGTCATCGACGTGAATCTCACCGGCACATTCAATATGTGCAGAGCGGCCGCCAAATTCATGATGATGAAAAGATACGGCAGGATCGTAAACATCTCCTCATTCATCGCTACCAAAGGCGGACGCGGGCAGTCCAATTACGTCGCCAGTAAAGCCGGAATGGAAGCGCTTACAAGGTCAATGGCGGTGGAACTCGGCGGACGCGGAATAACCGTTAACTCGGTATGTCCGGGCGCTATCGAAACCGACATGAGCAAGGAATCAATCAACTCCAACCGCGAAAAAATAACCTCGATAATTCCACTCAAACGTCTGGGAACTCCAGAAGAAGTGGCGTCGCTCGTAAGTTTTCTCGCATCGGACGAAGCAGCGTACATCACCGGCGAAAGCATAGGCGTGACCGGTGGCCTTGGATTATTAAGCTGGTAGCGGCCTTTTTTTAACGAGTGTTAATTTAATTCACCCTCCATAAAATTCACCATTAGTGTTTTTTTTCACTAATTATTTTAATTAACATTAGTGAAAAAATTATCCAAAGCCTGATTCATCCAATAACCAAACAATTCAATGTTTGTGTTTTTATTCACATCAAAGTTCGGCGCAAAACCGCAAAAAAAAAGAAAAAAAGCTTGAAATAAAAGCTGAAATGATGTAAAATCACCTCGACGCACTCACAAGATGACCAAACTTATCAAGTTCCCGAATTCTATCAAGCGTCAAAAACACCAGTCACTTCTACTAGTTGTCAATCGAATAACCGAATTTCGTTTTGTAAAAAGGGTCCGCCCTTTTTTATTTTTTAATTTTGGTGGAATGTTAGTAAGATGTTAACTCAATACGCATTTATAGCCGTTTTTGGAATCATAGCCTTAAGCTTCGTGATAATAGGCCTCGCCCTTGTCGCCATATTCGGGCCGTCAAATCCTTATCCGCAGAAGAACTCGACCTACGAATGCGGCGCCGAAGCCGTTGGATCGTCATGGATCCAATACAACGTAAGATATTATATGTTCACGCTTTTATTCATCGTCTTCGACGTTGAAACGGTCTTCTTCTTTCCCTGGGCAAAAGTTTATAAATCACTTGCGACTTTCGGGATACCGGTTTTTTACGGGTTCCTTGAAGGCTTCGTTTTCATACTGATACTTCTTTTAGGTTTAATATACGCATGGCGTAAGGGGATACTCGAATGGGTTTAGTACAGCATCTTCCAAAATTCATAAAACAATGGCCCGGCGGCGGCATCGCAATAGCTTCGATCGATCTTGTGATGAACTATTCGCGTAAATCCTCGCTCTGGCCCATGACCTTCGGCCTCGCCTGCTGCGCGATCGAAATGATGGCGGCAAACGCATCCCGTTACGACTTTGACAGGTTCGGTATAATTCCGCGCCCGTCGCCCCGTCAGTCCGACGTTATGATAGTCGCCGGAACCGTCTGCACCAAGATGGCTCCTTTTATAGTTAAGCTTTATCATCAGATGCCCGAACCGCGCTACGTCCTCGCCATGGGTTCATGCGCAATATCGGGCGGCATATTCTATCACGGCAGCTACTCGGTCGTAAAAGGCGTGGATAAAATAATCCCCGTCGACATTTACATACCCGGCTGCCCGCCAAGGCCCGAAGCCCTTTTCGAAGGCTTTATGAAACTTCAGGAAAAAATAATGAACGAAAGCATAGCCAATCCCGAAATAAAACTCGTGCCGGAAAATCCTGACCTCGGGCCTCATTACAAGATCGAAGAGGACGCCGACCCGGTTCCGGCCGAAACCACCGCGGGTGATGCGAAATGAGCCAGCCGGTGACAGCGAAGCTTATAATTTCCGCCATCTCCAACAAGATCGGAAAAGAGAACGTAATAGAATCCATCGAGAACGAAAAAGATCCGAAAAGCGCCACCGTTCGCGTCAACGCGCTTAAAATAAAACAGCTGGCCGAATTTTTGAAAAGCCAGGATTTCGAATATCTTTCATTTATAACCGCGGTGGACCTCAAAAAAACCATTGATATGGTCTACTGGTTCACCTCCCAGAAACTCGGGTTCCATCTTTGCGTAAAGTGTCCGCTCGCACCTGATAAAACCGAGATCGAAAGCCTCTGCGGAGTTTACGCCACCGCCAACTGGAACGAACGCGAAGTTTACGATATGTTCGGCGTTAAATTCGCCGGCCATCCTGAACTTAAACGAATATTGACCTGGGACGAATTCGTCGGCCACCCGCTTTTGAAGAAATATAAAGTCATCGACGACCCCGACGTTCCCATGAAATAAAAGAGTGAAATTATGATACGCACCGAAGAATTCCAAGTTAATATGGGGCCTCAGCACCCCTCGACCCACGGCGTTTTCCGCGCTATCTTAAACATGGACGGCGAGGAAGTAACCAAGATCGATTCCATGATCGGCTACCTTCACCGCGGCATCGAAAAGATATGCGAAAGCAGAAGCTACACGCAGATAATCCCGTTGACCGACCGCCTGGACTACGTTTCGGCGATGTCGAATAACTTAGCCTACTGCATGGCCGTCGAAAAACTCATGGGCGTGGCCGTTCCCGAACGCGCGGCGCTTATTCGAATGATAATAGCCGAACTTCAAAGGATCGCTTCACACCTCGTCTTCGTCGGCTGCTTCGGCCTCGATACAGGCGCTATCACCGTGTTTTTATACACTTTCCGCGAACGCGAAACGGTTCTCGATCTTTTCGAGGAACTCTGCGGAGCGCGCCTCATCTATAATTATATGAGGATCGGCGGCGTGGCCCAGGACCTACCTGAAGGATTTGAAAAGAAAACTCTAGGCTTCCTCGATATTCTCGAAAAAAAGATAGACGAATATAATAACCTTCTCACCGAGAACTATATCTTTAAAATAAGGACCGAGGGCGTCGGCCCCGTCTCGAAAAAGCTCGCCCTCGACTACGCTTTAAGCGGCCCGATAGCCCGCGCATCCGGCGTTGATTACGACGTTAGAAAGAACGATCCATATCTTTTGTACGATAAGATCGATTTCAAGGCCGTAGTTTATCAGGAAGGCGACTGCTTTCATCGCTATATCGCCAGAATGGTCGAGATGCAGGAAAGCGTAAAAATTATCCGCCAGTGCCTCGCGATGTTAAAACCCGGCGAAATTAAAGGCGCGGTTCCAAGAATTATCAAGCCAGCGGCCGGCGAAGCATACGCCCACATCGAAACCCCGCAAGGCGATCTCGGCGTTTACGTCGTCTCAGACGGCGGAAATAATCCCTATAGAGTTAAATTCAGAGCGCCGTCGTTCGTAAATCTCAGCGCGTTCAGCGAGATCGCGAAGGGACACAAGATCGCGGATCTTGTCGTAATATTAGGCTCGATCGACCCTGTTTTCGGCGAAGTGGACAGGTAGTATAGTTGATACAAATACTTAAATAAAAAAACAAGACATAGAAAATAGTAACAAACCAAAATTAACCGGAGACGCACAAAAATGGGTATAATCAAAATAAGGGAACCGAAAAGCTACATTCCGCTCGCGATATTTCTTACGATATTCACGGCGATAATCGTTATATTTTCAGTTCTGCACATAATATTCGCCGAATCGCATATTTATCTCACGGCTCTCTGCCAGAAATTCGGCGTTCCGATTACCCTTTACACGGTCGTTGAAATGTTCTTCGTCGGCGCGGTCCTTCTCGGATACATCCTCGTTTCGACGATGCTTCTGGTCTGGCTTGAAAGAAAGATCGCGGGCCACATACAGGCGCGTCTCGGCCCGATGCGTACCGGCGGCTGGCATGGCTGGGTCCAGACATTGATCGACGGTTTTAAATTGATATTCAAAGAAGACATAATCCCCGACGGCGCGGATAAATTCGTATTCATATTATCGCCCTTCATAGTTTTCATCCCCGGCGTCGCGATGCTCGCGGCCATACCGTTCACTGATAAACTCGTGCCGGCCGATCTTGACATGGCGCTCATCTACGTTCTCGGTTTTTCATCGATAACCGTCATCGGCATCATCATGGCCGGATGGTCCTCGAACAATAAATATTCGCTCCTCGGCGGTCTCAGGTCCGCCGCCCAGATGGTAAGTTATGAAGTGCCGCGCGCCATATCGGTCCTCGGCGTAATAATGCTGGCCGGCTCTTTTTCGTTAGTCGAGATCGTTAAGGCGCAGGATAAAATGTGGTTCGTTATCCCTCAGATACTCGCTTTCGCGGTATATTTCATATCGTCGCTCGCGGAAATAAACCGCGCGCCCTTTGATATCCCGGAAGCCGAATCGGAACTTGTCGCCGGTTTTCACACCGAATATTCGGGCCTTCGCTTCTCGTTCTTCTTCATGGCCGAATACGCGAATATGTTCGTGGTCGCCGCTCTTGCGACCGTCCTTTTCCTGGGCGGCTGGAAAGCGCTTCCGTTCATGGGTTTCATTCCGCCGGTTCTGTGGTTCCTCGGAAAGACATACTTTCTGGCGTGCGTTATAATATGGATAAGATGGACCCTTCCAAGATACAGGGTTGACCAGCTCATGGCGCTCTGCTGGAAGTTTTTGATACCGTTAGCGTTTTTAAATTTCTTCGGCACGGCGGTTTTTCTGCTGTTCGCAAAATAAGGCAAGAGAGTTTTTATGAAAGAGAATTTACTTACATACACATACAAATTTTTAAAGAGCATCTATACCGGCATGGCCATAACGCTCTACTATTTCGTCAACACGAAAGAGGTCGTCACCATGCAGTATCCCGATGAAAAATGGGAGATGCCGCCCCGCTTCAAAGGCTTTCATTCGGTAGCTTATGAAGGCAAAGAAGCCTGCATCGGCTGTATGCAGTGCCAGAAAATTTGCACTGAAAAAGCTATTTTGATAAAGACCTCCATGGGCGAAGATAAAAAACGAAAAATTGACGAATTCTTCGTGAACCTTGGCACCTGCTCCTTCTGCGGCCACTGCCAGGAAGTATGCCCGGTTAAATCGATCAAAATGGGCGGCGGCTATGAAGGTTCAGTTCAGGATAAAAAAGTATTGATACTCGACAAAGAAAAACTCAGAAGAAAACCGATCCCGGTGGAACCGAAACCCGAGGTTAAGGCTTCAGAAGCACCAGCTTCCAGCGTCCCTCCTACCGATACACAGGCGGTGAAATAAAATTATGATAGCATACTTACAGTCCCTGCCATACGACAAGTTAATATACCAGCTCGCGTTCTATCTGCTGGCGTTTCAAACGGTGTTCTCGGCCATAATGGTCGTAACGCTTCGAAACCTTGTCCATAACGTTATATTTCTCGCATCGACGATGCTTTCTATAGCCGGACTCTTCATATTTTTAAACGCGGAATTTCTCGCGATGGTCCAGGTCTTTCTCTACGTCGGCGGCGTTACCGTTCTCTTTCTTTTCGCGGTTATGTTGACCTATGGAATTTACGATAAAAATATTAAACAGACCAATAATCTTAAACTTACTGCGCTTATAATTTCGATAGTACTCTTCGCGCTTTTATTCTCGGTCGTTTTAAAGACCGATTTTAATATCGTAAAGACGAATTTAACGACGGGTAACGTAACTGATTCGATCGGCGTGGCGCTTATCTCAAGATACGTTCTGCCGTTTGAAATAGTATCGATACTTCTGCTCGTTGCCTTGATAGGCGCGATAGTGCTCGCCAAAGAGGAGAAAAAAATTATATGATCGAGATAGGACTTTATCATTACATTACAATATCTCTCCTTCTTTTCTGCACGGGCCTCTACGGCGTAATGACCCGCAGGAACGCCATGGCTATACTGATGGGTATAGAACTTATATTGAACTCGGTGAATATAAACCTCGTCGCGTTCTCGAAATTCGTTCTTCATAACGATATGTTCGCCCCTGTAAACGTTAAAATGATGCCGGAGATCGCGGGCCATATATTCACGATATTCGTCATAACGGTCGCGGTCGCTGAAGCGGCTACCGGAATAGCGATAGTAATTTCAATATACAGGAACAGAAACCTGATCAACATCGACAATATTAATCTTATGAAATGGTGAGTATGCGATGCAATTTTTGATGACACACATATGGATCATATGCCTTCTGGCCCTTTTAGCGGGCGTCTTCACTTTCTTCTTCGGAAAGAGAACGCCGGGTAACGGCGCGTTCGTTACGATAGGCGCCATGGCCGTCTGCTTCGCAATGTCCGTAGCGGTCTTTTTGAACGTGTTCTTCCACCCGGAAACCGCGCTGACATCGACCTTCACCTGGTTCTCGGCCGCCGGAGCTGAAATAAAGGCCGGTTTCATAGTCGATCCGCTCACGGCCGTTATGCTTGTGGTCGTAACTCTCGTATCGCTTCTGGTCCAGATCTATTCGACCGAATATATGCACGGCGATAAAGGCTATTCTCGCTATTTCTCATATCTTTCCGTTTTCACGTTCGCGATGCTGCTGCTTATAATAACGAATAATTTCTTCATAATGTATATAGCGTGGGAACTCGTCGGCCTCTGCTCATATCTTTTGATAGGCTTCTGGTTCGAGAAACAATCGGCCTGCAACGCTTCGAAAAAGGCTTTCATAACTACCAAGTTAGGCGATATCGGCTTCCTTATCGGCCTCCTGCTTTTATACGCGAAAACCAAAACATTCATATTCGAAGGCCTCTATGACGGCGTACGCGCCGGCCTGGAAAGCGGGTTCATTTCACCGCTCTATCTCGCCGTCGCTTTGATATGCCTCTTTATGGGCGCCGTCGGTAAATCTGCGCAGTTCCCGCTGCATGTGTGGCTGCCGGACGCGATGGAAGGCCCGACGCCCGTTTCCGCGTTGATCCACGCCGCGACGATGGTCGCAGCCGGCGTTTATTTGGTCGGCCGCGCTTTCCCGCTCTTCGTGCTTTCAAAGGCCGCTATTTTATTCGTAGCATACACCGGCGCGTTCACCGCGATATTCGCGGCGTCTATCGCGCTTGTCCAGACCGATATTAAAAAGGTCCTCGCTTATTCCACGATCTCGCAGCTCGGCTATATGATCCTTGGCCTCGGCGTCGGCGGCTATGTCTCGGGACTTTTCCACCTCATGACCCACGCCTTCTTCAAGGCCCTTTTGTTCCTCGGCTCAGGCTCCGTCATCCACGCGCTTCATAACCAGGATATAACCAACATGGGCGGCCTCATGAAGACCATGAGAATAACCGCGATAACCTTCCTTTTAGGTTGTTTATCGATAGCCGGCATTCCTCCCTTCGCCGGGTTCTTCTCAAAGGACGCTATCCTCGCTCAGGTCTTCGAACTCGCGTACGCCTCGCCCCAGCACGGACTTTTATTTATAATGGCTATAACCGCGGCTTTTATGACCGCGTTCTATATGTTCCGCCTCTTCTTCCTGACCTTCACCGGCGAACTTCGCGATAAACACGCTCACCCGCACGAATGCGGTTTCGCGATCACCGGCCCTTTGATGGTCCTCGCGCTGCTCGCGGTTATCGCCGGGTTCTTCGCCAACGGTTTTGACGGATCGGTCAGAACTCCCGTATGGACGGTCAGCGATATAGCAGGCAAAGAAACCGTAAGCCTTAAGATGCTCGATAAAAAACAGGTTGCCGCGATAAGCGAACATGCCGAAAAAAAAGAAACGGCTGAAGCTGAAAAAACCGGTGAAAAAACAAATATCGAAGCGGCTAAAACTGAGACCGCTGAAAAAGCTAAGGCTGAAACGACAAAGGTTGAAACCGCAGCAGCTGAAAAAGCCAGGATCGAAAACGCAACAGCTGAAAAGCCTAAAGTTGAAACAGCGCAAGCTTTTCGCGCGCACAAATTCAAAAGCGATCTTTACACTTTTGAAAAGCCCGCTCTCTCCGAACACACGGTTCATATGATACACGTCGGCATGATGGTCGCATCCGTCATTATAGCGTCGCTCGGCATATTCCTCGCCTTCTTGATGTACTGGTCGCCAAAACCTTTCATTTCACCCGCTCTCTTAACCTCGAACGCTGTCGGCACAGCCATCCACAAACTGCTCTTGAACAAATATTACGTTGACGAAATATACGCCGTGGTCTTTGTCGGCAGCGCGAAACTCCTCGGCGAGCTGCTCTTTGAATTCGACAGACTTATCGTCGACGGATTCGTTAACGGCGCCGCCTGGTTCGCTACTATGACCGCCGAAATTAAAAATAAATTCGACAGGATCTTCGTTGATGGAATGGTCAACGGCGCGGGATACGTCACAAAAATGGTAGGCTCCGGCTTCTCGAAAGTTCAGAACGGCCTGGTTCAAAACTACCTCGTCCTTCTTATGACCTTCCTGCTCTTTGCATTGATAATTATTTATAAACATAAAGTTTTTTAAAATTCGAAAGGAGAAGCTGACTTACTATGGTCTTACCGCAACTTACTATAATGGCGTTCCTGCCGCTTTTAGGCGCTATAATAATACTCTTCTGTGACGGAAAAAAAGAGGAGAGCATAAGACGCATCGCGTTCATATTCACTTTCGCGGCTTTTTTAGTCTCGCTCGGGCTTTTGATCAAGTTCAACGCGGCGACGGTTGACTTTCAGTTCCAGGAATTCGCGAGCTGGATCCCCGCCATGGGCGTCAATTATCACATGGGCATCGACGGAATATCAATGCCTCTTATAATTTTGACCACGCTTCTTTCGACATTATGCATACTAGCTTCATGGAACATTAAACTCCGCGTTAAAGAATATTTCATATTTTTCCTCATCCTTGAATGCGGCATGATCGGCGTCTTTCTGGCGCTCGACCTCTTCCTCTTCTACGTATTCTGGGAAATAATGCTGGTCCCGATGTATTTCTTGATCGGCATCTGGGGCGGACCAAGACGCGAATACGCCGCGATAAAATTCTTCTTATACACTCTCGCGGGTTCGGTTCTCATGCTCCTCTCAATAATCGCGCTCTATTTCAACACCAACCCGAATACGCTCAGCATCCCGCAGCTTATCGATATAGCTCATAAAACGCCTTTCACGGGCACATTCGCACTATTAACCTTCGTCGGCTTCTTCGTCGGTTTCGCGATAAAAGTCCCCGTATGGCCCTTCCACACATGGCTTCCCGACGCCCACGTCGAGGCGCCCACCGCCGTTTCGGTCATCCTTGCCGGTGTTCTTCTTAAAATGGGCTCATACGGTTTCTTAAGAATATCATACCCCATACTTCCATACGCGGCGCATTATTTCTCGCCCGCCATCGCAGTACTCGCCCTCATATCAATAGTTTACGGAGCGTTCGTAGCGATGGCCCAGACCGATCTCAAAAAAATGGTCGCGTATTCATCCGTCTCTCACATGGGTTTCGTTATGCTCGGGCTGGCTTCCATGAACGATAAAGGTTTCTCAGGCGCCGCAATGCAGATGTTCACACACGGTATCATCACCGGAGCGCTCTTCCTGCTCGTCGGCGTTATATACGATCGCTGCCACACCCGTGAGATCGACGCCTTTGGCGGACTCATGGTCAAAGTCCCCATCTACACCGGAATGCTTGCCGTTACATCATTCGCCTCCCTCGGCCTTCCGGGCCTCGCCGGTTTCATCGCTGAATTCCTCGTTTTCATGGGCGGGTTCGAAGCCTACAGATATATCACCGCTATCGCCACCATCGGCATAGTCATCACCGCCGCTTACTTCTTAAACATGATGCAGGAAATGCTCCTCGGGACCTTCAACACTAAATGGGAAGGCCACATAAGCGATATGAACGGCCGCGAAATGGCTACCGTGATCCCGCTTATCGTGATAATGTTCTTCGTCGGCATTTACCCGAAACCTTTAATGGACATGATGAACACGTCGCTGGTTTATCTTCTGACCCTCGTTAAATAAATTAGGAAGTGAATTTTAGCTTATGAACTTTTCAGACCTGTCATATATGATGCCGGAAATAATAGTTTCAATAACGGTGCTTCTCATGGTAGCGCTCGATCTCTTCACGCCTAATAAAAAGAGCGTCGCCGGCCTCGGCATCCTTGGACTGTTTTTCGCCTTCGTGGCCGGTATAATGTTCATGAATACCGGAAAACCCGTCCATATTTTTTCGTCATACGCCATCGACCTCTATTCGCTCTACTTCAAATTCCTTATCCTCGCCGCCGGCATCCTCGGAATGTTCATGGCCGCCAGCTACCGGAAAATGAAAGATCAGAACGAAGGCGAATTCTACTACCTGATGATGTCCATGGTTCTCGGAATGATGTTTCTCGTATCATCGACCGATCTCATCCTCATATACGTCGCCATCGAATTCATATCCCTCACAAGCTATATCCTCGTCGGTTTCCTTAAAGACGACAATAAATCATCCGAAGGCTCGCTTAAATACTTTTTGATCGGCGCCGTTTCATCCGGCGTTATGCTCTACGGCATGTCCTTCATCTACGGACTCTCCGGCACTACAAATATTATCGCGATCGCTAAGATCTTCGCAACCGCTACACCGCAGCCCCTCTTCTTCGTCGGCGGACTCTTCATGCTCGCAGGCTTCGGCTTTAAGATCGCCCTCGCGCCCTTCCACTTCTGGTCACCTGACGCCTACGAAGGCGCCCCCACCCCCGTTACCGCCCTTCTATCCGTCGGGCCTAAATGCGCAGCCTTCGCAGTTTTCGGAAGAGTTTTCTACTCCGTATTCCCCGGCTTCGTCACCGCCTTTCCGAACCTCATCACTATGATCGGTATCCTTACCATGACGCTTGGCAACACCGCCGCAATATTCCAAAAAGATATCAAACGAATGTTCGCATACTCGTCCATCGCCCAAGCCGGTTACATCTTCATCGGTATCGCCGCCGGCCCCGCCGAAGGCTTCATGGGCATGATGTTCTACCTCATGGCCTATATCTTCATGAACCTCGGAGCATTTGCCATAATAGTCATGATCGGTAACCGCACCGGCTCAAGCGATATATCAGCATTCGCCGGCGTCGCTAAAAAATACCCGTACCTCGCCGCTGCCTTCATGATGTTCTTCCTCTCACTCGCCGGGATCCCGCCCACCGCCGGATTCATGGGTAAATACTTCCTCTTCATGGGCGCCCTCAAAACCCAATTCTACGCCCTCGCATTATTCGGCGTCATTAACTCCGTCATATCCGTCTATTACTACTTCAACGTCGTAAAAACCATGTACTTCGACGAACAACTCCCGCAATTTTCTAAACAAACCGCCGACGCACCCAACGATTATATTATGCTCCACGCCGTAATAGCAGCGTGCCTCGCATTCACCCTCTTCGTCGGCCTCTTCCCCGAATCCTTCATCAATATAACCAGACTCGGAGTTAATTTACTCAACTAATTATTAACCTGTCAGACAATTAATTTAAATATACATCAGTTCAATAAGCCTCCATATTCATGGGGGCTTATTGTTTTAAGATACGATTTAAGAATTAAAAATACCGAAAAGGGGGAAGAAAGGACTAATAGCCCTTTCTTCCCCCTTTTGATCCCCTAACTATCCCTGACGATAAATCATCGCAGCGGCGCTGCGATGATTTGGGGCATTCCACATAAAAGGCCGCTTCACGGCCTTTTATGTGGAAACCGGTGTCCGTGCTTTTCGCGCATAAGCGCGATCGCCCTGCGATCGAAGACGCGAAGCGTATAAGAAAATGCACCCAATAATAAAATTAAAGATTGAAATAAAAGATATTGACCTAACGGTCTTAGCTTAGCAATAGCATAAAAAAGTTAAACATATAAAAAAGCCTTAAGACAAAAGTACTAACAAAATTATTTTTGAGGGATGTCTCGGAGACGGCGGAGGCCACGATGGCCGAGAGCCGTCGAGAGGCAAGCGGCGAAAATTCAAGGATGAATTTTCGACCGCGTTCCCTCAAAAAAATTTTGTTAGTACTCTTGAGGCATTGTGGCAAGTTCAGCGAGTGTGAACACAGGGCCGTCTTTGCAGACGAAAATCTTGCCGACGCTGCAGCGGCCGCATTTTCCAAAACCGCATTTCATGCGGTTTTCGAGGGTAGTGTATATGCTGTCGGGTTTGAAGCCGAGTTTTTCGAGAACGGGCATTGTGAGTTTTATCATGATGGGCGGGCCGCAGACGAGGGCGATGGTGTTATCGCATGCGGGTTTGGCCTTTTCGATGACGGCGGGAACGAAGCCGACCTCGCCTTTCCATTCGGGGGTCTGGCCGCCGGGGTCGACTGTCTGGAAGAGTTTGACGTCGGCGCGTTTGGACCATTCGTCGAGTTCGTGTTTATAGACGAGGTCGTTGGGGGTGCGGGCGCCGTAAAAAATAGTGACGTCTTTGAATTTTTCGCGCTGGTCGAGGACGTTCCAGATGACGGTGCGAAGGGGCGGGAGGGCGATACCGCCGGCGACGAAGACGAGACTTTTGCCGTACCATTTCTCGATGGGGAAGACGTTGCCGTATGGTCCGCGGAAGCCGATGATATCGCCTTCTTCGCGGTTGGCGAGTTCGCCGGTTACGAGGCCGACGTGGCGGAAGGTGCATTCGATGTAGCCTTTGCGGGTGGGCGATGAGGCGATACAGAATGTGCTTTCGCCGGAGCCGAAAACGGAGTAGAGTCCGAACTGACCGGATCTGTATGTGAATTTTTCGGCATCGGCTGGGTCGACGAAGACGAGGCGGAAGGTTTTTATGAGGGGCGCCTCATCGATTATTTTTTCGATACGCATTTTATATGGTTTATAGACGTTACCTGCTTTTAATTCGCTGAACATGATCAAGCCTCCATAAGCGATTTAAGATGTTCCGAAAGATTCATATCGGCGGGGCAGTTACGGGAGCATCTGCCGCAGCCGACGCAGAGGATGCCGCCGAAGCGTTCTTTATAGTAGGAGAATTTATGCATGACCCTCTGGCGCCAGCGTTCGGCCTGGATGTGGCGGGGGTTGTGGCCGGAGGTGTGCATCGTGAAGAACGAGAAGCCGCATGAATCCCAGCAGCGAAGGCGTTTGCCGCCTTTTTTATCCGACTCGTCCTGGATATCGAAGCAAACGCAGGCTGGGCAGGAGAAAGCGCAGGCGCCGCAGCCGACGCAGCGCATGGCCTGGTCTTTCCAGAGTTCGATCTTTTCGAAGAGATCGGGAAGTTTGGCCTGGAGTTTAGCGATATCGAATTTAGCGGGAACTTTGGCCAGATGTTCTTCTTTTTTAACGCCGGCAGGGGCGGGGCCGAAGGCGACTTTGGCCATATCGGCTAACTTTTTACCTTTCTCGGTAAGGATCTCAGCGAGGTATTCGCCGTCCTTGAATTCGGTAAGGAATATATCGCTGCCGCCGGTATCACCGGGGCTTAAGTTGACGGAGGTGCAGAAGCAGAAATCGTCGGCTTTCTTGCAGCCGATGGTTATAACGGTTGTTTTTTCGAGGCGTTTTTTAAAGAATATATCTTCAGTGTCCCATGTAAAGATAGAATTTAAAAGTCCGAAGCCGGCGGCTTCACAGGGGCGGGCGCCGAAAACGACGACGTCAGCCATAGCGCCGAGGTCGCGGTCGTTCATGGTAACGTCTTTATTTTCTTCAAAAGTGTAGTTGAGTATTTCTTCGGTCTGGGGAAATACGACGGATTTGACAGAAAGGTTGGTCTGGATATGATCGAAGGAAATGGAGTCAGCGGAGGTTACCTCGCTGATGTAGACGCCGCCGTTCTTTTTGACCGGCGCGAGAAACTTAGCCTTCGAGGTTTTAAGGACCTCCCGAAGCTTTGTTATGGAGTCTTTTTTAAACAGTCTGATATCGTTGCTCATTTTATGAAGTCCTCCTTGTCCTCGGTCTTATAACTTGAAAGCGCGTATTTTTGTGACACGGATGTACCGGCTCGCGAGCCGAACTGGCTGTTTATATCTTCGCCGATCTTTTCCGTCAAAAGGTGCAACGGAATTCCGACCGGGCAAGCCCTGCCGCAGTCGCCGCAGGCTACGCAGCGGCCGGCCAGATGCATGGCGCGAACAATGTGCCATTCGATATTTCCGAGAAGATGCGAAGGCACTGGCAGAAGCTGGGGCTGGTTGCAGTCGCAGAGACAGCGGGAGCAGTAGCACATGGGACAGGAAGACCGACAGGCGTAGCATTTGATACAGCGCGAGAATTCTTCGGTCCAGAACTGCCAGCGTTCCTTGGGCGTCATTTTATTTATCTTTTCGATCAATGCGACATCGTCCGGTGAAAGTTTTAGATCGAGTTTAGCAACGTGTTCTTCAACCGATTTAAAATCCGGCATGTCTATAAGTTTAAGGTCGTCGGAAACGCCTATGATATCAAGGTCGCCTTCCGCGATCTGATTTTCCTGAGCCATTTGAAGGATCGCCCTTAAAACCGGGGTCCTTGCGACGATAGCGGCTCGTCCGAGTTCGCGGACCTCGGGTTTTGAAATGTAGACGGCCAGATTCTGAAGGCATGTTTTATCGAGTATAAGTTTTTCCGCTTCTTTCGCGGTTCTTGCGAAGTGGGCGCGGCCCTGGCCGTTGGAGCCTTTCGCATAACCTATGACGACTTTCGTTTTGCCGCCGTCAAGCAATTGTTTTGCTTTATTTATTAATTGTTCCATTATAGTTTTACCTCGCTTATTAGCTGATTCCGACGTTCACGAGTTGTTTGTATTCCTGATAAGGCCCGAGCTCCCTGACGGTTTTTGTGACATCGTTTACAAGTTCCGCCCATTTTGCGCCTTCCGCGGCCGACACCCACGCGAAGCGGATGCGGCGGGTATCGATCCCGATGAATTCCATGAATTCCTTGAAAACGATCCAGCGTCGGCGCGCATGGAAATTTCCCGAGGTGTAGTGGCAGTCGCCGGGATGGCAGCCGGAAACGATTATCCCGTCGGCGCCCTGGCTGAATGCTTTTAGAAGGTATACAAAATCTATTCTTCCGGTGCATGGGAAGCGGATTATACGCACATTCGATTCGTATTTGATACGGCTCGTGCCGGTAAGATCGGCGCCGGTGTAGGTACACCAGTTGCACACGAAAGCTATTATCTTGGGTTCAAATTCGCTCATTTTCATTCACTCCCGTTAAAGCGCTTTTATTTCAGCGAGGATCTGGTCATTGGTGAAACCCTGGATATCTATCGACTTGGACCTGCATAACGCGACGCAGGTTCCGCAGCCCTGACATACGCCGGAATTAACGCGCGCGACCTTTTTAATAAGTTTACCGTCGCGGCCTTTTATCTCTTCTATCTCGATGGCCTGATAAGGGCAGGCGCCAACGCACAGAAGACATCCGACACAGGTTGAAAAAATCGGCGGGGCGCTCCTGTTAACGACGGCTACGATAGGCTCGCGCGAAAGTTCGGCGTTCGAAAAGAGGCCGATGACCTTGCTGGCGGCTCCGCATGCCTGCGAAACTGTTTCAGGAATGTCGCGCGGGGCCTGACACGCTCCGGCCAGAAAAATTCCGGCTGTATTCGTCTCTACAGGCTTGAGTTTCGGGTGCGCTTCGGATATGAAGCCGTATTTATCGTAGCTGACCTTGAGTTTCTGAGCGAACTCCTCGGCGCCTGAACTGGGTACGCCGGCTGTCGCCAGAACTACCATGTCGGCGCGGATCTCAACGGGTTCGCCGCCCATTAAAGTATCGGCGCCCATAACGACGAGCTTGCCGTCTTCCTGGTATATTCTTGAAACGCGGCCGCGGATGTAGTTCACGCCGTCGTCTTCTATGGCGCGGCGGACGAATTCCTCATAATTTTTACCGGCGGCGCGGATATCCATGTAGAATATATATGCGTTTCCGTGATGGACCTTATGTTTATAGAGCATGGCATGTTTCGCGGTGTACATGCAGCATATTTTCGAGCAGTATTCGATGCCCTTGGCGGGATCACGCGATCCGGCGCAGGCTATAAAAACTATCGTTTCAGGGATTTTCCCGTCGGAAGGCCTTTTGATCTCGCCGTATGTGGGGCCGGAGGCGGACGCGAGCCTTTCAAACTGCAGGCCGTTGACTATGTCGGGATATTTCGCATAACCATATTCTGGGAAGAACTCCTTGTTGAGGACCTCGAACCCGGTAGCGCAAACGACCGCGCCGACATTTACTTCTATGATCTCGTCCTGCTGGTCGTATCTGATAGCTTTGGTCGGGCAGAAGCGCTCACAGAGCTTGCAGCGGCCTGTTTTAAAGAACGTGCAGTTCACGCGGTCTATAACGGGTTTATTGGGAACGGCCTGCGGGAACGGGACATATATCGCGGGGCGCATGCCGAGTCCGGCGTTAAATTCGCTCGGGATCTTTTTATTCGGACATTTCTGAGTGCATATTCCGCATCCGGTACAGAGTTTTTCATCGACCGAACGGGCTTTTTTTCTTATCTTCGCCTTGAAATTTCCGATAAAACCGTCCAGGCTCTCAAGCTCGGAATATGTGTAAAGAGTGATATTCGGATGTTGCGCGACCTCGACCATGCGGGGCGTGAGAATACACTGCGAGCAGTCGAGGGTCGGAAAGGTTTCGGAAAGCTGCGACATATGGCCGCCGATGGACGGGTCGCGCTCTACCATGATAACCTTATGGCCGGCGTTGGCGATATCCAGGGCGGATTGAATTCCGGCGATACCGCCGCCAATTACAAGAGCGGTCCTTGTAACCGGCACTTTTATGGATTGAAGCGGCTTATTGCGCTTGACCTTTTCAACGATGGTACGCACCAGATCAATTGCTTTTCGCGTCGTGGCTTCGGATTTTTCGTGTACCCATGAGCAGTGTTCGCGCAGGTTCGCCATCTCGCATAAGAACGGGTTGAGTCCGGCTTCGGCGCAGGCGCGGCGGAAGGTCGGTTCGTGCATGCGGGGCGAGCAGGCGCCGACGACGACGCCGGTGAGTTTTTTAGCTTTTACGGCTTCTTTTATAAGGTTCTGGCCCGGGTCCGAGCACATATATTTGTATTCGACGCTGTGAACGACGCCGGGTATTTTTGCGCATTCCTCGGCGACCTTTACGACGTCGACGGTCGCTGATATATTTTCACCGCAGTGACATATAAAAATTCCTATTCTGGACATATCTATTCCTCCGCACTCGAGCCGGCCGAAGGGGCTTTAGAGCCCGGAGCCGCTGGAGCAAGACTTGCTTTTTCACTTATTTCGGACGACTGAAAATGACGGTGCAGGCCAAGTGTGCGGCGGCTTATGCCGAGCGCAAGGCCTATAGCCTGCGTGACGTACAGCACCGGCATATCGAATTTTTTGCCGGCGTATGCCTCTATATAGTCGCGGCGCATGTCAAGATTTACATGACACATGGGGCACGCGACAATTATGGCTTCAGCGCCGCTTTTTTCGGCATTGTTTATTATCTTTGCTGAAAGACGCGCGACGGTATCGGTCCTGGAGATCGATAATCCGGCTCCGCAGCATTCGGTTTTAAAAGACCATTCTACGGGAGTCGCGCCGATCGCCGCCATCATTTCATCCATCTTGACCGGGTCCTCGGGCCTGTCGAAATTGACGACCTTCGGCGGACGGACCATAAGGCACCCATAATAGCAAGCGACCTTGTGCGCGAAAGGATTCGTGATCTTTTCCTTTATAACTTTCATCGCATACTTATCTATCGCTTCTATAACATTAAGCGGCACGGCCGTGCCGGTATATTTCATTTTTATTATTTCGGAAACGCTTTCTTTAAGTTTGGCGTCGTGTGAAAGTTCATGCCGCGCCGTGACCAGGCGGCTGTAGCACGCCGAGCAAGGCACCAGCACGTCGTTAAGTCCTGAGTTTTCGGCTATGGCGAGTATTCTCGCCGAAAGAGATATGGCCAGTTCTTTATTAACGTTATGCGCCGCGGTGGCCCCGCAGCAGTTCCAGTCTGAAAGTTCGACCGTTTCAACGCCGCATTTTTTCAATACCGCCAGAAGCGATTCGCCGTATTCACGGGAAGATCCCGTAAGCGAACAACCCGGAAAATATCCTATCTTCATTTTTTATCGCCTCTTTTTCCGATCGTATTATCGAAGATCCTTCTTATTTTGGAACAGCCCTTTATAACATGAGGGAAGATCCCGAGTTTTCCTTTGAGAAACATGACCGGCGCGAGCAGAACGTCCTGTAAAAAGTGCATAGTGCGCGTTTTATATCCGCCTACAAGGCCTATTTCATAGAGCCGGCCCGTATATTTTATTGAATCCAGGAACGACTTGTGGAATGCGACTATCTCCTTCGCTTTCGGGTTTATCTTTCCCTCGCGCATCGAGCGTTCGCGCAGATAATCCATGATCTTTGGAAGATCGACGTTCTGCGGGCAGCGCGCCACGCAAGTTTCGCAGGTAAGGCAGAGCCATATAGCGAAGGATGAAAGAACCTTTTCAGAGTGCCCCGGCACGCCCGTCTGGACCATGCGAAGCACCTGGCTTGGTTTGATGTCCATTTCTTCGGCCAGCGGACATCCGGCTGAGCATTTACCGCACTGATAGCATTTGAAAACGTTCTCGCCGCAAGCTTTTTTTATATCGTCTTTAAGCGTCGGCGGATGATGGCTTTCATGTATCGGACCATGAGACATAATATCTCACCTCTTTATAATAATAGAATGAGAGCGCATTTAAACGCGCTCTCTATTTCGTATTTGACTTTTTATTTACTGGATAAGAAATTTGGCAGGAAAGTCTTTTAAAATAACATCTGCATATTCTATATCAATAAGCCTTTTTTTACAAGAAAAATATATTAAAACAGCATGTTTTTCACAATATTTTTGCTGTTATTTTTTTCACTTACATTCAAGCAGTTTTATGTCCGGCCCAACATTTAAACAAAGGTTAAATTAACCCCTTGCCAAATTACTGAAACAACATTGAAGATCATATAAAAATGCGGTCGCCTCCCGCTCTAAAATAAGGCCCCAATACTTAACCTTCGCTAACGGTAAAACCTTTAAAAAACCATGCGGGATCTTTTAGAGCTCCTCTGCATATGACTTAAAACCAAACTCAAACAAGACATTTCAACATCAATTATGTAAATTTAAGCGCCGTTTAAGCAATAACTTTTATTTTACCATCATAAGTTTTTTACCGGTCCGGTCTATAAAGCCCCATGCGCCGTTAGATCTAATAACGGCCATGCCGCCGTAAAAATTGCTCGCGTCTTCAGAGCGGGCGTCAATGATCTTTTCACCTTTTTTATCAATATACACCCATGCGTTATCAAGGATAACCGCAGCGAGGCCTTCCGAAAAGCCATAAGCTGAAGTGAATTTGAAATCTATCACGCTACTGCCTGTTTTATCTATAAATCCCCATTTCCCTTTTGACTTGACCGCGGCAAGCCCTTCGTTGAAACTCTGGCCGTCTTCATACTTGTTAGCTATAACTGTTTTTCCGGTCTTATCAATAAAACCTATCTTGCCTGCTATCTTTGTGAGCGCAAGCCCGTTTGAAAAGCTGGCCGCTTCTTCAACCGTCCGTATCTGTTCTTCTATAACGGGCTTTCCGGAATAATCGTCGAACACTACCCTTTTTTCAGTAAGCCTTTCGCCGTCCTTGTTCTGGCGGGTGATACAGGCGAGGCCTTCCGAAAAGCAATAGCCGGGCTGGAAGAGCTGTTTGTCTCCGGCTTCGCCGGTTTTCCAGCATCCCCTGACCTTGATCTCAGCGCGCTGCCTGTTCATTGAGTTGACGTCGCCAGGCAATTCAAGTTTAAAAGCGGTTTTACCGTTTTTATCGATAAGAAAACCGGTATCGTTGCTCACGTAAGCGCGGTCTTCAACGAACCACCAAGCATGATCGAATTGAGCCGCGATAGCCATCGCGCCCAGATGGTCAAGATAACCCCATTTTCCTCCGGATAAAACCGGAGCCAATTTACAGGAATAAGGCATCAATTCATCGAATTTAAAATCGACGGCGGTCCTTCCCGTTTTATTTATGAATCCCCATCGTCCTCCAAATTTAACCGCCGCGACGCCCTCGGTGAACCACCACGCGTCCTCGTATTTATTGGGAATAACGACCGTCCCTGAATTATCCATAAAACCGAATTTCCCGTCCAGCTTAAAGGCCGCGAGGCCTTCGGAAAAAGAAAGCACGGCGTCGAAGGTCTTCACTCTGACCGGAGGAACGGCTGCGGGCGGATCCGGACGCGCGGCGGCGACTTCCGCGGTCCGTAAAGGTTCGGCGCGGACGGCCACTTCAGCGGTCGGTAAAGCCGGAACTGCCGGCGCATGCCTGCTCGACCGATGTATATTATAAGGGTAAAGCATATAGCCGATAAGAAAATACAGTATGACAAGAAAAGATATTATTTTAAGCACAGTTGAGAACACGCCCGGAGTTTCGCTGCTGCCGCGGTATCGCAGAGACGGGTCCTGTTCGATATAATGCTCTATGACGCCTCCGTCCGATATCGGCTGTTCACAATGAACGCAGCCGCCTTTCATCTCGTCATATTCAGAACCGCATTTTTGACATTTCGACATCTTATTCTCCGTACTCTAAAAATATAATTATTGCTAACTATTCGAAATTACCTGCTTATCATCAACAGCCGGCCCGAACCGTAAGCACCAAACGGCAGAAATTAAAGCAATGGCATCGCCGGCGAATCTTAAGGCTTCGTTACGGCATATGACATTTTTATAATTAACATAAAATGAACAACCGGTTACATCTTAACTTTTGTAACGTTATCCGCCGTACGCTGGACCGTGCGCATATATTTCACCGCTGGTTTTCCGAAAACCATTATATAACCGATTTGATGACCTGCCGGGATACCCAGCGCGGCCTGCATTTCCGGAACGAGAACGGTTATCGCCCACTTCGCTATGCCGTTCCAGACGGTTCCAAGGCCGAGGCTCTGAGCGAACAGTTCGAAATATGACAGCGCGATTATGCAATCGGCTTCAGGCGTGGGACAGTCGGCCGGGGCCGAAGCTATTATCATATGCGGCGCTCCGCGAAAAACTATGTCTATGCCCTTTTCTTCCCAATTTTTAACGAACCCCGCGAAAAATTCCAGTTCTTCAGGCAATTTCCCTTTTTTAACGATAGCCGAAAGACCTTTCATCGTAGCGACGCGCACCTTCTGCATGACCAGACGGTCGTCGACCACCGTAAAACGCACCTGCCTCGAATTAACCCCGGTAGGCGCGTTAGCCGCCGTATCAAGAAGTCTCGTTATGGTTTCGGCGTCTACGTTCTCATCAACATATCTGCGGACCGAGCGGCGGCCGCGCATGAGAAGCTCAAGCTGTTTCGCGTCAATGGTCTTTCCCGCTATAGCCTGGCTGTTCTCGGGGTTTTTTCCGAGTATGGAGATCGCTCCGGGCGGGCATATAGCAAGGCAATGCTGGCATTTCAGGCAGGAATCCTGTTTATCATCCGCTATTTGCGGCCGGCCGGTCTCCATTTTAATAATTCTCGAAGGGCAATCTTCGGCGCATTTTCCACAGACGATACATTTTTTAATATCGACTTTAAATTCAAGCATGATTTTGTTCTTCTCCTTAATTTTCATCTTAGTTGATCAAAAATTATAACATAAGGCCGGCATTTTTGCACATGTTTTTCAAATTCTGAATATTTTTCATTATCGATAAATACTTTCGGATATTTTTTTCTGCATTAATTTTCTTGACAAAACAACTCCTTATTGCTAAAATGTTAATGTATTCAACGCACATTCGATTTTCACGGAAGAAATATTTCATCATGAAGATACCGGCCTGTTTTTCAGGGCGGTTTTTTGCTTTTTAATTTTTAAAAATTCATTCAAGGAGTGTTAACCATATGGCGAAGATCTTCTCGTCCTTACTCAAAACTACTCTCGTTTTAAGCCTTGTTTCATTGTTCTCCGGCTCCGCGGTGCCGGTGCTCGCGGTCATCGCCCAGTTACTCGCGATCATCACCATCGACTGTTTTTTCGCCGGCGACGATTCCCGGACAATAATAGCTGAAAACATCAAAAAATACATGGTTGCTGAAAAATATAAAGAAAAAGCGTCATTCATCTCCTTATGCCTTTTCATAATATCATTCGGACTTGTTTTGATTTACATAGTTCCTTCATTTTCATCCGACGACGTTATCCGCATTCCGGATATCCGCGGAATAAAACCGTTCTCGAGCGAAGCCAACTATATGTCGCTCGAAGGGTTCGTAGCCACTTATTGCCGCATGCACGGCCATGAGATAACGCGCGCCGAAGCAAGAAAACTCGTAAAAGCCGCTCTCGCCGAAAACCCCGAACAAACGGTCGTTATGAGAAGCGAAGCGGTCACCGATGAAGAAAGAGCCGTGATCGCTGAAAACAAAGGTCATAGCGCCGTCAGAATAGCTAAAAACGAAGAGGTCATGACGATAAAAAAATATGACGCGGCGCTTATCGATCACAGAAAACATTCAATGAGATACGCAAGCCGGACACCCGGAAGAATTCATGAAGGCCGCGCCCGCGTAGCAGTCCTCCCGTTCACCAACCATACGGAGAACGATTACGCCGTTGAACGCGTAATGAAAACCATAATGGCCGATTTCCGTGAAAAAGGCTATGAAGTTATAAGCGCCGGCCGAATAATGCACGCGATCGAAAACGGCCGTTATGAAAGCGAAGCGGAGCTCGCCAGAATGGCCGAAATTCTCGAGGCCGACGTAGTGGTAGCCGGCGACATCCTTAAATACAACCGCCACAAAAGTTTCCGCCTTGCCGGCTTTCTCGTCGGAAACGTATTTTCAGGCTGGCACAATTACGGCGATGTAGAACTCGATACGAGGATCTTCAGAACTTCCGAAGGAACCTGCGTTTATTCAAACAGCGTTAGAAAACATGAAAAACAGCAGCTCATAGGCCTGTTCACTTCATCCGGCCGCGCGATGGGCAGATCCGTAGACGAAGCCGTGGACATGCTTTACAAAGGCTACAACAGAAACGATTACGCGCTTTTTCATGAACGCAGAAAAAACGCATGTCAGAAGGACGCTTGTTCTTCAGGACTTTCCTGCCCCGACAACGGATGCGCTCCTGCGTCCGCCTGCAATAAAACAAAATGCGTTTCAGCGCACTCCTGCGAAGATGACGGATGCGCGCTCGCCGTCCCCTGCTGCAATTTCACTGAAACTTACGCCGGCGCGAACGAAGAACCGGGCGTAGAGATCTATAACCCCACGAAATATGTAATGATGGTGAAACTGACATCTAAAGTTGACGGCCGCGTTCGCACGATGAACGTTCAGCCTCACGCGTCCAACGACATGTCGCTGCCCGCCGGCGCCTATAACTATTACATGTTCACGGTCGACGATCCTTCGGTCAATTCGGCGAATCAGACCGTGGCTTTCAGAGCGGGCCATAACTACAAATTATCGATATTGAAAGACCGCTGCGACAGCGCGTGCCGCGTTTCGCACAACCGGATCGCGCTTAACTACTAAAAGCTCAACCGGAAATAAAACAAAAAAACTCTCCGAATGTCAATTAAGTTTTGGAGAGTTTTTATTTTAAAGGTAAATACTACAACAATGAACGAAGTGGAGTAATTTTATGAGCGATGAAACTGAAATAAAAGAAACAACGCCCGCAAGCGACGAACCCGAAATAAAAGCGGCGGCAACCGATAATGCCGAAAACGAAATAAACCCCGAGACGCCCGCAAGCAAAGAAACCGGAATAAACCTGACCAAGCCCGCTAA
This sequence comes from uncultured bacterium, assembly GCA_964551445.1. GTDB lineage: Bacteria > Muiribacteriota > UBA9980 > UBA9980 > UBA9980 > DAOPXV01. Next base: position 55,755 of record CAZKCG010000002.1, on the reverse strand, counting down.
AAAGGCAAATTCAGTAAAAGAAAAATTTACTTTGTTGGTCAATAACGCCGTTTCAGCATTAAAAACCCGTAAAAAAGCCGCAATTTCGTTGTTAGTGATCGCCGTATTATCAGGCGGAGTGTTCATTTTCAAAGATAAGATCTGGAAACCAGAGCTTCAGATTATAAATCAGCCTGTCTTTACTCCGGACCCCGGCGATTATAAATCAAAACAAGCCGTGATGATAACTTGCGACGTTGACGGCGCAGAGATCAAATATACATTGGACGCGTCGGACCCTGATGAGTCAAGCCTGATATATAGCGCGCCGATCATTATCAACACTAAAACAACAATAAAAGCCATAGCCGTTAAAGACGAAATGGCGACATCCGAAATTGCCGCGGCTGAATACAAGATCCAGGAAAATGCCGCTAAGAACAATAGTGCCGAGCCTTTAAAAGATCTGCCTAAATTAATTAATGATTATGGCGATGCCAGAAAAAAAAGCGAGTATGATTCAATAATTAAGATCGGGCGGGAACTAATGGTTAAAAACCCAGCCAAAGCTATTGAATATGAAGCGGATATCGCCTGGGCTTACGCCGAAAAAGGCAATTTGACGGAGGCAGAAAAAAAATTCGAGATCTTGATCGATAAGCTTAAGGGCGGCGATGAAAAAGCATTTAAGGCCCTGCTTGAAAAAATAATTAATTATAAAAGCAGCTTCGGCCCGAAACTGTATCAGAAAATATCGGACGAGGCCAAAAACAAGAAGTATAATGAAATAGCCATTAAAGCGGAAGGAAAAAAGCCGGCTTTAACGCCTGCGCCGCCCGCGGCTGGTGATAAAGCCGGGGCCATAGAAAAAACGCCGTTATCAGCTTCTGATAAAACCAGGACTGCCGGAAAAATACCGGTTGCAGCTAACGATAAAGCTGATGCCGCCGCCAAACAGGCGGCCGCCCCAACCGATAAAGCAAAAGTTACTGAAAAAAACCAGACCGCGCCGCCTGATAAAACCATAGCTGCCGAAAAATCACCGTCTGCCGCTCCGGATAAGGCCGGAGTTCCAGAAACCCTGCCAATTGCAGCTAACGATAAAACTAAGACCGTGAAAAACCTGCCGGTTGCGCCGCCTGATAAAACACCGTCTGCTGAAAAAAAACAGGCCGCAACTCCGGATAAAACAAATGTTTTAGAAAATCTGCCGGCCGCAGCCGCAAACCAAACCGCGGAAGATGAAAAACCGCTCGCGCCTCCCGATAAATCAATAGCGCCGAAAGACCCCGAAAAAATGAATTCAAACGCCGAAAAGGCCGAAAAGATCGTTGAAAATAATACTGAGCCTGCCGGATCAACGGATGAAATTAACGATAACATCGTCGATCCCGTTTTTACGAGTTACATTTTAGAGCCCGTTAACGGTCGTGAAATATTGCGTTCCCGGGTCGGCGAAATGGAGATCAGCGGTAAATTGATCAAACCTGTCGGCGGCAAAAAAAGCACGGACTATGAAAAAGCTTCAGAATCATTTAACAACGCTAATTTTGATGAGGCCATGAGACTTTATTGCAGCGCTTTGAAATACAGGCGGAAAATATATGATCATTTAAAAAACGGCCGGCCTCTTAAATCGATAAGTTCCGCGGGTTCGATCGATCCAGGCGACATTAAAATAATAAATGATATAGGCTGCGTATATGCGGTTTACGGCAGCGACGACTGGGCGATAGCTTTTCTTGAATGGGCTACATGCCTTAACCCTAATTATACGCTGGCATATAAAAATCTGTTCAATCTATATGTTCATAACGGCATGTTTGATCGCGCAAAAGACTTAATAAACGAGCTTTCGCGAGTTTATCCCAAAGGCCTCGAGATCGAATTATTAATGGCCGACATGAACTACAAATTAGCGAAAGCCAATAAAAAATGAGACGGGCAGTTAAATAAATTTCATCTATAGGAAACGTAATTTTTTCCCTGCAAAAGCTCGATAGCCGAACCGCCTTCGCCCAGGAATTTAACGGGGACGGACCACAACCCCAGCTTTATCGGTTTCACGACAGTGAAATGAAGGTGCGGACAGGTCGAAAAACCAGTGTTCCCGCTCCAAGCTATAACGGCTCCGGCTTTAACGCGGTCGCCTGGTTTCACCAGATTCCCGCCCTGTTTCAAGTGGACATATTCGGAAAAAGTTCCATCGTTATGCGCAATTGCTATATAATTTCCGTCCTTCATGAATTCTCGCGTTTTTCCTCCGGTGTTGGAATCGCTTTTTACAAGGACGACGACGCCGTCACGGGCGGCGCATATCTTAGTTCCAACGGGAACGGGAAAGTCTATCGAATATTGTATCCATCCGGAGTGTGAAAATGTTCCGTCATATCCCTGCTGTACCTTAACGGCCTTTCCTTCTTCGAAAGGGATCAGATATTTATAAGAATCGTCGTGATCGGCAGAATCGGGATCGCCGATGTTGAATTTAAATTTATATCTGTATTTGTATCTGTTCTTATTTTTCGGGGCGAGGCTGAATAAAAAAACGCTTTCTCGCGCGGCGCCGATCACGCTGTAATAAGGCGTAGCAACGCTCGTTTTAGCGTTTGCAAGTTCGGTGAAATTAATTTCGAACTGGTATGGGCAATAACCGGAATTGCCGGCGTAGAAATCGACCCCGCCGGTTCTTTTATTCGCCTTCGTGAATATTTTGAAATATTTTTCTTTTCCGGTATGATAAGATTTCGGCGTTCTTTCCGAAACCTGCGCATCTTCCGTTCCAGCGGTTTCGGATGTAAAAGATTCGATCTGGGCGATCGCGGGGCCTGCGCCCGCAAAGATAATAATTGAAGACATTAAGAACAACGAAACAATAAACTTTCTCATATTCTTCTCCCCGTCAATATTTAAAGACCTGTTTTACCCGCTGAAATTTTCCGGCGCCGTTTTTTCACGGCACGAAAATCAAAAGCGAAAATATCAAGATGTAATTATTATAAACCAAATTCAGGCGATTTGTAAAGCTGATAATAAATTCACGCTTTATTATATAAAATTTTGACCGATTATTAAAGCAGGAAAATGTAATTTTTAAAAGAGATGAAATATTTCGATCGTATTTTTTAATTGATCGATTCCAGGGATAACATTGATATGAACAAAAATAAAATCAGTCGCTACTTTTATTCTTTGTGCCTGCTGGCGATGGCAAACCTCTTTTTTGCCGGCTGCGGCCATGATATTCTCAACCATGACGCTATTACGCCGGATTCCACCCAGGCGCAGATCGATCGAAATTTCATCCGCGCGATGGGAATTAAATCCGTGACAACCGACTATTACGACTATAAATTCGGGAAGCCTCAAAAAACGAGGCTTGACAGTACAAAAGAATACAGCCGCCGCGGCGAGCTGATAAAGGAAACGATCTTTGATTCGAAAGCGCTGCCCCTTTCCTGGAAAACATATTCGTACGACACGGACGGAAACGTGACTGAAAAGACCGCTTACACCAGCACGGGCGCCATCGATACCAGGGCGACTTATAAATATCTATCCGGAAAACTTCAGAACGAACTTGACTATGATTCGAACGGAAAACTTGTGTATAAAAGCGTTGTTAAATATAACGACGCCGGAAACGAGACGGAAGAAGTGTTCTATGATGCCTCGGGAAACGCGGCGGCCAGCGTCATCTTTGAATATACGGGCGCGGCCCGTAAATATCTGAAAAAATACGCTTCCGGCGAAAGCGTTCCATCGGAGATCATCGAATATTTCTATGACGGATCGGGCGGCAAAATAAAAGAAATAACGACGAAAGGGACCGGCGTCGAAGAGAGAACCTATAATTCAAATAAGCTGCTCACAGGACAAAAGCAGTTAGATAACGGCACTTTGTCAAGCCGCTGGAGTTTCATTTATGATTTGCGGGGCCTTCTCGTCGAAAAGATCGGATATAATACAAATGCCGTTATCGACGAGCCAATTTTCGCATACATAAATACTTATTCAAATTATTAGAGCTTATTTAAGGTTTTGACCTGTCCAGCCTGATAACAAAGACAGGCAATCACGGTCACAAAATTTCAGTCAAATAAAATATTTTACGCTATATTATTTATCTTAAGCGCATCAATGTAAGCTTTCCGCCGTTCTCATCATCGGAATAGGCGATACTCGGCATCGAAAAGAGCATGTACAGAGACTGCGGATATATCGTGCCGCGCGCCCCCGTATCGGCATAGGATTTCCAGTCCGACCCGTTGAACGCGTACGCTGAGATCCTGCGCTCCGGCGAGGAGACGCAGACGGCCATGTCGCCGTAAGCCGTGAAAAACGATAAGCTTTGGGCCTGATCTTTCGTGAACCCCGGTTTTCCGACATAATCCCATGAATTGCCGGTGAATTTCATTACGCTGACACGCCCGTCATGAGCGCCATCGATGAATGCGACGTAAGGCACCGCGTTATAAATGAAAATGGCTGGCTTGGATCCTTCCTTTTCCGTGAATCCAGGTTTTCCGGCATATTCCCAGTAGAGATTGTTGAATCTGAGAACTGAAAGCCTTCCGCCGCAGCCGAGATCTGAAAAAACAACATAAGGAAATTCTACGACCGATACGGCCGATTCTCCGGCGGGATAGGCCGTCACGGAACGGTCTTCGGTGTAAGGGCTTTGTAAATGGACCCATTTGAATCCGTCGAATTTCGCGGCCGCGAGTCTCCCGCCCCTTTGAAGGTCGGAATATACGACCATAGGTCTGTCAAGATAGAAACACATGGATATCCCGGCGACCGGGCCGTTTGAAAATCCCTGTTTTTCAAGATAGATCCACTTTTTTCCGTTATGCTTCATAACGCTTAAGCGGCCGCCGCAAGCTCCGTCAGAGAACGCGGCATATACGTCGTTGCTGTAAGCGGCCATTCGAAGAGCTGAAACGCGGCCTGAAGTAACGCCGAGTCCGACGGGCTCATATGTCTTTTCATCGAATCTGACTACGGATAGTTTGCCGTCGCGGGCCATATCGCAAAACGCTACGACCGAGCCGTTATCCTTCATATTGAAAAGATTGAGGCTTATCTCCGAGGCGGGGCCGTCCGAAAGCGGAACGGTGAAATTTTTACCCCATTTTCCCGAAACCTTCAAAGCCGTTTCCGCGAGCTTTTCCCTTGAATATATTCCGATGCCGATCTCCGTTCCGGCCCCGACCATAAGAGCGTTCTCAAGATTTCGCGTCGATTTCGCTATCCTGAAACTTCCGGTGTACTCTCCGCTTCCTTTTGCGTGTTCGAGCGGAACATTGAACCCTTCAGTAAAAGTGTCCGTATTGACTTTCATTGAAAGCGGGCCATCAAAAACGGAACCTGCCGTTTTGACCACTACAAAAAGCCCGACGCTTCCGCCCGCGCCGATCTCATGGCCGGATGGCATCGTGCGTTTTTCATCGAAATAGATCTCTATGGTGGAGATGGCCGGCTCTGAAGTTAAAATGATCTCGCCGGTCGCTGCGTAAGAATTTTGCGGATCGAACCTGTAAGCGGAAAGTTTCCCGCCATTTCTGGCCGACTGGATCACGGTCCAGATCGTTTCCGGGCCGGATGCATAAGCGGCGTCTATGGCATATTCACCTTTAATGCCTTCATTACTGAGTTCTTCCCAGGTTTTCTCCGAAGCCTTGAAGAAACGGACGGCGCCGCTTGAAACTTCACGAAAAACAAGTATGAGCGAACCATAAGCCCGGAAGAGCTCCACGCGGCCGGCCGCGCCGGCGACAGGAGGCGCTCCAATATCAGACTGTTCCCATTGATTATCGCGGCCGCGTGAAAAAACGGCTATTTTCCCCCCGGCTTCTTTTGTATAAAACGCCGCGTGCGGCGAATCTTTGTAAAAAGCCATTGAAACTTTTCCGGAAACGGTCCACGGCGTTTTTATGACCGCCCTCTCCCAGACGGTTCCGTCATATATGAACACTCGCGGTTCGCCCGAAGAAACAAACCCGGCGGCTATTTTTTCACCTGAAACCGAAATGGAAACAGGACCTTCCGGCGGCGCGTCACAAACGGACGCTTTCCCGGCATAGCGCCATAAACCGTCCGAATATCGCATAACTGAAAGCCTTCCGCCCGCCATTTCATCACAGAACGCTATTACCGGTTCTCCGACGACGGAAGGGTCCGTTCCAAGCGCTACGCCCGTAGCGGGTGACGATGGAATTCCGTTCGCCGGCATGTCCTGCCATTCGGAACCGTTATAAGCGATGAGCCGGATACGGCCTCCAAGACCGCCGTCCGAAAAAGCCGCAAAAGGCTGACCCGCGATCTCAGCGAGCGCCGTCCCGACTACGATCCCTTTAGAAAGACCTGGAGTACCGAGATATTTCCAACATCCGGCGGAAAAAGCCATAAAGCTTAGCCTGCCGTCATTTTCCATATCCTGAAACGCCGTCACGGCAAAAGCTTTTTCACCGGCGCCGATCGAGGCGATCGCCGGATAATTGGCTTCAGGCGGAGTAAAAGACATTAAGCCGGCCGGCGACCATGAGCCCGAATTTCGTGACGCATCATTAAACGATACCGCGCGAACGGTTTCGGCCGCGGCAGATCCGTCAGAACGGGGTGAATGTTTTTCGGCTTCTTCGTTGTTTTTAAATACGACGACCTCTATGGTCATTTTTTCGGAAATATTTCCCGCCTGATCTCTGGCCGTAAGGCCGAGGATCTTTTTTCCGGGCGAATCAAAACGGACGGCGGCGGCTTCGCTGACACTTCTTCCCGGAACCATGACCGGACGCCATTCCGCCTTGATTCCGGCGGCCGTTTCCGTTCCTTCGATAAGGTAATCCGTTACAAGAAAGTTATCCGAAAGAGCTATCGAAAAAAGAGCCGTTTGGCCTGAAACCGCTTTTTTTGAGCCGGCGATGCCGAACCCGGCAACTTTCGGCGCTATGGCGTCGAAAAAATCAACCTTCGCTCTCACAGCCTCCGTGACGCAGAAATTAGAGTTTCTGAACCAGGCATAAAAAGCATGATGCCCCGTCGCGGATAGTTTTACAGGCAGCTCTATTTCGAGAGTTTTTAACGGCGGGTCGAGTTTTTTCCATTCACGACTTTTAGGCGCCGGCACCTCGTTATTATCCTTAAGGCAGTACGCGTCAATGAGACAACCCGGAACCTTCGATCCTTCGACGGCCCCGAGCGTGATCCGGATCTCGTCCGTATCGGTGCGCTGAGCGGCCGAAATAAAAGGCGAAACTGGCGGAGCGTCTTTCCATACGGTCATATACGCATGAGCAAGGCCCACGTATTCGCTGAATTCCACGCACACCTCGTGCGTTCCGGCGGCAACGAAACGATCAAAAAGCCTTCCTCCAAAAGCGATATCAGGGTTAGGGCTCATATCGTCGCAAGTGTTCCACTCGGTAGTTCCGATAATATTATCGTCTATCATGATCTTTCCGGTGTCGTCCGTCGAAAGGAAGAATTTATACTGAGTGCTTTCGTCGAAATAAAAAAGGCCGCGCCAGCGCCCGGAATAAAAATCGATCGTAGGTATGGCGTTCTCGCCTCCGACGCTCAAGGTGCCGGTGATCCCGCGAGGAGCGCCGTAACCGTAATCGTGCATGATCCCGTTCTCGATCGCAGCGGCGCACGCATCGCCAAGCCATTCGGTGTTATTGAAGAATTCAGCCCCGAAGGCGCCTGTAATCTCGGGAGAACGAGGTTCCCACGAGAGTCTGGCCAGCGGCTTTTCCCTGAGATTGAAATTCTTGAATTTAATTTTATGCCAGCCCGGGCTTAACTCGACGGCAATGGTCGAAGAGACGGGGCCGCCCGGCTGCCAGCGGTCATAAACGTAATTACCGTCTATGACGAGACGCAGCCCGTCGGTACCCTCAATGGAAAAAACGTAGTTTCTTTTTACCGGAAAGAAAAATATTCCGGACCATCTGACCACGTATCCATGCGGCCCGATCAGGCCGTCCTTGATCTTTTCGCCCGGCTCGCCTGAAAGGCGGATATTCTTTTCGAATCCATAAAAGGCCGGAACGCTCGTCGGATACGACCATGAATTCGGACTTTCGTTAATTGAAGGCCGCGCGAAATATTCCGCCCAGAAAGTATTGAGCGGAGTATAAGGAGGTTTCACTGCCACGGCTTCACCGGCCGTAATAAAGATAGCGGCGATCAAAACGGCCGTAAGCACAGTTATGCGAAATATATTCGCCGGCGGCTGGCATTTCATATTCATTCTCCTGCGACATTTTTCAATATTTTTATACAAGCCTGCGTTTTTCAACTATATCAATTCCCGGCGAGAGCTTTAAAAATTTCGCAAATGCCCGAACATCTGTCCATGCCCTCTTCGACCTGCGACGCAGTCAATTTTTTTTCTAACGAATCTCTAATTCCGTCCGCCATTTTGTCGCCGTACGCCGACGCCGCAAAGTAACAGGCGTAGGCCATGACGGGATCTTTGGCAACGCCGGTCCCGTTTAAGAACATGTCGCCTAAATAACGCGCCGCTTCAGCAACACGGTTCTGGGCGCCCCTGGCGTAGTATTTAACGGCGTCTTTATAACTCTGCGCGACGCCCGCGCCCTTGTAATACATGAGGCCTAATCTTGTACAGGCTGCCGCTGCGCCGTGAAGCGCGGCCTTTTTATAATTTTCCAGGGCTTTTTCATAATTTTGAGCGACGCCGCGGCCTTCTTCGTACATGATACCGAGCATATATTCGGCCTCGCGATATTCATGGATGGCCGCCATGGCATACCATTCAAAAGCTTTTTTATGATCGCAAACGCCGCTTTTGACGTCGCCGTATATATCACCCAGCCCGCATTGCGCTTCCGGGGAACCGAGCGCGGCCGCTTTTTTATATAATTCGACAGCCTTTTCAATATTTTGTGATACGCCTTCGCCACGATGATACATGCGGCCCAGCATTTTCCAGGCCTTGCCATTTTCCTTCACGGCTGATTTTTCAAACCATTCGAAAGCCTTTTTAAGATCCTGCGGGATGCCTTCGCCGGTAAAATGAACTCCTCCGAGTTCATATTGAGCGCCGTTATAATACATTTCTCCCAGCTCATACTGCGCGTCGTTATCACCCTGTAAAGCCGCCTTTTCATACCATTCAAAGGCTTTTTCGCAATCCTGCGCGACGCCGGTGCCGAATCGATAAAAGTATCCGAGCCGGTTCTGCGCTTCGCGATATCCTTGTTCCGCCGACTTTTTGCACCATTCAAAAGACTTTTTGTTATCCTGCGTGACGCCTTCAGAATATGAATACATGAGGCTCAGGTTATATTGGGCTGAAGCGTCGCCCTGCGAAGCCGCCTTTTCATACCATTTAAATGACTTTTTGTTATCCTGCGCAATATCGTAGCCTGTGTGATATATAAAGCCGAGGGTTTTTTGAGCTTCCACATCGCCTTTCAACGCGAGTTTTTCATAAAATTTAACGGCTTTTTTGTGATCCATCGCGACGCCTTCGCCGTTATAATACATTGCGGCCAGAAGTCTCTGAGCTTCGCCGTCCCCGGTTTTAGCTTTCTTTAAAAGGGTTTCAAGCGTACCGGACGCGAACGCCGGGATCGCAAAAGCGCACACTGAAAATATCGCCATTACAATTATAATCATTTTTAACGCTCCAGCATCTTTATATTTCATTTCGATCTTTCCGCCCTCTTCTTAACGATTTTTTTATTCACGAAAATCGTTATTCTACAGTCCATTTTTTTATTATAGCATATTTAAAACTTGTTTTCAACATAAAATGCTTGTCAATATGCCGTTCCAGCGGTTCAGAAAAGCATTATATAAAAGGGCCTTTATTTCAATTAACCGGCAGAGCAGCTGCCTCAACAATTTCCGTAATAACTGATAAATCCAGTTGATTTCCATCGGCGAAAAGGTTAAAATCATAGCATTATATTTTTTTATGGACGAAAAAGGAGAAAAATATGACGAACAAAGAAAAAAACGCTTTAACTCCTGAATTTATCAGGGAAACGGCAATGGCGTTCCAGCGTTCACGAATACTTTTAAGCGCTTATGAACTCTCGATCTTCACCAGCGTCGGCGACGGAAAAACTTCAAAGGCCGTCGCGAAAGCTTTAAAGACGGACCCGCGCGCGACCGACAGGCTTATGAACGCGTTATGCGCAATGGGGTATCTCGAAAAGAACGGCGATAAATTCAGCAACGCTCCGCTCGCAGCAAATTTTCTCGTTGAGGGCAAACCCGGATACATGGCCGGGCTCATGCACTCCGTCCATCTCTGGGACACCTGGAGCGGACTCACTTCAGCGGTGCGGGCCGGAAAACCGGCGGCGAATAAAAAGATCGGCGGGCGCGGCGATAAATGGCTCGAGGGCTTTATCGCGGCCATGCACGAACGCGCATATAAAACCGCGCCGGAAGTGGTCAAACTCATCGACATGAAAGGCGTTTCAAAGGTACTCGACGTCGGCGGCGGATCGGCCGCGTATTCAATGGCTTTCGTAAAAGCCGGAAAAAGCGTTACGGCGACCGTATTCGATCTGCCCGAGGTCGTTCCGATAACTCGGGGATACATCGAAAAAGAAGGCCTGTGCGATAAAATAGATACCATGTCCGGCGACTATCACAGCGATAAATTCGGAAAAGGATACGATCTTATCTTTCTTTCGGCTATAGTTCACATAAATTCATTCGCCGAAAATATGAAACTGATAAACAGATGCGCGAAAGCGCTTAATAAGAACGGGCTTTTAGTCGTGCAGGACTTCGTCGTTTCAGAAGACCGGACAAACCCGCCAATGGCCGCTTTTTTCGCGCTCAATATGCTTGTCGGGACCGAACGCGGCGACACTTACACGGAATCGGAGATCGGCGATTGGATGTCAAAAGCGGGCCTTGCGGATATCGTTCGCGTCGATACGCCTTTCAAAACATCGCTTGTGATCGGAAGAAAAGCGTAAATGAAAATTGCGCGGATCGCGTTTGGGTGATAGCCCGCCATAACAAAGCGCGGCGATCAACAAATATGGCGCAAAAAAGCAAATATAAAAAGCCCGGTTCAAAGCATCTATCATCTTCCTATAATCTTCGCGGCCGGGCAACGATAGTTCAACGCCGGCAAGTCAGCTTATTTCCTTTACCCTTCCTACCTCGCCCGAACTCAATCGCACTTTTATTCCGTGGGGATGAAAACTTGAATTGGTAAGAATATCCGTAACGGTGCCGTAAGTTAAATTCCCGGACCGCTGGTCTTCTTTTTTCACCACCGCGACCTTTATTCCAGCCGTTACATTTTCACGATATCTTCCGTCCATATTATTCCTTTCAATAAAGCTCCGATGTCATTTTATAATTTCATCAAAGTATCAATTATCTTTCGCGAGAGGCTCCCCTGCCGGGGCAGCAAAGGCAGTCCATCACGGCCGAACCACCCGGCGTGCGTGATCTCTTCGCCGTCGGGCTTTATTTCCCCGCTTTCATAAACCGCGGTAAATCCTATCATCATCGAGCTCGGGAACGGCCACGGCTGGCTTTTGAAATATTTTACATCCGAAGCCCTGATGCCTGTTTCCTCTAAAACTTCGCGCCTGACGCACTCTTCAAGGCTTTCTCCAGGTTCGACGAAGCCGGCGACAAGGCTGTAAACGCCTTCCGCGAAATTTTTATTATGCGCAAGCAGCATCCTCTCTTCTTTCATTACCGCCACTATTATCGCGGGCGTTATAGCGGGATAAAAGACGCGCTTGCATCTAACGCAGGTTTTAGCCCTTTCGGCTAACGAATGACGCGTTTCCGATCCGCATTCGCCGCAGAATTTCGTGGTCCTGTCCCAATACAGGATCTGCGAAGCGGTGCATGCGAACTCGAATTGACGCTGGTCCAGACTCGTCATAAGGCTTCTCAGATCGCAAAATTCAAAGCCCGGCTTTTCAATTTTAAATGAAGCTTGCGCCGAAGAGCAGTAATGCCCGGTCCCGTTATCGTTTCCGATAAAATGTATGCCGCACGGCCTCACTTCATCCATAAGATCTGAAATATCGGCGAACTTAACGATTCCATAGCAGTTCTCATCTTTTTTCACCAGCAATTTATCTGCGTTGAACACGAGAAAAAATGGATCGCCTGAAATATCCGCCGGCATTGTATTTAAAAATAAGTCCTTTTTACTTCCCATTAGCACACAACCGTTCAAATATGGTCACGACGCTCTTAAATTTTTGTCCGGTCTTATTATAAACTATCACGGATGCCATTGCAAGAATTTTACCGCCTGTGTCAAAACATCTTTGAGTCAGGGTCTCTTCCATCTCTTACATGAATTGGCCGGAAAACACTTCATAACGGCGTTAAAGCGTTATAGAAATTTCAAAATTTCACACCACAAACGGAAATCACCCGGTAGAAAAACATCCAAAACGTTCAGTAAAAAAAAGACATAAGCTTCCGTTCACATTGAGCTATCAACGGAAAAACTGACGCCCGGTATGTTTTACTGAGCATAAAATTAAGTCTTGAATTAATATCGATAATTGTGTATAACATTAGTTACGGGAATATTTAAGACGATCTTTAAAAAAGATGTCCCGCAGACGGCCAAAAGGAGAAACCTAATGAAAAAAATTGTTTCCGGTGTTGTTTCCATCACACTGTTCATCATTTTCACCTGTTCAACGGCGGCCCTTGCGGCCGGATTCGATACTATAATCTCCGGAGGTACCGTTTATGACGGTTCGTCGAATGATCCGCGCGTGACCGATATAGGGATCGTCGCCGATAAGATCACGGCCGTCGGAGATCTTTCGAAAGCCAAGGCTAAAAGGGTCATCAAGGCTTCCGGTTTTATCGTAACGCCGGGCTTTATAGACGTCCACAATCATTCCGATATGCTTTTTAATAAAGCCGGCGACAAGCGTTATATGTCGATCCTCATTCCGGCCTGGAAGGGAAACTACAATTATATCACTCAGGGCGTGACGACCATAGTAACGGGACTCTGCGGCCAGGGTTACGCCGAAACCGACCGCTGGCTGGGCCTTGCCGGCCTCATAAGATACGGGACCAATGTTTATCACCTGATACCTTACGGCGAGATCAGGACCAAACTTTTCGGCCAGGACCAACCCCGCGAACTGACGGCGGGCCAGCTTGAAAGCCTCAAAGCAAGCGTGGAACAAGAGATGAAAAAAGGCGCTATCGGCGTTTCGGTCGGCCTCGAATACGCGCCGGATTGCTTTACGACAACCGGCGAACTCGTCGAGATAGTGAAGGTCGTCAATAAATACGGCGGAATATACGACGCGCATATCCGCGATAATACCGGAGCTATCGATAAAAACGGAGTGCCGGGCGTGTTGACGGCGATAAAAGAAACTATCGAGATCGGAAGACGCGCGAAAGCGCCTGTGCATATCTCGCATATCCAGCTTAACCTTCCGTGGAACGGCGTCGAAGCGAAACAGATGTATGGCCTGATAGAAAAAGCCCGGCGCGAAGGGATAGACATAACATGCGATCAGCACCCTTATGAAGCCGGATACGCCATTATTTCATACCGGCTCGCGGATGAATTCAAAACCGCGACAGGGGTAAACGATAAATACAAAACCCAAAAAGGCCGGCTCATTTTAAAAAAAGAGGCCGAAAGGATCTTTTCCTTCCTCGCCCCGGAAAAGATCATGATCACTTTCTGTCCGGCCGAAAAGCGGTATGAGAACAAGACCGTCGCCGATATAGCGAAAATGCAGAACTGCACCCCGGCCGATGCTTACGTCGATCTTTGCTGCATGCCGGGCGCGCCTTACGCGCTTTTCTTCGAGATCAGCGAAGAGATCAACAGGGGCAACATGCCGCACGATTATGTCTTCACCGTTTCCGACGGCTACACCGTATTCAAGCCTGGAATGTCGCCTCATCCAAGATTTTACGGATGCTTTCCGCACAAGATAAGAAAATACGCGATCGAGGAAAAACTCATGAGCGTGAACGACGCTATCCGTTCCATGACCTCGCTTCCGGCGAAAAAATTCAACCTGAAAGGCCGCGGAATGATCGCGCCGGGCAACTTCGCCGATATCGCCGTCATAGACCTTAAAAGTTTTACCGACCGCGCAACATACCAGAACCGCGAACTATATTCCGAAGGCGTTATATATCTTCTGGTGAACGGCGTTTTATCGGTCGAATCCGGCAAGCTCACCGGCGCGTCGGGCGGCAGGCCGTCGAAATTGATCAAAGCGCGAAAATAAGAACGCGGCCGCCCGAACACTCAATGTGTGAAAAAACCGCTTTGACGGCGCCGCGCCCGGACTGACATAAAAGCAGTAAAAACAGGTAAAAGCTCAACCCGAAAAAAAACGAGAAAGCCGCCATGGAAATTCAAGCATTCTAAAAGATACGCCCTTATCGATAAATCTCGACAAGGGCGTATCTAAAACTGATCAAGTTATTTTTTGTAAAGAATTATATCTTAACGGGTTCTTACCAGCCGAAAACCTTTCTGAGGCCTTTGAAGCCGCTGTCGACGACCGACGATACGGCGTTGCCGACGGCCGAAACGCCTTTACCGACCGCGTTGACCGCTGTTCCGACGCCAGTTGCGGCTCCGCCGACGATCTTATCAAGCGTTCCGCCTTTTTTAGACATAGTAGAGCCCCAGTTCCTGATCGCGCTGCCGCCGTCCTGGAGAGCGGAACCCGGGATCCCTAACAGCAGTTTCTGAGGAAGAGCTGTAAGAACTTCCGCCGCGCCGAATAAAGTGCGCGCGACATTGACCTTTTTGAAATCGAAATCTTTTATGCTTTTGAGTTTGGTGAGGTCCTGACCGAGACCGAGGCAGAGCTGGTTAGCGCCGTTAGCGATCTGATCGTTCACCGCGGTGCTGAAATTGTTGGGCAGATTGAGAACATCCGTTATCCTTTTCCCCGCGGTATCTTTGCCTTTCGGGGTTATAAGCAGGTGATCGTAGTCGAGAACGACGCCGAGAGCGGCATTTGTGGGTTTCAAAGGTTTGGTCCAGCGCCTTTCGAATTCGGCGACGGGCATTTCCTTGTTGGAATGAACGCCCCAGAACGAGTCGCGCATTACGAAGCTTTTGATCGAACCGTCGGCGTTCTTGTTGTAGCCGATAATGGTGATCCAGTGGCCCGAACCATCGGCGTCAACCATGCAGACAGCGGGATTGCCTGAATCTAACTGTTTTTTAATATCGTCGAGGCTGGCTTTATTTTTATAGCCGGCGGCGATGCCGTGCTGTTTCCAATAGTCGACTATGCGGTCGGGAGCGGTGAAGCTGCCGGTCGGGTTCATGTTCGCGATAGTTACGGGATATGTTTCATCGAGGCCGTAAAAATTAAATACGGTGCTTGTAGCGTACTGGCCGCAGCTGTTGTTGCCGGAACCGTCATAGCCGTTAGGGCCCGTCGAATCGAGCATTGTGGATGAGCTCGAGGCGGCCGAGGATGATGAATCAGCGGAAGCACTGGTACCGGTCTTGACCTCGCCCGAGTTTATTTTTTTGTTGAGGTCATTGATCGTCGACTGCGAAAAAGACGATGTACAGAATGAAAAAACGATAGAAAAAGCCAAAATGGCGGTTAATATTGATCTGGTTTTCTTCATATGGAAGCCTCCCTTTATTTTTATAAAAATGAAAATTCAACTTTATTTATTTAATTATACTATAGTTTCAGAAAAAAGTTCCCTGAAAAATTAAAAAGATTAAGAATTGGTTATTCTTTCTTTAAAATTCCATAGTCTTGAAGAATTTCGTACACCTGTTCCTGGCGGTATGGCTTGATCAGCGCTCCGCAGAAACCATAGTCTTTATAATTAGCTATTACGGGATCATTCGAATAACCGCTTGAAACAACGACGCTGGCGTCTTTATTGATTTCCCTGATCTTTTTAAATGTTTCCAGACCGCCCATGCCGCCTTTTACGACCAGATCCAGTATGACGACATCAAAAGGAGACCCATGGCTTAAACAATGTTCAAATTCTTCGTAAGCCTGTTCGCCGTTAATCGCAGACCGGACGATACATCCAAGGTCGGCGAGCATATCACAGATCGGAAAAAGAACGGCTTCGTCGTCGTCCATCACCAGGACCCGGCAGCCGAAAAATTCCGAGCGCGATGTTTTTATTGGATTTTTTTCCTGCGTCAGCGAGCCGTCAGCCGCCGGAAGCCAAACCGTAACTGTTGTGCCGCGGTTATCAGATTCTACTTTGATCGTGCCCGAATGCCTTTTAATGATGGAATAGGCCGTAGCCAGTCCGAGCCCTTTTCCGGTTTCCTTTTTTGAAAAGAACGGGTCGAATATCCGCGGCATGTCTTCCAGCGAGATTCCGCAGCCGGAATCAGAAAAAGAAATACTGACATATTTTCCGGCCGGAGCCATTGCCGATCTTTCCAACTCCGCCAGAATATTTTCGCCCCTGATCACGATATTTCCGCCGTCCGGCATCGCCTGTTGCGAATTTATAACAATATTCGTGAAAACCTGTGTGATCTGGCCTTCATCGACTTCAACCGGCCAGAGATCTTCCGCAAGCGAAAACACGCATTCGACGTTCGAGCCTGTCGTCGCGAACAGGGCGGTTTCCCTGATCAGTTCGCTCAAGGACATAGTTTTTTTAACCGGAGCGCCGCCGCGTGAAAATGTTATCAGCTGTTCGGTCAGATTTTTCGCCTTATACGCTATTTTTTCCGCGCGCTGCAGGTTTATATAAAGTTTCTCGTCTTCAGGCGCGCGCTTCTTAGCCATAGCTAGATTTCCAATAATACCCATCAAAACGTTGTTGAAATCGTGAGCAATGCCGCCCGCGAGCGTGCCCAGAGATTCGAGTTTGGAAGAACGGATGATCTCCTCGTTGAGCTTTTTCCTCTCCGTTATATCGCGCGATATTCCTATAACCGCCAGGACATTTCCCTCATCGTCCCTTACCGGAACGAGCATAGCGTCTATCCATATGATCCTGTCGGGATTTTTCATCCTTTCCATACGGTCATAGCTATATATAGGCTTTCCGGTTTCGAAAACTTTTTTGATCTGAGCGTTATGGCGCTGCGCGATCTCGGGCGTAAACAGATCGTCATGTTTCCGGCCGATGATCTCGCAGGCGGCAAGGCCGTAGGATTTAGCGGCGAACTGGTTTACGTATTTGATAATTCCTGACCCGTCGATCATAAAGATCATTTGATCGGCCGACTCAGCGAGCGTCCTGTAGATCTCGTCGCTTTTGCGAGTTTCGGCATGGCTCGCCTTCAATGCCTCGATGAACGTCTTGCGTTCATGGATATCGTAAAACATTGAAATAAATGTCTTTTTCCCGCCTATCTCAACGATCTTGACGAATACTTCGACCCAGCGCATTTCGCCTTTCGAGTTCCTTGTCAGCCATTCAAAATGCTGCGGTCCGCCGATTTTGACCGAGGCCCATTTTTCAAGGCCGTCCTCATATGAAAACGGCGGGTTCATGCCTCTCCAGAAATCCGGCCTGTTGAAAAATTCCGGCGAATTCACTCCAAAATATTCATACGCGGAACGGTTCGCGTCAAAAACCAGCGCGCACTCATAATCGCTGATGAGGATCGGAACATCGACCGATTCAAATATCGATCTGTAATTTTGTTCGGATATGCGAAGTTTTTCCTCGAACTCGCGCTTTTCGGTCACATCCGTGATGTATGCGGCGACGGCGCTGACGGAACCGTCTTCTGAAACTGCCGGATAAAAAGAATATTCACATATGCGGCCGTGATTAAACCCTTCAAATTTTTGGGCCGTTCCGCTGTTAATAACTTTTTCAAAATGTCTCCAATTCACTTCATGGTCTTCGGGCGGCCCGAATTCCGAAACGTTCCGTCCAATAATTGCTTCGCGCGCAAGGCCTATTTTTTTCACGCTCGCATTGTTGATCTCGACTATATTTCCCGACCTGTCCACCAGAAGGATTGACTCTTTGGACGAATTCAATATAGCCCTCAAGGTCGACTCGCTTTCGCGAAGCCGCGATTCGGAATGCCTGATCATTGTCGTGTCCATGGCGATCCCGTAAAAGACCCCGTCCCCGGAAGCGTCCGGATGAGCGGGAACGACCACGAGGTGCGCGGGAAACTCCGTCGAATCTTTTCTTTTCAGCATGACCTCGGCGTCATATTTGCCTCTGGAAGAAGCCTGCCGGATAACGTCAGCGGCGGCCTCTTCCGAAACATGCATATCGACGGGAGACATTTTTCCGATAACCTCGGCGCTCTTATAACCGAACATTTTTTCGGAAAATTTATTCCAGATAAAATATTTTCCCTTCGAAATGACGCCGACGTGCATCGGAAGATTGTCAAGCAAAAGCCTCATGCTTTCTTCGCTTTCGCGAAGCATTTCTTCGGATCGACGGCGCCCGGCGGCTTCCTTTTTCAGCATTTCGCATGCCGTTTCGTATCTATCCTGTATTTCCGTCACTTTCATTTCAAGGTCTGAAGCGAGATCTTTGATCTCGGCTTCAGCCTTTTTCCTATCGGTTATATCGACATGGATGCCGACAAATCCGATAACTTTTCCTGAGCGGTCCTTTATCGCTGTCGTCCTTATGTATGTGGGAAAACGCGAACCATCTTTTCTGACGGACTCGAACTCGCCTTCCAGATAGTCTTTTTCAATTAAGCTGGCAGTGACAGCCTTCGCCTTTTCACGATTTTCGGGCGGCACTCTGATATCGATAATATTTTTTCCGAGAACTTCCTCGGCCTTATACTGGTGCATTATCTCGGAATAGCGGTTCCAGTATATTATTTTCATGTCCGTGTCGGTCGCCATGACGGCGCCCTGAACGTTATTTAATATCCCGTCCTGAAGTCTTGAAAAATCACGCGATGAAAGCGTTTCCACAAGACCGGTCAGCCTTTCAACCTCAGCGATCAGTTGTTCGCGGCTCATTTCATGAATATTCATAAGTTACCCCGATCCCTTTTCAAGCTTTTATCCCTTTCCAACCATATAATGTCGAAATGTAGATAATATATAACTCATTTCGATACACTTAACTTATAAGCTTTTTCATATTATACAGAAAGTAAATAAATTTTGCAAAAGAAATTATCCTCTTCTTTCAATGTTCAAAAAGCGCAGATCACAGCGCCCCGCTCATCGTCCCCCGATAAACGTCGAGATATATTCTCCGCTCCGGCGCGCTTGTCTTTTCATTAAAAATGAGCTTGAATTCAGATATTCCGGTATTTTGCGTCCATGAATTTTTGGCGGTTTTTTCCACGCGCATCACATAATGATCGCATCTAAAGTTTTTGCCGGCGACAAACTCAAATTTTCCGGAATTGGCGAACTCTTCGATATAACCTGAAAAAAGAGGCATCCCGGCGGCCGTCACTGTAACTTCGCCTGTGCCGATCGAGACAATGGACCTTGTCAACGCGCCGACATTAACAATAAAACCCTTGAATTCTTTCTTATCCGGGTGCCGGAACCGGAACTCGTCGAACATCATCGGCGGTCCGCCGACGTCGAAAAGATAAATTTCAGGCGGCTCTTTTGTTTTCTTAAAATAGTCCGAGGCATGGTATTTATCAACGGCTTTTTCAATTATTTCACAGACCCTTTGATTGTATCCGCCGCCGAGATAGAAAAGCGCCAGAAGTATCGCCGCGGATAAAAAACCAGCGAAAGCGTAAACAGCCAAATACGCTTTTTTGGCCTTCGGATAAGCCGGGCCATATTCGTCGACCGAAGCCTCAACACGGTATTTTATAACGCCGTTCTCCTCCGCTTCCAAAATTTCACCGTGATATTTATATCGCAGATACATGGCGATGAGCATGCAGTAAAATATCGAAGGGATATAACAATAGTGCGGACCCGGCAGGAGCGGAAGCGTCGGGACGAAAGATAAAACCGTAAGCAGTAATAAAAGTTTTGAAATATTTGAGTTTTTCAGAGGCCGCGAAAGTTTTCCAAAAACCCATATTGAAAACACCATGGCAATGATAAATATCACATTATAGGTTGGACTGTAAAAAAACATTTTTATCGGGAACGGCGTCACGAAAAAAGTCATGGTTAGAAACATCCACACGTACTTTTGGATCGCGAAATATATGACCAGCGGATCGTCCACGGGGAAGCTGTAAAAATTGATCGCCGGATAGTGTATCCCGCCCAGTACGCATGTCCTGACGAAAAAATAGGCCGCGAATACCAGAAGATAAGCGAAAGCGTAAAGCGCGGAAGTGAGAGCGACTTTTTTACCGGCGCCGGCGAGGGGAGTTCCGGCTGCGGCGAAAGTATTTTCAGCAACGGCTGCTTTGTTTTCAACGGCTGCTAAAGCAATTTTTTCATCGGCCGCGTCGCGTTCGGCTATTAAATGGCGCGAGATCAGAAATATAAAAAACGGCATCATCACGGAACCTTCTTTTGCCAGAAGCGACAAAAGATAAAACACGAGAGCCAGAGAAAGCGTCGGGTAATAATGTATCTTTTTTGAATATTCAATAAACCTGATAAACAAAAGCAGCGAGATCATCATAAAAAAAACGCACAAAAGATCTGTGCGTGCGGATATCCAGTAAACGGTGAAAAAATTGGCGGGGCAGAAAATGAAAAGGATCGACGCAAGATATGCGGCCGGTTCGTCCGGCAGGAGTTTGCGGGCGAGAATATAGACCATCAAAGCCGTGCATAGCGCAAGCAGAATGTTTTGAAGATGGTACAGATTAAAGTTATTTCCGAAAAGGACCGTGTCGAGCTTGAAGGACGCCATGATAATCGGCCTGAAATATCTGGTTGTCTGGCCGAGGCAGTCGGGAACGATGCCGTCGTGAAAGCTGTGCGGATCGATAACGAAAGCGCGCGAAAGTTCTGACAATGACCAACCCGAGCGGCTCGCGTTATAAATATTGAAAGCGTCGTCGTTGACTATCCCCGTCAGAAGGCTGGGCGCGTAAACAAGCGACGCTATGAGCAGTAATTTTAAGATGCGCGAAAGTAATATTCTATTAATAAATGGCTCCGTTTCAAGGCGATCAAAAACCGCTTTTCATTTGGCGTCTCCGGAACGGGATCTGAACCGGATTCAGCGATAGACCTTATTTTATCAAAATTTAACGCGCCTGTCAAAATTATTTTGGCGCATGCCGTTGTTTTAACAATTGGCATACGCTGAGATCTTGAGCTAAATTACTTAATTTTAATCTAACATCAGATCGTTTTTCAAATAATTTTACGTTCTTTTTTTGAGGCATGGCCTGGAAATAAACTTTTTTGCACATTCCGGCCGATATCTAAATCCAGCGGTAAAATTCGAGCATCCTTCAGCGTCGGAAAATTTGAATTCATCTTAAATAACAGTCCTGATAACAAATATCTACAATAAAAAAAGAGCCTCGATCCATAAGCACGGTCAAGGCTCTTTCTTGTATTTTCTCCCGAAATGAATTTTTAAATTTAAGCCCGCCCCACGCAAGAGCACGGGCTTAAATTTTTTATTGAACGGAGAAAGTCAGCTGTTTGAGTTCTCCATAAGAAGACAGGTCGTATACGGTGCTGTGAGCCCTGGGCGGCCTGAATCCCGCGCTCTGTAAATATCCGCCCGCCGCGGCGTCGATGTTCGCGTCCATGGAAAGCCGGTAATACGTTCCGGGCTGGAAAGTGACCGTAAAATTTTTTGAAAAAACCTTTGAAATATCGTAAGTGCCGCCTTCCCTCTTATCGATGGCGACAGAGCCGCCATCATCACTCGACCTGTTGATGCGCAGACCGTCTTCAAACACTTTTACAGGAGAGGTCATCTCCTTTACCGGTGACGAAAACAGACTGATACCCACGTAATTATTGTATCGTCCGTCACGGCCGATACTGTAATAATTATGCATGTTCGCATTAATTTCAGCGTATACGTTCACGGTCACGGGAGCCGTGCCGCCATATTTTATTATCTTCCTGAGTGAAGACGCTAATTTACATTGAGTGTTTTTCATTTCACCGGAATCATAACCCGTCCGGCCGCCGCTCGCGAACCGCGGCGAATTCTCGTCGGTCGCGTAATTAGCGGTAACAGAGCTGTTATTTGTAACAGCTGCGAGATACGGTTGCCATATGTAAGGCCTTGCGCTATACTTCGGCAGCGAGAAAAAAACCGAGGATCCGGCAAATCCGGCCGTGACCGTGAAATTTCCATATTTGATTATGCGTGAACCACTGGAAGCCAGTGTCGTTGCGGCAAACGTCGCTTCGTCATAAGATGTGATAATGGGGTCATCAACGCACACAGGGAACTTACTCCTGATATCGCTTGTGAAATCGATGTTCACCTTCTTGACGAACGGAGTCCCTCCATAAGTTTCATTGACGGGATCGCCGCTGTAATATCGATAAACATACCATTTATTGGAAACGTTGAATGTGCTTACCGGCTCGTTGATACCGTCGAAAAATTCGGTCTGCCAGTAATCTATTTTACGAGGCCATTTTTTAGCCGTAACGTCAACTATCACGGCGTCGAAGTTAGCGGAGGATAATTGCGGCAAACTCCTGCCGTCAGATGTGATCGAGGTATTACCGGATAGATCACAGGGCGATATGACGCGGCCGCAAAGCCCATAGCCGGTTTTTCCGGTGACCTGCAGGTAAATATAATCGGCGCGTTCGAAAACGGTCTTGTAGCCGTCCGGCAAAAAATTAGCGCTGGTAGAATTCTGGTTAATGCTCGACAAAACAAATCGTTCGACCTCTTCCCTGAACTTCTCCGCCTGGCCGGTCAATATTTCATTGAATCTATTCCGGTAAGATTCCGATGTGATAAGCGGCGTGGGGTTTATCTGTTCGATCGATTGAAGCGCGACGATGATCATCGCCGCGGCTCTGCACTCATAGATCAAGGCGTTTTGAAAGTTCTTTTCGATAAAGTTGTAATAACTTATTAATTCGGCCGCGGACTGCGTTCTGCTCCTTGCGAATTTGATGATCGCCTGATCGGTCCACACCGTCAAAAGTCCTGAACTGTATGCCGTCAAGCCGCCCTGAAGAAGGATATTGTTGATCTCCTCAACGTATCTTTGCATATAGCGTTCGCCGATCGGCGGTTCGATCATAAAGGCGAACTCTAAAAATACCGACGTGGTACAGTGGGCCAGCACCTGGTCGCGCGTGTGGCTGCCGTCGACGCTGATCATCAGATCATTTTTGAATATTTTCCAGGCGTTAGTTATTCCGGCGACCGGTTGCGCCCCTAATTTCTGGGCGATACTGGCCTCGATATCTACAAAAGCCACGCGCATTTCCGCGGCAAGTTCTTTTATCTGATCCTGAACCGCTGTAAGCTGCAGGGCCAGATTGTCGATCTTATTATCCATCGCCTTCATTTGATTGATTATTTCATCAAGTTTCCGGCTGTTCGGGTCGGTCGGGGATCCGAATATCATTGAGACCAATCTATCTGTGACACCTTCGCCGGCCATCCCTACAAGACTATCGACAACGGTTCTGGCTGCCCAGGAGCCGGGTGAAAAATTTGTGGATCCCTGAACCCTTGTGATCAATTCCGTCTGCGTATCGACCGATGCGGCATCGTCGTCGAATATACAGCCGGAAAATGAGATCGCCGAAACAATAAGCAAAGTGAAGACAACTGAAAGTAATTTATATTTTTTATTATGCATGTGAGGCTCCTTCATATTAAATAATAAAATTATTGGCCGTTGTTACCGAGCAAAACGCTCCATTCATTCAAAAAACCATACCATTTGCTATCGCGGCCGAAATCAGTGAAATAGCGGTATTGGTCGCGGGCGTAATTCGAGTTGGTCCAATCTTTCGATTGTTTGGGCATAAATATCGATATCCCGTCGGCTGCTTTGAAATAATCGCCTTTTATCCTGTTATAGACGACGAATGATCTTTCTTTTTCAATATTAATAAGCGCCATGGCTGCATTTTTAGCCACACCCGAATCTATAAAATGAGCCAGCGTGATCGCAAAATCGAAAAGATCGACGTAACAGCTTGCATAATCGTCATAATTGAGCGATCCGAATCGCTGCGCGCCGTAAACCGCCAGTACAAAAGCCACTGAATCGGTGTCGCTCTTGATCTCTGCGATCCCGTCCGCGAATGTGTCGATAAGAGTTTTTACCTGATCGCACATCGATAGTCTGGTTACCGACATCGTCATATTCGCGTTGGATATCCTTGGCGAATCGATATAAGCGTCGGCAAGCATTTTTGACACGTTCAACGCCGAATGATCCACGCTTGAGTTAAATTTATTCGAAAATCCAAGCATATCTATGCCGTCTCCGGCGAGCGCCGCCTGGGAGGCTACGAAATATTCAGCGAAATCCTTCAACTGATAAGCCACTTCGAACATCTGCATTACGCAGGAATCGAATACGATCACATCGACCTTTTTGCCGAGCTTCGCGGTCACGCTTCGGTATGCCTCGGTCAACTCGTACAATTTCAGTGAATCCTTCGCCGTGTCGTCATAGGCGATCGATCTTGCGGGCGCGTTGCCCCCGCCGTCAGGATATAATATGCTTATCGCGCCGGAACCGTGGCCCGATATAAAAAGAGCGTAATGTTCGGCCGGATATGCGTCGACCGCCCAGTTATAAAAGCTTATTATTTCAGATGTCGCGCCTGTATCGACGGTCCGGTCGGTTATGGTTTTGATCGTCACAAGCTTATCGTTATCCAGGGCGAACCTTGTCGTAAAACCTTTTAAAACCTCATTTGTCGGCGAGATCTGCGCTACGACATGGGCGTTTTTACCTATGCCGGTGTTCTCGAACTGCTTCAACTGGTTATAAAGAGGCGTTGACAGGTCGTTCGACGGATTGTGCCCGCACGAGTAGATAAGAAAGGCCCATTCTTTCTTTGGTTTCGAATAAACGGCTGTCTCAGTGGTGCCGGCTATCAGCGATGTCACGCTCTCGATATTGTAGTTCGTTATTTTATCGGCCACTATTCCGACATTTTTCGCGAGGTTTATGACGCGATTGTAATTGACGGCGCCCGTTTCGATATTGCTGTAAATCATTTCAAATTTGAGCGTGTCAAAAGTTCCGGCAGCCGTAGTGACGGTTTCCCGTTTTGTAAGCAACGATGAAATGAGAGTTTTTTGTCCATTTATCATAGCCGATGAAGTGCTTTGAGCATAAGGGCCGGCTTTTTTCGAATACAAAGTCAGCGGACTGTCAAAGACCAGGCCATTAGAACCGCACAGGCTTATACTGTCGCTGTCGAAGCTGTAAAGGTTGTAAACATCGGAGGAACCGAATTTGACTGCCCTGACGCCGGCCGCGTCAACTTCGCCTAAGTATTTCGCCTCATAAACCTTTTCGCCGTTCGAATAAACAAGCGAGGTCGAAGCGTTAAGAGGCAGATACAAGGCCGGTTCTTCGATCGGCATAATTTCATTTCCGGTATTAATAATATTGGAAGCTGCTCCGCCGGAACCGTCATCGCCACAGCCGCAGATCACAAACGGCCAAAAACACAATAATAATAAAAAAGTAATCTGAGTTAGAACTACCGGTTTACATTTTTTG
Source organism: uncultured bacterium (assembly GCA_964551445.1). Lineage (GTDB taxonomy): Bacteria > Muiribacteriota > UBA9980 > UBA9980 > UBA9980 > DAOPXV01. Next base: position 30,212 of record CAZKCG010000002.1, on the reverse strand, counting down.
AGAAACATCACTGATATTCGCCCCCCCAATTTTTATTTTAAATATCTATATTGATATAAATCCGTAAAATATAGTTTGTTAGCGCCATAAAGCAGATTATACTTTTCAGGTTATTATTAAATAATCCCAAAAATAAACTTTTATTTTTAATATCATATTATTATAAGAAAGTCAACGCGACCAAAACAGTTTAAAATGCCTGCGATATTGCTTTTTGACACACCATAAATTTAAAAACAGGCTATGGAGCTCAATCTTCATTTTTGCGATCCGGGATACTTTATATAAAAATAAAAAAATTTCTGAACAGCTATAATATATGCATATTTCGGAATATCTAAACCGCATTTTAAATAAAATAACTATAGTACCGTCGTCTGGTTTCGACTTTGATTTTTTTGATCAGTTAAATGCACACAATGAATAAAAATAAGATGGTTCAATATAACGGATAAGAAATTTAAACTCAAAAACACATTTAAATTAAAATCTTTTAGGGTGGTTATAAAATTTTAAGTTCTATGTTATAATAAAAAATCAGAAATCACATCAAAATATTTTTCCGATATTGGAGGCGTTTATATGTTGTTTTCCGGATCGTTCAGACCGCTGTTTTTATTCCTGGCCCTGGTCCTTTTAACAGTAACCTCGCAAGCCATAGCCGCCGAACCCGGTGAAGATATCAGTATAATTTTTTTATCGGAGAATAAACGCGTGATTCCGCTTGCTCATGTTGACGGTCCGTACATAATCACGAACGTCAAGATCCCGGATATCGCTATAACAAACAATTCGCAGGGCGCCGTCGAAATACTTTCCGTCGACCTCGAAGGTAAATCGAACGGCGAGACGCTTATCAAAAAGACATTTCCCGCCCGCGCCGTCAAAAAAAACATGAGCGAAATAGGAGCGAAGATCAATAAATTAAGAAGCGACAAATTTCCGATGGCGTTAAACCTCATGCATGGAACGGTCATCGACCCGAAGAAAAATTTCGCTGAAACGAACGTTCTGAAACCTTCCGATATCGGAGCGCTCGCGCTCTGGCAGTCGTCGTGGTTCGAATATACGGGCTCCGACCGCATCGACAAACTCGTTTTCAAGGTCTTTTATCGCGGCGCGGGAACACTCGGAATGCGCACATTTCCGGTCATGATCGAAGAATATAAACAGAAAAACAAATACATGTTCCCTGTTAAAGGCAATATACTCATCGCCAATATGGGCACCAATTACTGTCACCACCGCATAATGAATTCGCAGGAGTTCGGCTTCGACATCGTCTGTCTGAACGAAAAACTCGCGATATATAAAAAAGACCCGCCGGAAAAACTCGCCGATTCTTATTCCTTCGGGCGCGATATCCTCGCGGCCGCCGACGGCGTCGTAGTACGCGTCGCGGACAAATTTCCCGATCCGGTTTCCGAAATGTCCGAACACAAAAATCTGAAAACCAGTATGATGGCGCTCATCCCGGAGATCGGCTTTGACAACGCCGTCGGCGGCAACCACGTTATAATCGACCACGGCAACGGCGAATACGGTTTTTACGCTCACCTGAGCGAGGGAACGATAAAGGTCGCGACCGGGGACCGGGTCAAACAAGGCCAGGTCATCGCGCTGCTGGGCAGCACCGGAAATTCCGACGGCCCGCACCTTCACTTCCAGATAATGGATGCGCCCGAACTCATCAACTCCAACGGCCTCCCGGTCGCGTTCGAAAATATTCCCGCGGAACAACTCGGGGCTTACCGGAAAGAATATAATACATTCGGAAATATCGATATGCTCAAGGTCAGGATCGAATAAGACTTTAAAGCCGCACACGATCTCTAAAAAAAATCCGGGCATAAAATAATAACCCGCCGGCAGAAAATACTATCGGCGGGTTATTTTGAAACACTGTTCTTACATTTTACTAGACAAGATCAATATTTCACGTTTATATTAGCGCCCTTTTCTATCAGCCTTTTAGCCATTTCAGGGTTTCCCTTGTTGATGGCGATCGAGAGAGCGGTGTCGCCCATTTCGTTTCTGGCGTTGATATTAACGCCTTTATCGATTAAGGCATATGCTGTCTGGTCAAGCTTTCTGGCGATGGCTATCATTAAAAGCGTGCTCCCTTTCTGATGTTTAGAGAAAACGTTCGCGCCTCTTTCGATAAGCAGCTGCGCGATCTCCGTGTTTCCTTTACTGACGGCGATCGAAAGAGCGGTGTCGCCGTTTTTGTTTCTGGCGTTTATGTTGATGCCGCGCTCGATGAGTTCTCTCGCCAGATCGTTCTCTTTTCTGGCTATCGCCAGCATAAGAACCGTATTATTATTTTTTTTATATTTTGGTCCTTTGTTCTTTTCGGCCACGGTCGCTTTGGCCACGGCGAAACTATTTTTCATGTGTGATTTAGCGTAATCTCCGGTTTCGGCCGCGCTCGAGATACCTGAAAATGCAAGCCCTGCGGCGAGAGCCAAAGATAATACGGCTGATCTTCTTTTGAACATTATAGTTCCTCCCTTTATTTTCAATGCACATATTTTACCACAAAATAAATAAAATAACAATGCGCATAAACATTAGATATCTAAGTCCAAACGGTAAAATTCAGAGTCCCTTTCGCGTCCGGGATATGTGAATTCAACCCCCAAAAGAGCCTGAATCAAAAACATCCGCATAAAACCGCTGCGACGGCGTTCGTCTCATTTAATGAACAGAAAGCACGAACAAACAAAAAGCCGTCCAATAAAACGCAAAACAAACTTTTGTTTAAATTGCATTAATGGCGGATAAAAGATAAAAAGGGGAACGGGCCGAAGCCGGAATAATATTCGAAAAATAGAATTTTATTGACATTATCCATATTATATGGTATTTTGACGTCAAGTCATCGATCATTAAAACTTATATATAAAGTTATTAAAATTTAATTTAATTTTCCGGAAATTACTCTTTATTTCCGATACTTTTTTAAATTATTTGTTTTGATTTTAAAAACCCGATGTGGCCGCTTTTGGCCATCTCACGCTGCTTGCGGCTTTTGCCGGCTTCGACGAATACCGGCCAGATCTTCCGTTAATTCAATAAATATTGGCCTCGCGAGCGTTCGTGGGTATCGATCATAAAATTCCAAACACTTGCCGGTTTGACTTAAACCGCTGGTGAAACATTTATTATGCAAGGTGAAAATTATGGAAAAAATCATATTCGAAGAACTCAATATATCGGCAAACATCAAAAAGGCGGTAGTGGAAATGGGGTTTTCCGTTGCCACGCCGATACAGTCGGCCGCCATTCCCGTTCTGATGGAAGGCCGCGATATTATAGCCCAGGCCCGCACCGGAAGCGGAAAAACGGCGGCGTTCGCCATACCCATTATCGAACGCATCGATCTGTCACGCATAGGCCTTCAGGCGCTTGTAGTCTGCCCCACGCGGGAACTGGCGATACAAGTGACGGAAGAATTCCGCAAACTTTTTAAATATTATCAGGGCCTCGAGGTAGTGACCGCATATGGCGGCCAGGATATAAACATTCAGTTAAGGGCTCTTTCACAGAAGCCCCAGATAGTGGTCGGGACGCCGGGAAGGCTTATCGATCACATGTGGCGCGGCACAATAAGGCTCGATGACGTAAATTTCGTCGTACTCGACGAGGCCGATGAAATGCTGAATATGGGGTTCCGCGACGACATTGAGGACATTCTCAGCTATGTTCCGCCGAACCATCAGACAGCCATGTTCTCGGCTACCATGAGCCCGGATATAATGAGACTTATGAAATTTTATCTGAAAGATCCAGTGCATATCGATACCACCGATCAGAAAAAAGAGATCCCGAAAATAGAACAATCGTATTGCGAGCTTCTCGAGACGCAGAAGTTCGACGCGCTGATCGGTCTGATCGACCAGTTCGACATAAAGATCTCCCTCGTTTTCGTCAACACCAAATCGAAGGTCGACCATATCGTCAATAAATTGAACAACGCGGGTTATCGCGCCAAAGGTATCCACGGCGGACATGAACAGGACAAGCGCGAAATGGTCATGAACTCGTTCCGCAGCGGTTCCGTCCGGATACTCGTAGCGACCGACGTCGCGGGCCGCGGCATCGACATAAACGATATCGACGCCGTCATTAATTACGATCTTCCGAGGGACGACGAGGATTATACCCATCGCATCGGAAGGACCGGCAGGGCCGGAAAGACCGGAAAATCTTTCACTTTCGTTGTCGGCAAAGAATTATACGATATCAGGCGCATTGAAAAGAACAGCGGTTTCAAGATCCAGCACATAAAAGCTCCGGCTCACGGACAGAGGCCCTTTAAAACCGCGCCGAGGCCTGATGCTGCGGCGCGCAAAGAAGAAACAAGGCCGGCCGTTCGTTCTCCACGGCCTTCCGGCGGAACCCGCTCATCAGTGCCCGAAAAAACAGGGCGGCCGCCTGAAAAACGCGTGAACTTATCTCACGATGACGGCTGGATAACTGACTCGAGCGGCTACAGATACCGCGAAATAGATTAAGTCCGGAATGTTCCGGAATCCGTATCGTAAATTAAACAGACGGCGTAACCCGTTTCAAGGTTTGCTAAGTTAGCCGCAATAAGGTCAAATTTTAAAAGGCCTGTGTATATTAATTTAATAATAAAATTCTGAAATGTAAATATCGGGGCTGCCTTAAAAGGCGGCCTCTTTTTTATTGAAGTAGATGCAGACGACAAATTTGCACAAGCAACGGCTGCGATATTGTGATTGAAATGATTAAAAACGATTCCTATCCGAAGCATGCCCGATTTCATTCTTGACTTCTCGGGATATTTTGTCTATAATATCGCCCGCAGCATCTTAAATAATAGCATTTTTGCATATATACCGCGATTTGAAAAGCGGGAACGGCACATGGAATTAGATCATAGCCGCGACACTTGATGTTACGCGCCGTTATGCGCTATATGTAAACGATATTCAACCGGAGAAGTGATAATGGATAAGGAAAAAATATTTTCGAAAATCAAGGGCGGATTGATAGTATCCTGCCAGGCGTTAGAGGACGAGCCGCTTCACGGGTCTTTTATAATGGCGAAAATGGCTTTGGCGGCGAGATCCGGGGGAGCGGCCGGCATCAGGGCGAATGGCGCCGAAGATATCCTGGCGATAAAAAAGAGCGTGGATCTGCCGCTTATAGGGATAATCAAAAAAGTTTACATAGGATGCGAAGTTTATATTTCGCCCACGATAAAAGAGATAGATGAACTGGTCAGGGCGGGCGCGGATATAATCGCAACCGACGCAACCGGCCGCGTCAGGCCGAACGGGACTTCTCTGGATGAATTTTATAAATGCGTGCGCGAAAAGTATCCGGATATAATACTTATGGCGGATATATCGACATTCGAAGAGGGCGTGAATGCCGAAAAACTTGGTTTCGACCTGGCGGCGACAACGCTCGGCGGATATACCAGCTACACGAAAGGAACGAAGCTGCCGGATCTCAGACTTCTGAAAAAGCTCGTAAGCAGACTTAAAATACCGGTGATCGCCGAGGGCGGCATAAGCGAACCGAAGGACTTGAAAAAAGCCATCGGACTCGGCGCATTCGCGGCGGTCGTCGGCGGCGCGATAACAAGACCTCAGCAAATAACCCGCCGTTTCGTAAATTTTATCGATGAAATAAAGGCGGATCAATAATGACCGTACAGGGTATCGCCATCCTTATAACATTTTTTATTTTCGCAGGACTTATGATCGCTAAAAAACTGCCGACGATCCTGGCTTTGCCTTTAATGGCCGCGGCCGTATGCGCGATAGCCGGCATGCCGTTCCCCGATTTTATCAACACGGTCGTTTCGGGCGGGTCGGTAAAAATGGCGAGCTCGATCGCGGTGGTCGTATTCGGCGCTATCTTCGCCAGAATAATAATGAAGACGGGAATTTCAAACGCCATAATCAGAAACGCCGCGGAACTTGCCGGAGACAGGCCGCGGCCGATAGCCGCGGTGCTCACGGCGGCTATAGCCTTTATATTTCTCGGCATGAACGGGCTCGGCGCCATTATAATGATCGGCTCCATAGCGATCCCGATCATGACCTCGGCCGGAATTAAACCCGTAACGGCGGCTTCGCTTCTCCTGCTCGGCATGCAGACCGGCCTTGCGGCTAACGCTGCAAATTACGGCGCATTTATAGGGATATTCGGCGGCGAGGTCGTTTCTTCCTTTTACGCCCCGGCTTTTATCATCTCGGCCCTTGTGACGGCGGCGTTCATTATCATAAACATTAAGCCGCAGCGCGAAAGGTCGGCATGGGCCGCTCCCGGCGCGGACGCCATAAACGGCAGGAAAGATAAAAAAATTCCGGCGATGGCGCTTATCGCTCCGGTGATACCGATAGTGACCTTCTTCATATTCAAGGCCGTCTGGGGATTCGGAGCGGCCGACAAAGGCATGCTCGACGCCGTCGGGTCTTCGATCTTCGGGTTCATCCTGGCATCGTTATACGCTATAGTTCTGACGCAGCCGGAGCGGACAGTGAACATATTTTCAGGCGCGATAGTCGAAGGGATACAGGATATCGCGGGCGTCATATTCCTCTTCATGGGTATCGGCATGCTCGTCTCATCGGTTACAAACCCCGTTGTCGCGAAACTCTTAAATCCGATAATAAACGATCTTATGCCATCAGGGAAGGCCAGTTTTTTAATATTCTTCGCCGTTCTGTCTCCGCTCGCTCTATATCGGGGGCCTTTGAACATGTTCGGCATGGGCGCGGGCGTCGCCGCGCTTTTGATGTCGCTTAAAATATTGCCGGCCGCAGCGCTCGCGGGAGCGTTCGTGGCGGTCCAATTCGTGCAGGCTGTCTCGGACCCGACCAATTCCCAGAACGTCTGGACCGCGGAATATTCCGGCGAGGATACAACAGCGATATTATGGGCCACGCTTCCTTATACGTGGCTTATGTGCGTTGCTATGCTGATTCTCACTGTTTTTACGAAGTGGTGAGCGGCGTCGAGAAAGTTGCAGGATCTTCTTTTTATGCCGCGGGCGGATCTTATGCAACATCGATCGAACATTCAGCTTGTGCCAATAATGAAGTTAAGCTCCTTATACGGCGAAGGACGAGATAACGGTCAGAGTCAATTATGTAAAACAGAGGTTTATATGGCAGGAAGAAAGGTCAGGATCGGAATAGACGTCGGAGGCACCTTTACCGACGCGGTCGCGATCGACGACGCGAGCTACGAAATAATCGCCAAGGAAAAGATCCTTACCACGCACGATTCAGGCGTTGGAATAGCGAAGGGCATAGTCGATATAATAAATAAACTGCTTACCCAAAATGACATACACGCCAAGGACGTCGTTTTTATCGCGCACGGCACCACTCAGGCCACTAACGCCCTTTTAGAAGGCGATGTTGCGGATGTGGGCATTATCGGCATGGGCAGCGGCATCGAATCTTTCAAAGTAAAAAGCGATACGGACACGGGCGAAATAGAGCTGGCCCGCGGCAAATATCTCAGGACGGTTCACAGGTATATTGAAACGGACAGCGCGGAAGCGAAAAAAGAAGAAATAAATTCATTCCTGGATGAATTTAAAAATAAAGGCATCGAAGTGGCAGTAGCATCGGAAGCCTTCAGCGTGGACGACGCTAAAAACGAACTCGCGATCATGAAAATGGCCGTGGAAAAAGGTTTATACGCCACAGGCGGCCACGAAGTATCGCAGCTTTACGGACTTAAGGTCAGGACGCGGACCGCCGTGGTAAACGCGAGCCTCATACCGAAGATGATGAAAACGGCCGATATGACCGAAAGCTGCGTCAAGCGTTCGGGAATAGCCGCCGGATTGATGATAATGAGATGCGACGGCGGCGTCATGACGGTCGAAGAGGTCAGAAAACGGCCCATACTTACGATGCTGTCGGGACTCGCCGCCGGAGTGGCCGGCGCGCTCATGTATGAGCGGATATCAGACGGCATTTTCTTCGAGGCCGGCGGAACTTCGACGGATATTTCGGTCATAAAAAACGGCAGGGTAATGATAAAATATGCTCAGGTCGGAGGACATAAAACATATCTGAACTCACTCGACGTAAGAACGCTCGGCATCGCCGGCGGAAGCATGATAAAGATCGAAAACAAAAAGATCGTCGACGTCGGGCCGAGAAGCGCGCACATCGCCGGGAAACGATACGAAGCGTTCGCAGAGGCTTCCGAGATGGCCGATCCGGTCGTTAAACTTATTTCACCGAAAGAGAACGACGAACCGAAATTCGCGGTCATTGAATGTTCGAATGATTTAAACTTTTCGCTGACGCTCGCGGGCGCGGCCAATATTCTTGGCGCCGTCCCGAAAGGCGATTACGCCGAGGGCGATAAAGAGGCCGCGCGCAAGGCCTGGGAACCGCTAGCGAAGATCCTTGGAATTTCCGTCGAAGAAGCCGCAGGACAGGCTATGGATATAGCCGCAGGAAAAGTAATGGCGATCGTGAAAGATCTGATAAAAGATTACGAGCTGAACCCGAATTTGATAAGCCTTGTCGGAGGCGGCGGGAGCGGCGGCGTGCTGGTCCCGTATCTCGCGGGGCGCATGGGATATAAATGGAGCATCGCGAAAGACGCGCCTTACATATCGACGATAGGCGTCGCGCTCGCCATGGTCAGGGAAGTCGTGGAACGGACGGTTTTGAACCCGGCCGAGTCTGATATAAGTTCGATAAGAAGAGAAGTTTTTGACAGGGTCACAAGGTCCGGGGCCGGCGCGGATACCGTCGAGATATCGATAGAAATAGACAGGCGGGCGAACATCCTCCGGGCCGTAGCCACGGGCGCCGCGGAATTAAGGACGCGGGACCTTTCTAAAAAGAGCCTCGACGAAGAAAGTTTAAAGAAGATAGCGTCCAATTCCATGGGCATAGGCGTAAAGGACATTTCGGTCCTTGCTACCGCCGGAAAATGGAGTGTTTTCAGAGGCACAAAGACCGAGACGAGATTCTTCATATTCAAAAAAACATATACTCCGGTCAGGGTGATCGACAGGGAAGGCGTTGTGCGGCTTCAGAAAAACTGGGGCAACGCGGTGGTAACCAGAAAAGCTGCGCTTTTAGATGAACTCGCTTCCCTGATAGAACTGAACACCGATTACAGCGACGCGGGCGGAAAGCTGCCGCTGGTATATATTTATTACGGGGAAAAACAGCTGGACCTATCGGGTCTCGCGGAAAGATCTCAGATAATTTCAGTCGCTAAATTGGAAATGGAACCGGTCGGCGGCGACGAAGATATCGCCGTGGTTATAACTAAATGAAAGGCTTATTCGTGTTTTGTATGGGAATAAATATTATAGTGAATAGATAACAGTGAACAGAGAATAGTTAATGTAGCTGCCTTCAGCAGACTTTTTTTGATGAGTTGGTTGCGGGCTAGCTTGAATTTTTAAAATTGAGCGCCGGAGGCGCATCCACAACTATTCTCTATTCTCTCATCACTATTATCTACTTCCAATGCACACACCAAATAAGAAGGAACCCCAAAAAAGCAGAGGCGCACAAGTGAATATCGATAAGATCGCCGAATTATGCACAGCCGAAAACATGACCTTCGCCGAACTTCGGGAAGATCCTCAATTTAAAAATCTGCCTGAAGAAAAGATCAGGGGTTATATAAAAAAGCTGATAGCGATCGCATGGAACACGGCGGATAAAATAAAAACCGAAAACAAAAATGCAAGCCTTGAGTCTATCTGCGCGGCGAAAGGCGCGAGCGTTGTTGTTTTCGAAGGCATTGGCATTGCGGCTAACGCACGATCCAGGGCCGAAATATACTACGACAAAAAGATCATTAATATAATGAAAAACTCGATTGATCAAATGTATGCCGTTTTGAAGAATTTATGTTTTAATTACAACTTCAAATTCAATTTGGATCCCGACAACAATTTAAACTTTAATTCCGGTCTTGATCTTCATAAGAACGAACACTTTATTTCCGCTGATAATATAAAAGACATGCACATTGCTCACGAGTTGTACCATCTCATTGAATTTACGGACGGCGAGCACACGCCCGGCCTGCTTCCGGCGGTAACGAGCTTAAAGATAGGCGGATTTGAGAGAATATCGGGGATCTTAAGAGCTTCGGAAGCGGCCGCCCACATATTCTGCATGCGGATATTGGACCTGCCGTTTCATCCAAAACTGTTGGATTATCTGTGTTTACTGGGCGAAGGCAAAGTTACGCGGAATGGGCTGATCGAATTTTTAGAAGAGATACAAATAGCGATGAACGGACTTGATGGTTATGCTGAGGATTTCCATGACAATCGATCTGATCACCTATCGAATAATTGATTCAAGTATTTTTTTCATAAGCTGATCTGGAACTGACATATTTAACCGGAGCGTGATGGATATGCAAACTGTAAATTATATAAAAAAAGATATACCCGTGCTGTTTGAAGCGGACTGCTGCGTCTGCGGCGGAGGCACCGCGGGAGTTCCTGCTGCCGTGTCCGCCGCGAGAGGCGGAGCGAGCGTTATTGTCGTTGAAAAAGGCGTCACCATGGGCGGGGCGCAGACGCGCGCGCTTGTTCTTCCGTTCATGCCAACCTTCGTCGAAGGAAGCGATACGCCTATAATAACCGAGATCAAGAAAAGGATGCTGGACGAAGGCATCGATATGGACGATAAAACGACGGCCTTCGGCTGGTTCAATCCCGAAAAGATAGCGTATGTCTACGACCGTATGCTTGAGGAATCGGGAGTGAAAATGTTGTATAACGCCGATCTTATAGACGCCGTAACGGAAGATAAAAAAATAAAATATATTATCGTAAATACGATAGAGGGTTTGATAGCTATAAAAGCCGGCGTCTTTATCGACTGCACCGGAGACGCCGTACTGTCAAGGCTTTCGGGAGTTCCATTTGAAAAAGGTTATGAAAAAACAGGCAATAATCAGCCGATGAGTTTTAGATTTGAAATGGGCGGCATCGATCTTGACAGATTATACGAATATACGCGCAGCATAAACGATAACTGGTGCGCCACGAAACCTCCGTATTTCGAGATAGCGCTTGCGCGTAACCGTGACATTAAGTACGCGCTCGAACCAATATTTGTCGCGGGATATGAAAGAGGCGAACTCACGCTTGAAGATATCGAATATTTCCAGGCCTTCACGATCACCGGAAAACCTGGCTGCATGTCGATGAACTGCCCCGAGATACCCGCAAGGTTCAAAGCGACGAAGGCCGGGGATCTTAGCGAGGCTATCGTTTTTGCCAGAAGCATGATACACCGGATAAGTAAATTCGTAATAAAGAATATACCCGGATTCGAAAAAGCTTACATCAGCAAAGAGGCGGAAATGATAGGCGCGCGCGAATCATTCCGGGTGGTCGGAAAATATCAGATGACCGAAAAGGATTATTATGAAAGGCGGACCTTCGCTGACGCCGTGGCTAAGACCGCCTGGTACATCGACGCGCACGGCGAAAAGATCGGGGACTATCTCGCGAAGGGCGAATATTATGAAATTCCTTACAGGGCGCTCGTCACCAATGAAATAGTTAATCTCATCGTCGCCGGCAGATGCATTTCCGCCAGTTTCATATTGCAGGCATCCATGAGGATACAGCCGACATGCATGTCGCTCGGCGAAACGGCCGGATCCGCCGCGGCGTATTCGAAAAAGCGCGGGATCGAAGTTAACATGATCGAATGGGACAAAGTTGATAACGATATTAAACCTTATAAAAAATGAATAACCTGAAAATTTAAAAAGCTTTATGAAAAAATAATATATATAAAATTATTTAAAGTCAAGGTATTACGGACGGCAAAATTCCGGCGGAGGGCTGAAGTAAAAAATGAGAACATTCGCTGCTTTAGACATAGGCGGGACTTTTATAAAATATGGTAAAGTGAACGAAAAAGGCGAGGCCGCGGACAGGGCCGAGACGCCGACCGAAGCGCACAAAGGCGCGGAGGATCTGCTCAAAAGGATATGCGATGTCATCGGATCGCTTTTGAAGAGCAACGCGGACATCGACGGAATAGGCATAAGCACGGCCGGAATAGTCGATAGTGACAACGGAACGATAGTTTACGCGAACGATAATTTTCCGGGATACGCCGGCGCGAAGATAAAAGAAACTATCGAAAAAAAATTCAATATCGCGGTCCTTGTGAACAACGACGTTAATTCGGCTGCTCTTGCAGAACTTTGGGTCGGCTCCGCCAGAGGCCGAAAAACTTTTTTCTGCATGACCGTCGGCACCGGCATCGGCGGCGCGATAGTCATCGACGGCAGGCTTTATCGGGGCATGAATTTCATGGCGGCCGAGATAGGCTATCAAAACAAAACCGGCAACGGATGTTATTACGAAAACCGCGCGTCAGTTTCGGCGCTCATCGACATGGTTAAAACGAAATTGCGCCCAGATGAAAATATCGACGGAATAAGCATTTTCAAAAACATAAACGCCGGCGTCGCGGTTTATAATGAAATATTCGAGCGTTGGACGGATGAGTTGTGCGCCGGGATCGCAAACGTTATCTGCACTTTCGATCCGGGGCTTGTTTTGATCGGAGGCGGAGTATCAAAACAAAAGATACTCATCGACGCCATAAGAAAAAAATTAGCGGTTCTTCTTCCGCCGGTGTTCGCGGAAGGAACTACGATATGCGCCACAGGGTGCGGAAACGACGCCGGCATGATCGGGTCGGTCTATGAATTTATAAACAAAGGTCCTCGATAAATGATAACTTTCAAGCGATACAAAAACCGGTTCGCATACCGGGCCGCCCTGATCATATTGAACCGGGAATTTTAAAAAAAGAAGAGGTCAAGAGCGAAGTGCCGTAATTTGTATAGAGTATTGCCGGGCATCTATAATAACCGCTGTTTGGCATTATTCGCGTCGGCTCCGTTATTTATAAGTAACTCGACTATTTTTTCACAACCGTTTTCAGCCGCTATCATAAGCGCTGTTTTACCATTAGCGCCTTTAGCATTCACATCAGCGCCGTTGCTTAAAAGTAATTCGACTATTTTTTCATGACCTTTTCCGGCCGCAACCATTAGCACCGTTCCGTCATACTGTGAATCAACATTCATGTCAGCGCCATGTTTTATAAGCAAATCGACTATCTTTTCGTCAGCTTTATATACGGCGGTCACGAGCGCCGTATCGTCGAATTCCGGCCTGACATTCACGTCGGCACCTTTATTAATAAGCAGTTCCGCTACTTTTTCATGACCATTTTCTATCGCGGCAATAAGCGCCGTTCCGGAATAAATATAAAACGCGTTAATATCAGCGCCTTTATCAAGTAAAAACTCGACTACTTTTTTGCAACCTTTTTCAGCCGCAGCTATAAGTGCAGTATTACCATAAAGCGACTTAATATTAATATCGGCGCCTTTATTTAAAAGCAAGTCAACAATTTCCAACCGGCCTTTTCCTATGGCGACAATGAGCGCTGATTCACCACCGCTATTCTTAACATTCAAGTCAATGCCTTTTTCAAAAAGTTGTTTTACAATTACGTCGTCGCCTTTTTCTATGGCCATAAAAACGGCGTTTATTACCGCTTCATTTTCCGCGAGCTTATTTACATCTTCAAGATCCATTATTTATCTCCCATAAGACAAAAATCTTTTTTGGAATATATTGTCCCTGATTTATCCGGCACCAGCGCCCCGCGCAGCAAAACCGCTTTTTCAAAATAAGCTAAAGCTTTTTTATGGTCTTTAGGCACTCCTTATACCTTATATCTTAAAATGCGTTGCCGTATGAATTAAACATACCATTTTTAATTTCAAAAAAACAGAGATTTTCACGATTTTTTCATTTTTTTTGTTTTTTATTTATCATATCCATAAATTTTGATTTAATCGCTGATTATTTTCAAATAAATTTATCTTCTTTTTTTCCGGCCGGGATCAGAAATAAGCCCATTTGTATTGCCAGAAACATATTTAGTTCAAGCGGTAAAATTCGCCGCCTTTAAGCTTGCGGAATATGATGATTTTTCAAAAGAAAGGGCAGTATAATACAATTGCTGACATGAGAACCGTTTGAACGGCAAGCGTCCCGTTCAACCAGTCAGAGTACATGAACAAATAAAAGCCGGACCGGATAAAACTACCTTGAGAAAACAGGAATTAAAACCACTCTTTATCCAGCCTCTTTAGAGTTTTCACTCAAAACCGTTGAAATAAATTGATTTTCAAGAAGTGTCACCAATTTGGCACCAACACCCCGAAATTATTCATAAAAACAAGCTCCCCCGAAAAATCCAAAAACCCCCGCTTGCGCGAGGGTCTTAGAAAAGCCAACCACGGGAGTCGAACCCGCGACCTGCGGTTTACGAATGCGTCGCGGCGCTTTTGGAGCTTTTATAAAAAGACGGAACTATCAATAAACAGGGCATTTTTATATACCGGACGCATCTTCCGGTTGGGGCGGTTCAGGTACGATTATAAAAGTTTGGCCCCCAATTGGACCCCAGGTTTTTATAGCAATGGAATAGTCGAAAAGCCAATTTCCAATGATCAAGAACCGGAGTTATAAAATCAGGCGGCCCTGTTAATTTTCGAAGTGTGGATTATACCAAGAAGCGCATCAATTGACAGATCTTCGTCGATCAGCGGCCAATGGATACCGTACCCGGATGGCGATACCACAAAGTTAAGGCGTTGATTTTCGGTAGCATTAAGAAGACGCGGCGAAACATTTTTCAATTCAAAAACACGCTCGTGGCCATCAATGGTAATTGACAATGTTTCATTTTCGATCTTGATATTTGTAATTTCGTGACGCTTATTCATTTTTGCGGCCTCCATGAAATAAATTCCATTGTTCTTCAATAAAATTAAAGTATTGGAATATGATTTTTCGAACTTCTCGCTTATCTTTAGGGTCCATGTTATAAGAATAATCTTCAACGATATCTATGATCTCAACATCTAACCAGTATTTACAATCCATGTCGTTTTTGTTACAGTGTATATGAATGGGTTCATTCCCTTCATTCGAATAAAAGAAGAAACGCCAGCCGTAAATAGTCAAAATGGTAGGCATCGCATAAATCACCTCAATTATATGTTAGCACGAATGACCGCGAGAAGTCAAGCGAGGTTGTGTTGATCCGAAAGGTTTATTATCGTTCATTTTAATCTTTTTTGAAGCTAACTTGTATTTCTTACTTCATTAAACTGATAGTCGCGTTTATAAATTCAGCGGTTTGTTCAGGCCGCTCAAATAAGATCCTGAATTTCGCATTGTTGGCTGTGACGATCTCCGCGGATACCTCCGAGATTATACTTACGGACACTATAAATTTAGGGTTGATATAGGAATTTTCAAGTTTTATCATCGAATCCGGCATTTCCACTTTTCCGCTGACCGCCGGGAAAATATCTGGATAATTGCTCCACTGGTTCTTTATTGCAGCCGATGAAACCAGACCCGTCATAAGCATCGTAATGAAAACGATTATAAATATAATTTTCTTCATATTACTCTCCATTCTTATCGTATGGGTACTTACTATTACAAGCCGGTCAAATCAATTCACAGCATCCACAGAAATGCCATGCTCCCTGGCCCACTTAATCAGTCTATCATTTTCTTCGGGCGTTACCGAAGGCGAGATCTTTCGCATTGCCGCCAGAATATCGTCTTTAATGATCTCAGCCTCGGCGCCGGCTTTATGTCTTCTAAGCGCCGCATACGCGGCTTCATTTATAATGTGTTCGATATCAGCACCGGAATATCCTTTAAGCGCCTGAGCAACATCTTTCATTTCATCCGAGGTAAGCTTATTCGCCTTCTCTTTCAAATATATTCCAATTATCTCTATCCTCGAATCAAGCCCGGGAAGTCCGACATGAAATTTTCCATCGAATCTGCCAGGCCTTAAAAACGCGGGAACGATCATCTCCGGAACGTTTGTCGCCGCAACGATAATTACTTCTTTATCTTTTCGTCTCATCAGTTTACTGGGCTGGCCAAGAAGAACGGGAACGATCCTTTGCATTACCGATGAATTCTGATTCGCGCGGTTGGCGAGTATCCATTCGGCCTCATCCAAAAACAGCACCGACCGCGGCTCCTGTTCTATCTAGAAAACAGATCTTCAAAGTGCTTACCACAAAGCAATATAATAAATAATTGCAGTTCTTATGTTGCTCCAGCTCGTTTCCATCACCATTTCAATATTTTATAAGTCGTTTTCACTACATTTCCCAGACAATGTTTATTGACTTTTGCTGCCTCTACCCACAAAAAAATCTCATTATCATTATAATATTTACATTATCAAATTTGAAAACACCTCATTGCTTAAAGCATTCACATATGCCACAAAGAGCCTTAAGACGATTTTTTAATTCATCTATCGCTTTATTAAAATCACTATATTTAATAACCCAAATTGCACTGGCAGTATCATGACAATTATCATCTTTTATTGGAAAACTTTCTTCACCAGTGGCTCCATTTTTATAATATTCTTGTGCGATCGGAAGAATTCCCTCACATTCAACGCTTAATTGTTTCAATCTTTTTCCAAAAAGTGCATTAGGAGAATAATTTGCATTAACTCCATCACTTGTAAAAGAACCTTCCAAAAATTCTATTAATTCGGAAGTAAAGAAAAACTTGAGCTTTTTCTCATTAAGCATTTGAACCGTGGCTGAAGTATCCTTACGCATTTTTATTGTTCGAATTCCAAGTGAAATAAATTTCTCGATTTCATGTAATAATCGGAATTCACAAATTCTATCTGGAATAGTCTGATGTTTTTGTCTTAATTCAGGGGGGATATTATGAAAATTAACTTTTACAGGGAATATTTTTATGCACTTAAAGATTTTAGCTTTTTCTGGCAAATTGCTGTTTCCATCAATTATTTCAATAAATGTTTCAATGTCGCTGCCACAGTTATTGCAAAATTTCGAATTTTCAGGATTGCTTTTCCCGCATTCATCGCATTTTATAGTTAGCGAAATAGGACGAATCAAAGATTTTGGGTTCCTATTAGCGTTTCTTTCAACTACTACACGACCTGGAACATAATAAAAAACTTTGCTTGAAAGACCCGTATCTTTATAAATTGCAACTACTCTTTCCCGAAATGCTTTTACTTCATCATCTGAACATCCGGAAGTTAATAATTTTTTCAATTCCGCAGCAGGACTCGTTCTTCCTGAAGTTTTAATTAATTCAACGCCATTTTCATCATAAATTATCAAAGAATAAAAATTCTGTATTGTTGATGTAAACGCCATTGTCCGAACTCTATTTTCCGAAGCTTCGACCTTTGTTGTGCTTAAATTTGAAATATTAATTGTTACCATAAATACCTCCTGAATTATTAAATGGCTTTGATGAATTTATGTTAGATATTCAAAACTGCGGCAAAAATGTCACAAACGGAAATACAAAATTTACTAACCATAATTTATTAAATCGCATAATATCCTCCGGTTTTGGCGCTTCCACGAAATTCTATTTTGCCGGAACTTTTAAGTCCTTTAACTTTGCGTTCGATCGTTTTTGAAGGAATGTTCAAATCTTTCGATATCATTGGAACTCTCGCCCCTGGATTATTCTTGATGTAATCCAATATCGAATTTACTCCCTCATTTACTCCCTCATTTACTCCCTCATTTACTCCCTCACCAACATCAGATACTGCCGCAGCACGATTGAAAACAGCCGTCACAAAACCACTGAACTCGAATTTGATCGGCTTCATTCCAGCGCTCTTCATGAAATTTTGCATACGGTTGATGCCGGTGCCCATTTTTTCGATGTATTTTATCCGCTGAAGAAGATTGGCAATATTAGGATTTCGCAACATGCTTTTCGTTCCGAATTCTTCAGGTTTCAGACCTTTTACAAGCCCGCCGGGACTGGTTATATCGACACGGTCATCGAAGATCTCGACCATTACGTTCGCGCCTTTTTCGAAATAATCCCTGTGAATGACTGCGTTTATAACGGCTTCGCGAAGCGCTTCATAAGGCAGTTCCGGTACTTCGATCCGTTGGAGCCCGCCGTCGAACTCGTAGCGCAGGTTAAGATGGCGTTTCAGAAACATCATCGTTTCATCGATGTTGCTTACGATATCTTCGTTAAAATCCTTTTTGTCAATGACGTCGAGTTTAATGATACCTTTATACAAAACACAGGTAACTACAGTGTGAAAATAAATGTCGGCAAGGTTTTTGGCAAAGAATAAAATGCCGGTGTTGGTTAAAAAAGGTTTCCCTTCGTGAATTTCGGCAACGCCAAGATTCTTTAAAATATATTCATTGGATATGACTTTTGAAATTCCGGCCAATGCAAGGAATTTTTTGAATTTAGCCTCGTCGAAATCTTTTTTATAATTGAAATGAGAATTTATCATCTCATCGAATTTGATCTTACTTTCCGATTTCATAAATTCGATGATCTCGTGGCGTCCCAATTTTTGTGAGTTCGGGCCGATCCTGTTATAAAATCCGGAGGAACATTTATAAGGTTTATCAGTGCCTTCACGCACTTCTACAATAAGAACTTCGTCGATTTCATTGAAAAGTATCTTTATCGGGGGTTCACAGTTATTGGCTATGTCCTGAATTTGCGATTTGACTTTATTGGTTATTTCAATTCCTTTAACGATGCCGCTATCGGTAACTCCGATGAAGATCCTGCCGCCGGAGCCGTTAGCGAAAGCCGCCATCTCACGGTCGAGATGAACAGCGCTTTCCTTGAATTCGATACGGTATCCTTCGCCTTCCTGGCATATCAGGCTTAGCTCTTTTTTCGTCGTCCCCATATCAGCCTCGTTTTATTTGTTATTTTCATAATTCTCTCACCAGCGGTGAGAGAAATCGCAAACTTCCGAAATTCTACACTATCGCTCGCGTTTTTTCAACCTAAAATATTCCCCTGTCCCCCAAGATTGATCATTATTAGCCCTGGCATTGATTCTCCTAAAATTTTTTTATTTCGATTTTTTATCCCTCATTTTTCCGAGCTGTTTCTCGATCTTTGCCTTATAATACCTTAAGCCGTGTCTGCCCCCCTCATCCTGCAGATCTAACACTTCGAGAAACTTCAACCCATAGGTTTCACACTGGTCGAAAAACTCAGCCTCGCGGCATGTATCAAAAAACCAGAACAACGACAGCGCCATCATAATACCAGTTTCTCCCCAGTGCCGTTTTAACAACTCCAGCATTTTAAGCCTGTATTCGAGCGCCAGATCGAACTCTTTCACCCGCCTGTGCCAGTTGGCAAATCCCTGATAACACCTGATGGCCGATTCTGATTCTTCGCCGAAAACTTCGATTATCGCCTTTCGATAAGCGACCAGGTTTGAGTACGCGCCGCTATAGTCTTTGGCGTCGAGCAATTTAAAATTGATCCCGGCAAGATTTTCACTGAGGATCTCGCCTATTTCTTCCAAAGTCAAAAGTTCCGGTGGTGATAACGATAATTTATCGCGTTCCGGCTCAGAGTTAATCGACCCACAGCAGGGACATTTCCCGCTTTCAGACGACGGCGAAGACAATATATCGCTTCCAAACAGTTCATATATTTTCAATAGTTTTTCAGAGCCGATTGCTTTGTTCAACTTCGTAATATCAGAATCCATCTCACGCCTCACCGCCTCAAAGATTTAAAACAACTTGTTGTAATCAGTCGGAATATAAGGCGACTGCTGAAATCCCGGATATTTTTCAATAACCGTAACCCTCTCCCAATGTCCCGTTTCATCGATGAAAGACCCTGTTTTGACCATGCCGGTGTTGATGTTGGGCGCATCTTCAATGAACTGCCCTCTTTTAGCCTCACTCGTCGTAGAAAAAAGATTAACAAATTTGAAAAAATCCATAAAACTTCCTCCTTCATGTATTTGATCTTCTTTAATACCAGAGCCTCCGCGACTTCCGTTCACTAAAACTTTATCTCAAATGTCTCAGCAGCATCAATTCCTTCTTCACGGACGCCGCCTTTTTTTCATAGCTACACGATTCATACAGTTTGACCGCTTTCTCCATTCTTTTAATGCCGGATTCGCGCGCCCCGAGGTGAAACAGCGCCCGGCCGGACTCGAAATGAAGCCTGGCGTCAAGATCTATATCACTTATACCGCATATGCTTATCAACTTAAAACACTTTTCATACATCATCAGCGCTTTCTCGGTCTCGCCGGTTTCATTATAAAATGAGCCGCCTATGTGTAATATTGCTTTGATCGAATATACCATATCAAGCGAAACGTTAGCCTCATATATTCCCGCGGCGCGCTCGATATAAAACGAGCCACTTTCGATCTCATTCAGATCTATGAGCGCTTTTCCAATGTTTCTGAGCAGATCGGCCGCGTCCATAGAAGAAGCGAGCTGTCCATTGCCCGATAACAAGCCGACTGCGGCGTTATATTTCTCCAATGCCGTTTCATTATCTTCTAGGGCGTGATATGTTTTTCCGGCCAGATACTCAACCTTCGCCAGCATACAATTATCGCCGCCATTATCAATGATGAATTGCTTCAGCCACGCGTAAATTTCAAGCGCCTTTCCGTATTTTTCGAGTTTTTCCAGAACTTTTCCATGATCGATATACGCTATCGCCATATCATTTATACATTTTTCGCCTTTTTCGTATAAGCTTCGATAGATCGATAAGCCTTCATTAAGACATCGCTCAGCCTCTTTGTATGCAGCGGTTTCGACCAGATACTCCGCATATTCGCAATATCCGCCGGCCGTTATCGAATTCGTGACGCCTGTTTCGCTTATCATTTCCATAAGGGCTATTTTCATTGTTTCAACGGCTTCGGCCGGTTCATCGACCATATCATAAGCAAGTGCAAGCGCTTTTAAAATCATCCATTTGGATAGGGGTTTGTGTTGAGTACCCTTCGCCTTTTGCGCCATTTCGAACCATCGAAGCGCTTCGTTCCCCGCGACTTCAGCGTCCCGAAATCTTTCGAGCGCGATATTGGAAATGCTCATCATGTAAAGCGTATATGATATTTCATGGCGCCGATTAATGTTTTGAGACAAATATGAATTAAGCGCTTCTTCAAAAACATTCACGGCATTTTTGAAATCATGGCCGTCAAATAATTCAAGACCCCTTTCAACTATCGCTCGCGATCCGGCTAGTTTCGCTTCAGTATAAATGTCTATCCGGTCCACGATCTCGTTCTTAGAAAAACCGCTGCCGTCTATCGATGCCCCGCCGGCTGTATTGACTGCTTTATCATCAACGATAGCACCGCCAAGAAAATCATCCATTCGTTTTCTGATGTCTACATCCGTCATGCCGCTACCTCCTTTGGCTTCTTTAACATAGCGATCTTCGATTCGATCCATTTGTACTCGTACTTATTATCTTCAGAAATTCCGAGAGTGTTGAATATCTCGCCGGCTATCTCGAAAAGTTCTGCGGCACGATCGATGTCACGATTTTTATACGCCGCGACACCCGCCAGAACGGCGAAATTCAAAGTTATTTTATCGCATCCGCTTATTTCCAGGCGCTCACCGAATATTTTGACAGATTCATCAAAAACTTCAGGAACATGACATTTACACAACATACATTTCATCATAAAAAATTGCACTATATCTTTTTCGTTACGGTTTTTAGCGCATCCAGCGCCGCCCATTTTAGAGGCTTTCATTAAATTGATCATAGAATTTGAATAACAGCCACTTTTAAAATACAGAACGCCGAGTATGAAATAAGCGCGAAACAGAGGCGCGGCTTTTGAATTTTCCGAAAATATCCCGCTCTCGATTATCCGCTCCAGAAAATCTATTCGCCTCTTCAAGTAATCCGCGATTCCTTTTTCTTCAGAACAATCCGATTTCATATAACTATCATCCCATGAATCAGGCACTCTGCCTGAAAGATCGGCAAAAGCTTCATCAATATTTTCTACCGCTTTATCAACATCTCCGGCTTGTTCGTACATAATTGAAAGATCCAGAAATTTATCGTATGTTTTGTATTTTTTATATGTTTCATTGGCATCATAAAATTGCATGTGTTTTTGATAATATTCGAGGGCTTTTGCGTAATTTCCAACGGCTGTCTCTATTTTAGAAAGATTTTCATATGCTTCTATAACATATCTCTGGTCGGCACTCTTGAGCGCGCGCAAATATAATTCTTCAGCCGTGTTAAATTCGCCGGCCTCTTGATATGCTTTGCCGACAGTGATCTTATTATAGTCTTCCGGCACGGCATCGACCGGCGAAACATTCATAAGCGCCGCCATTTTTTCATGATATTTTACACCCCGGGCGGGCTCATCATATCCGATAGATATTATCATTGCGTCATGAAAGCCGCAAATCACATAATTGTTTATCTCCGCATATAATTGAAGTCTGCAGTTTATAATTTTTTCTTGCAATTCAAACGATTCGGAATAATTTTTCGTGTCTTCAAAATCAACGCGGACCGCGTCATAAAAATTTATAATTGTCTCGCTATAAGGGCCAAGCCTGTCAATTATGATCTTTTCCGCTAAGTTATATAAATACAGAGCATCTTCCTTATTGCCGTAAAAAATGCAGTGATGAAACATATATAAATATTGTTCGATAAGCGGGAACGGGTCCTGGTCAACATTGTCGTATTTCATTATCTTCGCGGCCGCTTCGATTAAATAAATCAAGTTTTCATAATAATCCCTGCAGGCGTGCGTGTGATATTTCAAAATTGCTTTCTGGCCTTCGATCCTTGCCGTCATGAGGCTGTTCGCGCCGAACGCTCCGATACTCAACCCGTAAGCAGCCTCGACAATTTTTTTCGCGAATTTCCGGTTTCCGCGATTTATCGCGACGCGCGCTTCTTCGTATAGTATATCTATGTAAAGCGCTTCATCAAAAATTTCCTTTGAGTTGACTATATTTCTTGCCTTTTCGAATTCATCCGGAATAAAACTATAATTGCGCGATAGCGCCCTGCCGTTCTCAAAATAGCATCGGCACATCGCGTCGCTTTCAGGTCCCTTCAATTCGCGGGCAAGTTCCGACATCTCTTTATAATAATTAAGGGCAAAAAAATTTTCGCCTTGATAGCACCTTACAATGTGGCATAAAATATAAAATTTTTGAAAAAATCCAGCAACCGGATAGAACCAGCCGGCGAGCGCGTCGAAGTCTATTACACCTTCACGGCATTTTAAAACAAGAAATGAATATATGCTCGTGAACGCGTCTTCTTCAACCAGGCCAGGCGTTTTAGTTCCAAGACTTTTTAATATCTCCAGAGCGCCGGTGAGATCGGCCGGAACGATGCCGTCTAACCGTGCAGAAAATTCTTTAATGGTGGAATATCTTAAAGCGCACTCCGGCGGGAGCGGAAGGGATCTTTTTCTCTCATTCATCACGATCACTCCTTTCATAACTCAACCGCGTTATTAATAGCAAGGACTGATTTTTTGTTGAAAGCATTCCTTATTTTTCAGTGAGATTGCTTCGCTTAAGCTCGCAATGACAAAAGAGACTCACTTTATTCGTTTCATATACGCCTCTTCCGTCGTCACAAGCTGGCCGTTATCACACGCGTTCCTTAACATTTCATAAAAGTATTTCCCTTTGAGCGAGTCATATAATTTAAGCATCTCCGGCCACAGGATCATTTTTTCACCGCTATTTCCGCCAAATTTTTCTCCAAGCGCAAACGGAACATGAGGTTCATTATAAAGTAATGCGACATGGGTAAAATTATCTCGCGAAATATTGTTTTTATTCATTATCATTTCCGCCACGCCTTTCTGATTTTCAAGCTGTTTAAGAAGAGCATCGGACATAACGAAATCAAACATTTTAGCCTCGATGAAGATGAGATGTTTTTCGCCCGCGACCGAAAGCATTATCACAAGGTCTGGCGTATAACCTCCGAATCTATATACTTCCGGCCACTCGAGCGCGGATTCCTTCAGCGAATATTCAGTTAAAAACATTATTTCGCCTTTCGCGTATCTGTCTTTTATGAACCTTTCCGGAACGCCCGCGGCTTTTAAAAATATATGGAGACTTTCAAATTCATCGCCGCAGATTATCTGCGGAAGCACGCAGGATGTCCAGTAAACTTCCTTGCGGTTGAGCGGCAGCGCGTTTATGAGTCCGTTCATTTCACCGGCGTTTTTAAGGTTCGTCGTCCGGCCTTATGTTGCCTGAATATCATTTGTGTAGTGTGGGTTTATGAATTTATTGGCTGATTTGAAAACGATGCCGTGATCTTCTTCCTTCAGTTTTTTTATATTTCCGGATGCGTTGAGGACATAGCTGTTTGAAAAATCGCCGTTAGAAATGAGACGCCATTCATCTCCGTGATAAAGTTCAGCGATGCCTTCACTTCTCATCATTTCCACGAGTTTAAAAGCACTTTTACCGGTTAATATTCGTCTTTCCTGATATAATATGCCGGCTTTTAACAGTTCATCAGCGCTGAATTTTTCGAGAAATTTATAAACTTCCATTTTCATATCGCACCTCTCTTTATAGTATGAGACTTAAATTAATAATTTGTCATTGCGAGCCGCGCAAAGGTCGCTTCCCGCCATCTGACGCTCAAGGACGAGCTAATGTCGCGAGCGCTACGGAGGGCGCTGGCGAGCGACCCTGGCTCCAGCGACACGATCCGACTCGCCTCTATCGCGGCTCCCTGGACAAGAGCTTCTAAAATTCGGCAGCGCCAAATTTTGAATCTCTATGACGCTCAGGCGCGTCGAAATCCCGATAATTTCAACAGATCGCGAAAGCTTTAAATAAACACAAAACAACAAATCACTTCCGTAATTATTGCCGATGGTTTGAGTTCGCCTGCCGTAATTGAGGGTTCACAAAAATTATATTCAGTTTTATCGTATTAGTTTCCGGACGGGTAAAACGGGCTGTTATCTTTCGAGCCAATGCATGAGCATTTTTTTAACGCCTGCTATGATCCTTTTTTTCTCGGCCGAACTGCGGCCGATGTCCTGTGTTTCAATAAGAAGTTGAAGGGTTTTTAAAGCGGTTTCGTCGCTGATATTGGAAATTTCACCATTGCTTGAATCTTCGTTATCACTTGAACCATTAATTGATCCGTAACTCGACCCAGCGTTATCTTTTATATCTGGTTCACTATTTCTAATAATGCCTGAATTTTCTTTTTTATAATTACTTTCATTAAAATTTTCGTCTTCTAAAATTTCCCTGACCCTGGTTTCGTTAAAACGGTCGCTTTCGATCTCCATGTCACGGTCAGACGATCTTTTATTTTTAAAATAATTTTCGTTCGCCTGTCTCTGATAATTTTCGCCGCGCTGATTTTTAATTTCATCACTAGCAGCTTTAGCGGTCTCTTTTTCAAATTCTTTAATTATTTCATCTATTCCGGTTTGTTGTGAAAGCGCCGCTAACTCCGTTTCGATCTCTTCGTGTCCTGATATTTCTTTGAACATGACTGACGCGAATAATTTTGATTCCTCTTTTGAATATTTATCCCAGGCTTTATCGCGGTATAAAATGCTTGAAAATTTTCCAATCTCGAGCGGCGTTATATCGGCGCCGGGTTCGACGACCTCTTTTACAAGAAGGAGGGTGATCCTGTTTTCAGATATTTCAATTACAAAAACGCGTTTGTTCCATTTCGAGAATTTTTCATTGAAACGCTCCTGAGCGTGGGCGATATCGCTTTCCTTCGTCCTGAAATCAAGATTTTCACCTTTTTTCGACGGATTTTTAAGCGTGAGCATCACTTTGAAAAATCTCATATTCCGGCTCCTTTTGTAACTTTCATCGATGTTTTCCCTATCCTTTAACTTTATTATAGCATTTCGGCAACAAAATGTCAAGAACTATTTTAAACAGAAAAATACCATTAAAAATGGTAAAACAAACACTCGAAAGTCTTTAAATATAAATGGTTTTTGACATAACAAAAATAATATCCCGGAAATTCAACGATTTTTTTTTGAAACAAAGCCAAAATTCGATTAAAGCGAACTCCATTTTTCCGCCGGGTATTCTTGAAAAGTTCCCAACAAGAAGATAAAAATAAGAAGTAGCCCTTGCCCCTGGATGATAACCCGATTTTTTGAATATTGTTTTGCGTGCTCATTTTTATTTAAGTCCCTCGCTAAAAACCTTGCCGTCAGGATCAAAACCGGCTTTTTCGTTTCATCTTACGCGTACCAAATATGTTATTTTAAAAATGAAGTTCCAAAATTAAAGCCAAATGCGTCCAAAAGCCTTCAATACCAACGGCGTACAATTTCTATGTAAAGAAGATCCAATTTAAAACATCTGCGTGAAAACCGCTGGAACGGCGAGTGCCCTGTTAAATCAGGCGCAGCGTATCAACAAATAAAAGCCGGACCGGAAAAAAATGAAATCATAAAACAAGTCCCCCCGAAAATCCAAAAACCCCCGCTTGCGCGAGGGTCTTAGAAAAGCCAACCACGGGAGTCGAACCCGCGACCTGCGGTTTACGAAACCGCAGAAGAACATTTCAAGTCATTTCACCTTACTTATAAATAAGTTAAACATCACAACAGCCACAAGGTTTTTAAAGATTGACTTATTTAACATCATCTGATATAATTTAATTATAATTCACATGTCGAAGTTACACCATAGTTACACCGAATTACACGAAAATTATCCTAAAGGATGGTGAGCAGTATGCCTATATACCTTTTCTGTCGCGGATGCAAAAGTACCGAAAAGCTCGGTTCTAAAAAATGCACGAGTTGCGGCGCGGCCTTCCCGGCGCAAAAAAAAGAATTCCGCGTCGTGGTTAAGTTTCAAAAGCAGACTGTGACAAAAGTTTTTGAAAGCCTCCCACTCGCACAAAGATTTGAAACAAAGACGAAAAACGATTTACAGGAAGGCCGATACTTTGATGCCCACATTATACCCCTGACCTTCGCCGAAACTTTTACGGCGTACATCAAAAGTAAAAAAGAAGGAAAAATAGGGAAGAAGCAGTACGGTATGTTTGAATCACGATATCGCGACTATATTGAGGCTTACATTGGTAAGATGCCAATGGTCAATATCAAACCCGCAAACATTAAAAGCATTAAATCTAATTTACTCGTCGCTACATATCGCGGAAAAAAATTATCAAACACTACGATTAACCGAGTTATCGACTTAGTATCGTCAATATTCATTTATGCTCGTAAGTTTTATGAATTTAAGGGTAGCAATCCCTGCGAGGCTGTTGACCGCCAGAAAAAAGTTGATCCGATTGTTCGCTACCTCACCCCAGAGCAAAAAGCCGCTTTTGTCGAAGTGCTTAACACATGGCCTTTTAAGACGGTCGCAAATATATACCGCTTTTTAATGCTTACCGGATTCAGACCGAGCGAAGTTTTTAAACTCAAATGGGAAAATGTCGATTTGGCTAAAGCCATAGTAACCCTTAAAGACACGAAAACAAAAACAGTATTCGTTAGAATCATCGGTGAAAGTGCTGTCGAGATTTTAAAAAATCAGCATACGATCAGTGATAGCGAATTGGTTTTTCCAAGTCCTAAAGGCGGAGGCCAGATCGATAATATAAAACACTCATGGTACACGATTCGCCGTCTTGCCAAACTTCCTGAAAATTTCCGTATTTACGATTTACGCCACAATTTCGGAACAGAACTCGCCTCAAACGGCGTACAGCAAACGACGATAGCTGCACTCCTAGGTCATGCCAGCACAAGAACCAGCGAAAGATATGTCCATTCAGCCGACCCCGCTCAGAGGGCAGCTGTTAAACTCATAACTATGAAATGAAAAAAGTATATGAAACAAAAAAGACGCTCCGTTAACAAGAGCGTCTTTTTTATCTCCTTATAATCGTTATCGTCGTCCCTCTATCCAACCTCGAAGTATCAACGGGGTACAATACCCCACGCCCGCCCATCGCGCCGAAAGTTTTCCGAAACCCGACTTGAACGGAACCATTAGATAAAGCAAACTTCCCGACCCGCGTTCCCCCGATGGATACCGACGGCGTAAAGATAAGCCCGCCGCGTCCGTCCATAGTCATCTGACCTTGTACAACGGAACGAACCCGGCGGATAATCTCGGCCATTATGACTTTTTTATTTCGGCGACTACAACCTCTACTTGATGGTCGAACCATTTATTAAGGTTCCCGACGCACAAAGACATAATGAACTTCCCGAGGATGCCGAACTGCTCTAAGAATACTTTGCGGGCGTTCTCTCTAGCGTTCGACTGCTCTACCGCGTCGAAAACTCCATCTTTCTCTTTGTCCTTGAGATCGTCAACAATAGTCTGCTTAGTTACCTGAACGGCGGTATAAAGATGCCTTAACGCTTCCTGTATATAGCTGTTCTTGACGGTCGAGATCATCCATCCTATCAACGAGAGTGCCAAGAACCCGACGAAATACGCTACCTGATCGGCGTAATTATTGAGAACGAAGGCCATAATCTTTGAAAGAACTACCATAAATTGTTCCATAATTTACCTCA
This sequence comes from uncultured bacterium, assembly GCA_964551445.1. Taxonomy (GTDB): domain Bacteria; phylum Muiribacteriota; class UBA9980; order UBA9980; family UBA9980; genus DAOPXV01. Next base: position 1,710 of record CAZKCG010000002.1, on the reverse strand, counting down.
CTTTATTTTTGAAATCTGATAATAGATTGAATAGGTTATTGCTATGCCGCCGGAAAACCCGAACCCGGCGAGAAATGAATACTTGAGAACTTCGATGATATCAAACATAAACTCATCATCTCCTTATTTTGCTTGTATTGTTGATGTCTGCGGTTGCGTCGGCTGCGTCTGTCCGATGCGCTGAAAGTTATAGGTTATCGCCACTAATACGCCTATAATCACGATGGTCGATATAATGAAAGTTCTTACTGACTCGTATTGCGTTCTAAAGGTTTCGAGCGGGGTTATTCGCCCGTCTATCTTTTCGAAACCCTTCACCATGTCGATTTTCAAACCGTCGATAGCTTTTAAAATTAAGTCCTCTCTATCCTCTCCCATAAATCACCCCTTAATCCATTTCTTTCGTGTTATCGAAGTGCAGACGCCTCAGCCATCCGCACCCGCACGACGGAAAAAGCCGCAAAGTCCTGTAATGGTCCTCGTAATTATCTATGCAGACATCGTAAATCTGTTCTTCGCCGTATGTTTCTATGTACTGGTTGATAACATTAACGAAGTTCATATCCAGCGTACCGGCGGGGAACATACCTCTCTTATTGCGAATGAGCGGGAACGTGCCTGTCTTAACTTGATTCAACGCCTCTTTGGTCATACCGATAGCGGTCTCACGCCCTCTATTAACTCTCTGATCGAAGATGCGAGCGGCAATACGGTAAGAGTTGATTTTATTCAACAATGGATTATAATACTTAGTAAAGTATATATCCTTTATTTCTTCCGCCGTCAGATCGTTGATACCCTTCCCCTCCGGGAAATATTGAGCGTCGTACTTCTCAGTGATACCGCATTTCGTAAGGCCCGCGCCGTCGTGTTCGTCCTTGGCCTTGCAGTGTGCGAAGTCACGCCATTTCGAATCCTCTGCACTCATAGTGAACGCATACGCCTGTGGGAAATAATCGTTTTCAATATTCAATACCATAGAAACCCCCTTATTTATTTAGTTCTCTAAACTTCTTCAAAATGTCCATTTTCGTTTGTTTATCCGGTGCGTATAATATAGCTTTTCTAAGATTCTCGCGTTCTTTATTCGACGCCCCGGCTTTCTGTGCTTGGAACTCGCGAAGGTTCTTGGATACTATCGCGCCGTTGATTCTCAGCCCTTCGGCCTTAGCACGTTCCTTAAACTCCTTATTAACAGCCGCTATGCTTTCGCCGGTCTGCTTCGCCGCGAATATCCTTGCGGCCAGTTCCCTTGAAAGCTCATGACTTTGCGCGTCCTTCTGCTTTATGTTCGAGTCCGCTTCTGGTGCTTCGGCTGCTGACCTAACAAGATGGCCGAATACAGCTTTCAATATGTTCTCCGGGATAGTGTTATGAACCGCGTTCGGGCTATTAGGGTCGATGTTCATACGGATAATAGAGCCGAATAGGTAATTATTCCAGAGGTTCTTAGCCATTGCCTCGGCTTTGATTCGACCGCCCGAGTCCCATTGCGTCTGCGACATTATGGGCCGTCCGGTCATGGTGTTTTGTGGCGGATGGTCGCCGGGGTAATCCGCAGCCATACCGATAACGCCCATCATAGGGTTAAGGCTCGGAAGTTCGTTCATCAGACTTGCGAACATACGCCCCGCTACGTCAGGTTTGCTTTGGACTGCGGAACGCATTAATTTTACAAACGGTTTCAGCGACTGTGCTATCGGGATAGTA
>CAZKCG010000001.1:139773-268854 GCA_964551445.1 uncultured bacterium | reverse complement strand
ACCTCATCGAAACCTTCCAGATAAGCGCTAAAAAATCAGGCGCCGGAAGAAGCATAGCGGCTGCGGCATCGACCAGGGTAAAAACCGCAAAACAGTCCAAACACGATCCACACGGCCTGCATGACATCGTAAAAAAATAACGAATAACCATAAGTTCCGGCGTACATCCAAAACGCCGTTCCAATAAATGAAGGAGAGGGAAATTTCCCTTTCCTTCATTTATATGGTATAATAGAAAAAAAATGTGCCTCACACCCTTATGGGAGAGTTAATATCAGGCAAACGAAAGGAATCACTCACTAAAATGGCATTCACTTTTTTCTTCAGAGACCTGCACACTATAGATCTCGCGGTTAAACACCTTCTGCCTTCCATAGCCGGCAGAAGTAAAGTTAGAATATGGGACGCCGGATGCGCCATGGGCCCCGAGCCTTACACCCTGGCGATAGTGCTGGCGGAAAACATGAATCCGTTCGCCTTTAGAAACGTAACGATAGACGCAACCGATATAGACGAACAGGACCAGTTCGGAAAGATCATAACGAACGGATATTATCCAATAGAAGAACTTAAAAGAATGCCGCCCGATATATTTGAAAAATACTTTGAAAAAGCCGATGAGAACGGCAACTGCCGGATCATAGAACCGATAAGAAACCGGGTCCGCTTCACCAAGAACAATCTTCTGGAACTTAAACCGATGGGCGAAGAATACAGCATGATACTCTGCAAGAACGTCCTTCTTCACTTTCAGCAGGCCGAACGCGTGGAGGTCATTAAAATGTTCCACCGCTCGCTTTCGATGGGCGGCTTTTTCGTCTCCGAACAGACGCAGAAGCTTCCCGATGAACTGGCGAAACTTTTCGAACAGACGGCCGTGGACGCTCAGCTTTACAAAAAAATAGCGTGACGGCCGGGCCGCCCCCGACCGTTAAAGGAGTAGATAAATCAAGGGTTTCAATAAATGAAAGTAATAACTTTTTACGGAAATAACAACCACACCTACTGCTGCAATTTCTATCTCGTGCTGGGCACATGGAACGCCTTATCCGACATTAACACGCTCGTGGACACCGGAACCAATGAATTCGTCATAAACGAAGTGGCCCGGATCCAATCCACCGGCGTCGGAAAAAACCCGGTCGAACAGGTCATATTGACGCATAACCACTTCGATCACGCCGGCGGCCTAAAACACGTCATAGAAAAATTTCACCCGAAAGTGTTCGGATTCAACAATTCCAGCGATATCACAAGAACCCTTTCGAACGGCGAAACCATCATTATGGGCGACGCGGAATTCGAGGTCATTTACGTTCCGGCTCATTCAAACGATTCCATCTGCCTCTACTCGAAAAAAGAGCGCGTTCTTTTCTCAGGCGACACGCCCATCCATATAAAATCGCCGGGCGGGTCTTACACGGCGGCCTTCGTTTCATTTCTCGAAAGGCTCACAAGAATGAACCTGAGCGTTATTTATTCCGGGCACGACGACCCGCTGACCGATAATATCAAATCGGTTTTGAAAGACACGCTTTCAAACATTAAAAAAAGTTCTATAATAAACTGACACCGGCCGTAATAAAACAAAAGGAGTCGCGCTGAAATGGCATCCACCTTTTTCTTCAGGGACCTGCACACAATAGACCTCGCGGTTAAACATCTCCTCCCTCTGATCGCCGGCAGAAGCAGGGTTAAGATCTGGGACGCCGGATGCGCCATAGGCCCGGAGCCTTACACGCTCGCGATAGTGCTGGCCGAAAACATGAATCCATACGCTTTCCGCAACGTAACGATAGACGCCACCGACATAGACGAACAGGACCAGTACGGAAAGGTAGTAACGAACGGATACTATCCGGCGGAAGAACTTAAAAGGATACCGCCCGACATGTTCGGAAAATATTTTGAAAAAGCCGATCCCGAAGGGAATTGCAGGATCGTCGAACAGATCAGAAGCAGGGTCCGGTTCACGAAGCACAACCTTCTCGAACTTAGATCTATGGGCGAGGAATACAGCATGATACTCTGCAAGAACGTGCTTCTTCATTTTCAGCAGGCCGAACGCGTGGAGGTCATTAAAATGTTCCACCGCTCGCTTTCGGCCGGGGGGCTTTTCGCGACCGAACAGACCCAGAAACTTCCGGAGGAATTGACGAAACTTTTCGAGCAGGTCGTCGTGGACGCTCAGCTTTTCAGAAAGACGGCGTGATGAATTGATACATTCCGAAAGAATAAAAAAATTAAACGAACGCTCCGTTCAAGACGGCAAATTCGTTCTTTACTGGATGCAGGCGTCCGCGAGGGCGGAATATAACCACGCTCTCGAATACGCGATAAGAAAAGCCAATGAACTGAAAAAACCGCTGATCGTCATATTCGCTATTTCGCATAACTTTCCTGAAGCCAACGCGCGGCATTACCACTTCATGCTCGAAGGGCTTTTCGAAACGCAGAAAACGCTTTTAAACCGCGGAATAAAAATGTCCGTAATTATCGGAGATCCTCCGGATATATCGGTATCGGCGTCAAAAGAAGCCTGTCTTACGATAACCGACATGGGATACCTCAAAATTCAGCGGCGCTGGCGAAAAGAAGCCGGCGAAAAAATGAAATGCGCTCTGATCCAGGTCGAATCAGAAGTGGTCGTTCCGGTCGAAACCGCTTCTAATAAAGAGGAATTCGCCGCGAGAACCATAAGGCCTAAAATAACGAAACTTCTCGAAAAATTCATCGCGCCTTTAAGTGAAACTAAACCCGGGTTTCCCTCCGCGGGAATAAATATTAATTCCGCCGAATATTCAAAAATGATCAAGAAAGCCGGGAGCGAGATAATATTCGGCCGATCCGGCGATCACGGCATAGGCGCTATGATCAAAAAGCTCGAAATAGACATTTCGGTAAAACCCTCCATCTTCTACCACGGCGGGTCTTTTGCCGCGCGTGAGCTTCTCGAAAAATTCATCGAATATAAACTCGACGATTACGCCGATCTTCGAAACGACCCTTCGCTCGACTTTTTATCGAATATGAGCCCTTATCTTCATTTCGGCCAGATATCGCCTTTATATATAGCTTTAAAGATCAAAGAAAGTAAAAAAAATAAAACCGCCGCCGAAACTTATCTCGAAGAAATATTAGTAAGACGCGAACTTTCAATGAACTTCTGCCGCTATAACGATAATTACGATTCATTCGAAGGCCTGCCCGAATGGGTTCTGAAAAACTTCAGAGAACATGAAAAAGACCAGCGCGAATATATTTACACTTCTGAAGAATTCGAAAAAGCCATGACGCACGATCATTACTGGAATGCCGCCCAGCTCGAAATGGCCGCGACCGGAAAAATGCACAACTACATGAGAATGTACTGGGGCAAAAAGATCATAGAGTGGAGTGAAAACCCCCGCGAAGCGTTTAAGATCATGATATATCTGAACGATAAATATGAGCTCGACGGCCGCGATCCCAACGGATTCACCGGATGCGCGTGGTGTTTCGGAAAACACGACCGGCCCTGGACGAAACGCCCAATATTCGGCTCGGCCAGATACATGAACGAGAACGGGCTTAAACGCAAGTTCGACATTGAGGCGTATGTCAGAAAATCAGCGGCGTTATGCGAAACGGCCGGTATAGAACTTCCGTCCCTGACCCATTTAATGGAAAAAAAATACCTCAAGCGGAGCCTGAGAGAAAAAATAACGGATTAACGCAAAAATATCAGCAGATAAAAAAACGGTCGATGTCATACAGTTTGACGCCGTCCTCGCTCTTGTCCCGCACCGATAATATCACTATCGGAACTCCGGATATAAGAGGGTCGTTCTTTAAAATGAGAGCGAAATCAAATCCAGCCATTTTATTGACGGAAATATTTATCAATATAAGATCAGGCCTCTGTTTTTCGATCTTGATCTTCGCTATGGCGTCTATCCCGTCGTTAGCCTCGATAACTTTAAAACCGTTATCCGCAAGGGCCATCACAAAGGCCTCTCTTATTTTTTCGTCTTCCTCTATGACGAGTATCCTGTTATCCCCTGCCGGCAGTATAGTTTCAAGGATCTGTTCGTTAAGCTGCTCGAATATCCTTTTTGATATCCGGCTTTTATCTATTACCGATCTCGGCCGCACCGGTATTGAAAACGAAAAAACGCTGCCCTTTCCGGGCTCGCTTTCGACCCATATTCTGCCTTCATGATATTCAACTATCTGCCTGCATATCGGAAGGCCAAGACCGGTACCGCTTTTCAGATATTTTGAAGGAAGAGTATCAGCGAGCTGTTTGAATTTTTCGAATATCTTCGATAAATTTTCAGATTGAATGCCTATGCCTCGGTCTATGACGCTTATGACCACATAAGGCTCCTCGAGCCTCGCGCGGCATGTTATCTCCCCGGTTTCGCTGAATTTAACGGCGTTGGATATAAGATTTATAACCACCTGCAGCAGCTTGTTAAAATCTCCCGTGACCGCGGGAATATCTGTTCCTGCATCAATAACCACTCCAAGGCCTTTGGATTCCATGAGCGAACGCGTCGCGCCGACGGCGTTACCGATGAGTTCGGCCGCCGAGACATCCTGCATCTTCCATTCGGTCTTACCCGATTCAAGCCTGGTTATATCCAGGACGTTATTGATAAGTTCGGCCAGCCTCTCGCCTTCGGATATTATAATGCCTATGTTCCCGGATATCTGTTCGAACGCTTTTTTTTGTTTTGCGTCTTTTTCGTTTATCAGAGGCGCCACCACGCTATCGAGCTTCTTTTTTATGATGTTCGTAAAACCTATCATGGAAGTGAGCGGGGTCCGGAGTTCGTGCGATACCATCGATAAAAAGTCGGTTTTCAAGCCGTCGAGTTTTTTGAGTTTTTCGTTGGCTTCACGAAGTACCTGTTCCGCACCTTTTCTTTTAAGCAGGCGCCATATCTCGACAGAAAGAAGTTCAAGCTGGCTTTGTTCGAATTGCTCATATTCGCAATGTTTATTAGACACCGCGAATATTGCAGCTATTTTATCGTTGTCAAAAACGGGAACGCTTATAAATCTTGAAGCGCCGTCCCCGCTTTTTAAAGCTTCATTAGACACGATCATTTTTCTTTTTTTTAAAACTTCTGAGCATTGGGCGCTCTTTTCAATATCCAAGACAGCCGTTATATTATCGGTTTTATAACGGCGCCCGGCGTTATCCGGCATTATACTCGCGGTCACCGGTTTCTCGTTCTCGTCCAAAAGCACGACGAGCCCGGTTTCGCTGCCGGTAAGGTTCAAGGCCTCTTTCAGCGCGAATTCCAATATCCTCTCCGTCGGAACTTCGGTCATGTTATTCATTTTCAAAAGAGTTTCAAGCCTCGATCCGTTGAGTTTCATGGATTCTTCATTCTTTTTTCTATCGGTTATATTTTCATGGATTATGACCGTTTTGGCGCCGCCTGCTTCAAAACTTGTGATCTTTATGCCGAACCAGCTGCCTTTATAATAATATTCGGCGTGATAATGATCCAGCTTTCCGGCTATAACGGCGAAAATGCCGTTTATAATGTCCGGCGCGTTCTTCGTTTTCTGAAGCGTAGAGGCGCTGCAAGATTCGAGAAAATTCAGGCCCAGAGCAAACTCGGGCCCGAAAAAAGGGCTTTTATCCTTCATCGAGTTCCATGATATATTAGTGTGGACTATCGTCCCTATTTCGTCTATTATAGCTATCGGACTCTCTATCGAATTGATCGAGGAAAGAAGGAACCGGGTGGATTTGAGAAGATCGTTCTCGGCCCGTTTACGGGCGGTTATATCCAGAAACACCGTGGCGAAATAGCCAAAAACTGGACTATATACATAAACGTCATACCATTTTTTATCGGCGGGGCTGTATCTTTCTATCCGCTCATTTCCAGCCCCGAGAGCCACTTCTCCATACTTTTTTATGAAATCTTCAATGGATGCGCGAATGTTTTCATCGCTCATATCGAAAACTTCGGTGGCTTTTTTTCCTATTATTTCTTTTCTTTTAAGGCCGGTAAAGCACTCGAAAGTATCGTTCAATTCAAGAAAAACATAATCCACGGGAATACCGGATGCGTCAACTATCACGCGGTGGCAGGAAAAACCTGTGATCGGATTTTCAAACAAAAGCCTGTATTTCACTTCATTGTCCGATAAAATATTTTTATCTTCATCAAGGCTTTTAAAATTATTCATGGTTTAAATATTATCACATGTAAACGAATAAAACAATATGCCGCGCGAAGAACGCCGGTCAACATGAAATTTATAAAAATTGTTTTTCAATATTGTTATATTATGTGGTATAATTTTTTCATCAGCCCCTTATACGGACAAAGACAAACCAATTCTTGAAGGACAAAATGCATACTTTAAATATTAAAAAAATAGTCAATAAAAAAAAGATCGCCGCTGTTATAAACGATATTTTGAGACTGACTAACGCAAGCATAGCCATAAAAGATAACGAAGGAAACATCATCTTTGGCGAAAAGCCGAACGATCCGTCATGCAAACACACATCCGTTCATATTTCAGGCGAGGTGGTATGCTGGATAGCCGGGAAAAAAGATACGGAAAATATTATTCCTCTGATATCTTATGTAATCACGAGCGAGATCGAACGATGCAGGCTGGCCGATGAAACGCTTGAAAAATATAAAGAATTGAATATGTTTTATGATCTTTCCGAAAAAACAGCCGCCACTTCTGATTTCAAGGAACTTTCCGGTTTTATTCTCCGGGAAGCCGGAGATATGATAAAATGCACCGACGGATGCATATTTTTCTTCAAAAAAGAAACCGGAGACATGGCCCTCATCGATTTTTTCGGCGAAACCCGCCTTCAACAAACTATAACTGATTTTTGCGGGACCGGCGAAAACAAGAACCTTTTTTTCTCGAAAGCTGAAATAGTTAACGATATTAAAACCGATATACGATTCCAAAAAAATTTCAATTGCGTTTCATCCATGATATTTTCACCGGTTAAATTCAAGGAAGAGCCTGTAGGCCTTATATGTCTTGCGGCTAAAGAGGATGGAGCTTCTTATTCAGCTAAAGACCTTAAATTTATCCACGCGCTCGCTCTTCAGGCCGCGGCCGTTTTTAATAGCGCAAGGCTTCGCCAATAAAAATATACGGAGGACCCTAAATGCCAAAAATATTGATAGTTGACGACGAGCCTCATTTAAGGCTGCTTCTCGAACAAACTCTGGAAGAATTTGAAGACCGCGGCGTCGAGTTTTTTTCAGCTGGGAACGGCTCCGAAGCGCTGGATATCATAAAAAAAGAAATGCCCGATCTTGTCTTTCTTGACGTAACGATGCCGGAGGTAACCGGATACGAGGTCTGCGGAAAAAGCAAGAGAATGCTTTCAAGCTTCGGGGAACCAAAAGAAAAAAACGAGGCCGGATACGAGGTCTGCCGAATCGTAAAAAAAGAACTCGGACTTAGCAATGTCTATATCGTAATGCTGACGGCAAAAGGCCAGGAAGCGGAACGGCAGAAAGGTATCGACGCCGGAGCCGACGTTTACATGAACAAGCCTTTCAAGCCGGACGCTATCGTAAAACTGGCTTCTGAGGTTTTAAAGATCAAGCTTTAATGATCTTTTCAGAAATAAAAATTACTCATAAACTTACAATACAGATTTATATTTTCGGAAAAATTATCCTTATATATTGAGCCCGCGCGCCACTTTTAAGAAAAAGGCGGGACCAGATCAATATTTTTTCGAAATTATTTTCGACAAAAGTAAAAAAGTGTGTTATAATAAGTTCGTGGTCGAAATTATTTTCGAACAACGAACTTTAAAAGGCGCGCTTTATGGAAGTTTCAGAAAAACTAAGGATACTCTCCGCTTCGGCCAAATACGACGTTTCATGCGTATCGAGCGGGAGCACTCGAAAGAACACGAAGGGCGGGATCGGAAACGCCGCCGAATCAGGCATATGCCATGTCTGGGGCGCCGACGGCCGCTGCGTCTCGCTTTTAAAGGTGCTTTTCACCAACGACTGCATATATAACTGCGCTTATTGCGTGAACCGTGTTACAAGCGATATAGAACGCGCCACCTTCACGGTGGATGAAATATGCGATCTCACGGTCAATTTTTACATGAGAAATTACATAGAAGGCCTCTTTTTAAGCTCCGCCGTCAAGGACGGCCCGGACCAGACCATGGAACTTTTATTGAAAGCCGCGAAAAAACTTCGCGTCGACAAAAAATTCAACGGCTATATCCATTTGAAAGCCATACCCGGCGCCGATCCCAAACTTATATCCCAGGCCGGAATGTACGCCGATAGAATGAGCGTGAATATAGAGCTTCCGACGAGCGAGAGCCTGAAACTTCTGGCGCCTCAGAAAAACAAGGAAGCCATACTAAAACCGATGGGCCAGATACACCACGAAATAATAGAGAGCGCGAGCGAGCGTAAATTATCTAAAAGAGCGCCGAGTTTCGTTCCGGCCGGGCAGAGCACTCAGCTTATAATCGGCGCGACGCCTGAATCCGACCGCCAGATAGTAAAACTATCAGAGGCGCTGTATCAAAAATTCGACATGAAGCGGGTCTTTTACTCGGCATATATGCCCGTCGGCGACAATCCGAAACTTCCGGTCATCTCAAAACCCCCGCTGCTGCGCGAACACAGGCTTTATCAGGCCGACTGGCTTCTGCGCTTTTACGGATTCAACGCGGAGGAGCTTTTCAATGAAAAACACCAGAACTTAGAAACCGACCTCGACCCGAAGTCCGGCTGGGCGCTTCATAATCTTCACCTTTTTCCGGTCGAGATAAATAAGGCAAAATATGAGACGATCCTTCGCGTGCCGGGTATCGGCGTGCGTTCGGCACAAAAAATACTGATCGCAAGAAAGGTCCATTCGCTGACATTCTACGACCTGAAAAAACTCGGCGTCGTTTTAAAACGCGCCAAATATTTCATAACCTGCGGCGGAAAATATCATGAGGAAGCAAAGTTAGACGAAATGGTTATCAGAAAAGGGCTGATACTACCGCAGATCGCGCCGCCCAAAAAAGATCGGAACGCCGGGCAGCTTTTTTTATTCGACCAGCCTCAGACACCGTCGATAACGACGGAGCTCGCCGTCACGGCGATAACCGGGGAACTTTAAAATCAGTTAAGAGTGGAAAGCGAAAAGTTGAGAGTTAAGGTAAAAAATGATTAATTACTTATACGATGGAAGTTTCGAGGGACTTTTAACGGCGCTTCACGATGCAGTTTCGTCTAACGAAAAGCCGGACGCGGTGATATCCGAATCCGATGCGGAAGAACTTCTTTTCGTTGAAAACAGGTTCATCAGGACATCGCCTGAAAAATCCGATAAAATCATAAACTTCATAATAAAGACCATGTCGCTCGACTCGCTCCACAACGTCTTCCGGGCGTTCCTCTCAGACCGCAACAGGCCCGGCGAAGCGATATATGAATATATCAAAGCCGGTCTGACCCACGGCAGACGAGTCGACAGCCACATCTGCGACGACCGGGTCAGGCGAGTCCACGATCTGCGCGATAGCGTAAGTTGCGAAACCCACCGTTTGCTGGGTCTTTTAAGATTTTCTCTCACCGCGGAAGGGATATATTACGCAAAGATCGAACCCGACAACAATATAGCCGGGCTTCTCGCCCCGCATTTCGCCAAAAGGCTTCCGGACGAACGCTGGCTTATACACGATACCGGGCGCGGCACCGGCGCATTTTACGATAAAAACGAATGGTCGATGTCGGACATCGGCATCGACTCGGAACCGGAATTTTCAGGCGAAGAAATGAAATTCCGAAAATTATGGAAAACTTTTTTCAGATCGGTCGCCATAGAATCCAGGATAAATCCCAAACTTCAGCGCCGCTGCATGCCCAAAAGATACTGGAAACATATGGTTGAGATGAATTGAGCTATATTTCATCGCGGCCGGAAAAAATTCCATGTAATTTAAAAACTTGCTTTTTCATTCACCATAGTTATTTAAAAATCGGTTCACTGATCATAGACATTTAATATAATTGTAAAAACCTCTGAATAAATATTTTTCAAGCAAATATAAATTCCAAAGATTTTTTTGACATCCAAAGATTTTTTGGAACAATTTTTACTTACTTTGTAGTATAATAGAAATAGTTTCGTTTTTTCTCTGTTTTTGCCTGTATTTTTTTGACCGCCTCGAGCCCTGACGGAATTATTTTAAAAACCGGTTATCCAAAAAGGTATCTGGACATAGATTTTCAAAACTGCCGGAAAATAAAATAATATTATTTGAGTAATAAAATATTTAAAAAATAAAAAGAGGGTGGTAACTATGAATTCGTTTTTTATCAGAAAAACAGCCCTTATGATCGCATTCATTTTCTTATTCAACATCTTTTCAGCGCCGGCTGCTTTTTCGGGAGGCATCGAATCGATCTCGGATAATTTAGGGCAGGGAAGCGTTTCGAGCGATACCAGCGCTTCTTCCGCGGGCGTTGAAGAAGGTATTCAGAAAATAGGCTCGTCATGTCAGTCGATCATTTCGAAGATCGGCGATTTCTTTAAAGATGTCGCTTCAAAGGTTAAACAGATAGGCGAAAAACTAAGCAGCGACGATTCTTTCTTGGGCAAATTCTTCAAAAAACTGCTCGCGTTTTTCGGAATAGGCGATAAAAACTCGAACTGCCCGAACACGGCTTCTAATGAAACCGTATCAAACAGCGCGGCCGAAACTTCAGGCGAAACCGCCGGAAATAACAATTCTTCAAACGAAACGGCCGGCATGGGCCAGATGGCAAACGGCGAAAAAGTAACCATACTCGATCAGAGCGCCGGCAGATACAAGATAAAAAGAGCAAATGGAAAAACCGAATGGATATGCAAAAAAAAGATAAGGGTCAAATCCGCGCCAAAGACGGAGGCTGCCTCAAAGGATGAAACAAAACCTTCTTCGGCAGGTACGGCAAAACCTTCAGGCGATACGCCCAAGGGCACCGGAAAAGTTATATCGAACGTCTCCGCGACCGGGTATTTCCCGCCTCCTCCCGGCGGATATAAATCTAAAGCCGAAGCCGCAATGGAAGGCGGAGCCCTCGACTGCCGCGGAAACAAGTTAAGAACTCTTCAAAATTATAAACCCGGAAGTTACGTCAGCTGCGCGACCGATCCGCGCGTAATAAAAACAGGCACTTATTTTACGATAGACCAGTATCCGGGCGTCAAATTTTTAGCGTGCGACGTAGGCGGCGCCATAAAAGGCAACCACATAGACATCTGCTGCGATAACGCTAAAGAAACATACAAAGTGACCGGAAAAATAACGGTAAGATACCTTTAAACTTTTGTTCCGGCACATGTCTATAACAAAAAGCATTTGAAGCGGCAGCTTCGGGTGATGAAAACATGTCTTTTAAATTAAGTATTGAATTATAATAGAGTCTGTTATAAAATAGGGATGGAACTTTGTTTCCGTCCCTAAAAATTTTGAAAGGAAGAAATAAATATGTTTAATTTCAGATCAAAAATAACAGTTTTAATTTTTATGTTTTGTTTTATAATAAGCTCGAAAATATCCGGCCATGGCATAAATTACGCTCATGCCGGGGACGCGATAAAACTCGAAGTTAAAAAATTGATGAGCGTCGAGATCAAGGATAACGAAGGCGGCGAACTTACGCTCGGCAAAGAAAAAATTAAATTCATGCCGCAGAGTTTCACCGTAAAAGACGGTTTTATTTACGCCGTTAACCGCTATGAACCGCTTATAGCCAAATTTAAGACCGACGGAACGCCGGTCGAAGTGATAAAATTAAAACACCCCGCGGATAAAAAATTCGACGCCAGATTTTTCATCGATATAATGCTCGATAAGGAAAACATAATATACCTTCTGGAACAATCAACCGGAACACTAAGACTTGCGGACGCTTCCGGAAATATAGATAATTTTTACATGATGACCGCTAAAGAAGGCGCGATCATACACCGTGCCTGGAAAATGCCGGGCAGCTTCTTTCTGGTCTACGACAGCGGCCTTCATAACGCCTACATAAGAGACATCAAAAGCAAGCTGATAAGGGAAGAGCCGGATAAGGCCGGATCCGAATTCATCTGCGAAGCGGGTTCATTGATCTATTCGGACCAAAAACTTGTAATGCTCGACGAAAATAAAGGCGTTTTCGAAGCGGTCATAACGCCCGCCGGCGGAAGCGACGAGATAGCTTCGATGGCGGTGTGGAAAGACGCTCAGTCGGTGTTGGCGCTCGACGCGGACGCGGCCGGGAACTATTATTTTTACGTTGAAAAAAAGACGGGATGCTCGATAGACGTCGTTTCAGAAAAAAATAAAAAAATCGAAGTTAAAAGCTTTGCCATAAATAAACTGGACTTTTTGAGCGATGCGACAAAAAATTGCGAGGCCTACGCGCCCGGAAAACTTATGATGCTTTATTCGGACGGAAGAAACGCCTGCCTGGGCGAGATCGTAATTAACGTATTAAAATAAGTAAAATATCCCTTGCGAAAAATGAAAATTAAGTGCTATAATCAAAAATGTAGCGCACATTTAGTTTTCACGGAAGAAAATCACTATCAGGATGATACCGCCTCATTCATATTGAAATGGGACGGTATTTGCTTTATCCGGCAGTATTTGACATTTGAATTTTTTTTTGTTAAAATTAAGCCCTGTTATTTAAGCACTTTATATACTTAAGGAATTTATCCACAAGGATGTACGACCCGAAAACACTATAATTTAAAGGAGTGGATAATATGCAGAACAATTCAATGACCCCCGGAAAGAGTACTTTAGAACACAATATCAAAGGTTCGGTAACGCCCGACATCAGGACCAAAACTCTGTCGACCAAAAACACGGTAGAGACCGAACATCCCGTTTATAAAACAAAGATCCTCGTAGTTACCGGAAACGAACCCGAACTCGATTACGCAGGGATAGCTAAATCGAAGATCTCCGAGATCACCAAGATCCTGCCCATCAACATTCCGCGCTCGCTCGTCGCGATACTCTTTATTATCGTTGTAATTCCGATAATATTCTCCCCCGGTATATTCATACCCGATTTTTCAATAGCAGGCGGAGACGCTTCCATGAGCCAGCTTAAGTTCCCTGAAACTATATTCAGAAACCTTAATTTCGACAATCGCGGCATCTTAAAGGCTCAGCTGGACGCGCTCGTTTCAAGCTATGAAAGAAAACTCGCGATACTCGACTGCGATTGCGACCTCGCGAAACTTCTGAAATCAAGGGTCAAAATAGCTCAGGCTATATGGGAAAACGCTTCGGACGACCTTTTCCTCGATTTCATGATGGCTCAGATCTCAGACATAAAGACCAAGCCTTATTTCAGCCACTCGAACCCCTGCTTCACATACGACCGCAAAAAGATAAACACCCGTTTCAGCGCTCTCGGCAAATGGGCAAGCGACACCGATCAGATGGATTTCGAACGCCAGATCGCCGAATTCATGGCTAAATATCCTGAAATATTCGAAAAAGCTAATTTCGACCGCCTCGAAAACATCAACTCCGTCATCGCTCAGGCCGTCAACGAAAACGCTTTCGTAGCGGCTGAGATCAAAGCGGTAGTAGTAGAGAAAAAAGCCGTTAAAAAACACAAAAAAAGATACAGACGCAATAGAAGCGCGAAACCTAAAGTTGAAAAAGCCGTTGAAAACAAAGCTTCTGAAGTTTCAACAAGCACGGCTGCTCCCGTTGACGCAGCGGCAGCTCCCGCGGCCGTTGAAGCCCCGGCCGCTCCGGCTCCCGTTGAAGTAAAGAAAGAAGAACCTAAAAAAGCTAAAGACGCAAAAAAAGACAAAAAAGCCAAGGCTTCCGCTCCCGCGGCTCCGGCTCCCGCTCCTGAACCGACGCCCGCTCCCACTCCCGATGCGAGCGTTATGCCTCCGGCTCCCGACGCCAACATGCCGGCTCCTGACGCTATGACGCCCGTCGACCCCACGATGCCCGCCCCTCCCGCCGAACCCGTTAAAGCGGACGACAAGGGCGCAAAAAAACCCGCGAAGATAAAATAGTCAGTAAATAACTTAATGGAAAAAATATAAACACAAAAAGGGCGGAAGACGGCGGACGATAACAACCCCGTTTTCCGCCTTTACTAATAAAAAATCATAAGAGGTGTAACGAAAATGTCGGAAAATGAAAATGTACAGGCTGAAACCCAGAATCAGAACCAGCAGCAGGATCCTGAAGAAATGATGGCGCACATGACATCTTATACTCTCGCCACTTCATTTATAATGATGATGGCTCAGAAGGCGTGGATAAACCTCGGCAAAATAGCGGCCGATCCGAAATCGACGGAAACGAAGGTCGATATGGCTCAGGCGAGATTTTCGATAGACTGCATAGCGGCCGTATACGAACATCTTAAAAGCCACCTTTCAGTTCAGGAAAGCAACGAGATCCAGGGACTTAT
The DNA here is from genome assembly GCA_964551445.1 of uncultured bacterium. Taxonomy (GTDB): domain Bacteria; phylum Muiribacteriota; class UBA9980; order UBA9980; family UBA9980; genus DAOPXV01. The sequence continues at coordinate 254,398 of CAZKCG010000001.1, read as the reverse complement.
AACCAATCTCAGGCTGAATTTCGTTAACTCGACGAAATAAGGGCATGAAATTTTAAACGGCGATCGGCCGAAAAAAAAGGGTGAAGCGTCTGGAAAAAGTAGCGTTATTCAAGGTAAAAGATTATGACAGAAAAATATTGCGGGAAAAAATCACCGCTATATTCGATGTTTTCGGCGGCGCGGCGGCCATGTTCAAAAGATGCGACAGAGTTTTATTGAAGCCGAACCTTCTTTTCGGGCGGGACAGCGGCCGTCATGTAACGACACATCCGGAGATCGTTTTCGCCGCCGGTTCGATTTTAAAGGACATCGGCTGCGAATTAACGATAGGCGACAGCCCCGGTTTCGGAAGCGCGGTATCCGTTGCGGAAAAATGCGGAATAGGCGCTATCGCCAAAGAGCTCGGCGCGAAGGTCGTCTCGTTTGAAACCAGCGCCGAATTGAAAGTAAATTCAGAAAACAGAATATTCAAACGCTTCGAGGTCGCGAAAGATATTCTGGAAGCGGATAAAATAGTCAATCTGGCCAAATTAAAATCCCACGGTCAGATGCTTCTTACGATGGCCGTTAAAAACATGTTCGGCGCCGTCGTCGGCCTCTTAAAGCCGCAATGGCACTTTAAAGCGGGCGCCGACGCGGATCTTTTCGCGAGAATGCTCGTCGAGCTTAATCTCGCGATCTCGCCAACTTTCACCATTCTTGACGGAATATGCGGCATGGAAGGCAACGGCCCGGCCAACGGAACGGTGCGGGAATTAAATATACTTATGGGCGGACGAAACTGCGTCGCGATAGACACGGTGGCCGCCTCGCTTTTAAAGATATCGCCGAAGAGTTATTTCACGGGGCGGGCGGCAATGAATATGGGCCTTCCCGGATCCGAACTTTCAGACATAGAAATAACCGGAGATCCGGCGGCAGATTTCAATATTGAAAATTTCGTACTTCCCCATATAATCGACTCCGACTGGCCTATGTTCGGATTTCTCAAAAAATTTCTGAAATCTTTTTTCACGCCGGCGCCGTTCTATCACAAGGACAAGTGCAAATTCTGCATGATCTGTAAGGATCTGTGCCCGGCGAAAGCCATAACGCAGCCGGGACCGAAAGATCTCGATTTCGACCTGAAAAAATGCATCCGCTGCTTCTGCTGTCAGGAAATGTGCCCTCACGGCGCGATAACCGTAAAACCGAGCGCGGGTGCCAGGGTTAAAGATTTTTTTAATTTTTCAAGGAGGAAATAATAATTGAAAAAGATAGATTTATTGTTTTTATTAGCGGCGGTCCTTCTTTTTAATCTCATTGGCGTTCCGGCACAAGCCGCGGCTCAGACGGCGACGCATGAAATAGACGAAACGGCGGCGGCGGACGATTATTCATATAAAATTATAAAAGCGGAAAGGAAAAAGGACACTCCCGGATCCGATTTTTATTATATAACTCTGAACGTAATAAATAAAAGCGGTTTCGTCTCCGGCAAGATACCAAAAATAAAGATAGTTGACGAGAAAGAGAAAGAATTTTCACATAAGGAAGACCAGACGCATCTCGATAAAAATTCTTCGGCGCTTTTATCGTTGAGTTTTGAGATACCCAAGACCGGCGGAGAATATAGATTGAAGGTTTACGGCGACGAAGCGGGTCTTTCTCACGCGTTCATAAATCTTTCGCCAAAGATCATCGACGCCCCTAACGAACTTTTCACGGCGGCGAAAGCCGGTGATATCTCAAGAATTAAAAAAGCCCTGGAAAGCGGAGCGAAGGTCAACAACAGGAATTCCAGAGGAGAAACTCCGCTGATGCTCGCCGCCGGAGCCGGAAAACCTGAAGCCGTAAGGCTCTTGCTCGATAAGGGCGGCGACAGCTGGGCAAAGACCAATTACGACGAATCAGCGCTTTTCTACGCTATCTACGCCAAAAATTACGACTGCGTGAAAATGCTGCTTGAAAAGGGCAGCGACACTAAATACCCGAACTATAAGGGAAGAACGGCCCTCGACGAAGCGAAGAAAAAATATAACAAGGCTATAATCGAGATCGTAAGGCTTTATACTGATAAAATAACATCCGCCATCAAACAAAAAGCCGACTCGAAATGATCCGCGTCTTCGCAAAACGCTATGGCAACCCGATAATCAATGATTTTTTTATAGATGGTCAGAAGGTTCAGCCCGCGCGCTCACAGCCGGGCAATTTAAGGCTCCTGTTTATAAATAAAATAAAAGGACTGATCCGATTTGAAAGACGATATCCTTGAAATATTAAAATCTTATATAGACAAAAACGCCGATAGATTCATTAATTTTCGCGAGCACCTTCACGCGAATCCCGAACTTTCACAGAAAGAAGAAAAAACTCACGAGTTCATACTGTCAAATATCATAAAAAAAGAATATATCGAGATCGTGAAATTTGACGACACTTACGGATTCTGGGTTGACGTAAATTTCAAGGATAAAGCCGGCGACGGAGGGGCCATCGCGCTTCGCGCCGATATGGACGCGCTCCCGATAGAAGAGGAAACGGGCGCGGCTTTTTGTTCAAAGAACAAAGGCGTCATGCACGCCTGCGGCCATGACACGCACACGGCGATGCTTTTCGGGGCGCTTTGCGCCGTCACCGAAAATTATGATATGGTCAAAAAACATATTAAAGCCGGCGCGGTCCGGTTCATATTCCAGGCTTCCGAGGAAATGGCGCCGGGCGGCGCGCTGCCGCTGGTTGAAAAAGGCGTTTTAAAAGGGGTAAAATATATATTCGGACAGCATGTCATGCCGGGTCTTTTATCAGGCACGGCCGGATTTCGCGACGGCGGCGTCATGGCGGCCGTGGACGAATTTGAAATAGAATTTTCAGGGCGCGGCGGGCACGCGGCTAAACCCGATGAATCGCACGATCTTCTCCTTCTCGCGGCCGAACTCATCGTATCGGCGCAAAAGATCGTATCCCGCAACATCAGCCCGCTCGCGGCCGGCGTCATAAGTTTCTGCATGATGAACGCGGGAACGGCGAGAAACATCCTTCCGGCTAAATTAAGCCTCGCCGGAACCGTCAGAAGCCTGGACCCGGCACTTCGCGAATATCTGCCGAAAAGGCTCGAACAGCTTATTAAACTTAAATGCGAGGAATTCGGGGCCGGGTATAAGATAGAATGGATCAATAGTTACCCGGTAACGGTCAACGATCCCGGCGCTTCAGCCATATATAAAAAAGCGGCGGCTAAAATATTAGGAAAAGATAATATTATAGATCCGGTCGCGCAATCTATGGGCGCGGAGGATTTCGCGTATTACGCGGAAAAAACCCCTGGCGCTTTCGCGTTCTTCGGGACCGGAAAAAAAGGCGATAATTTTCCGCTGCACCACCCGAAATTCAGCGTCGAAAATAAGGATATAATAAACGGGATAAAGCTTTTCACGGCCGTGATATGCGAGTTCACGGAAAACGGAGAATAGACGCTGCTTATACGGCGCCGCTGAATTTATCGAGAAGCTTTAAATAATTAAGATGGCGTTCGAGTTTCGGACGCCATTTTTTATATGCGGCGCAAAAGAAAGCGTGATAAATTTTTTCGCGCATCGTTAAAAAAGAAAATATTCTCTTTTTGGAATATATTTTATCGTAACCTTCGATCAAAGCGAGCTGCAGCTCATAAGGTTTCATCCTGACGGGTTTGTGGGAAACGAATATGGTGGCGCCGAAAGAATGCGGGTCGAGCGTCTCGGAAGACCCCTCGATCTTTTTCCCGTCCTGATCGATCTCCATGACCCCCATCGGAAGAACCTGAGCGACGAGCTTATGTTCGATTATAAAATCAAATATATTCCGGACCGAATCCACGGTATCGGTATCGAAACCCGCGACGAAATATCCGTAGGGAATAATGCCATGTTCGCGGCATTTTTCGATCGCGGCAGCGTTATCCGCTACAGTGGTTCCTTTCCGTTCGTGAACCAGAGATTCGTCGGACGCGGATTCAAACCCCATTAAAAGCGTCCCGGCGCCGGCTTCCCTTAAAAGCGGCGCTATTTCAGCGTCATCGAGAAGAGGCCTGACATGGAACTGCAGCATCATCGAAAAATTCTTTTTTCTTCGAACTTCAGCGATCTTTTTCAACAGAGCCTTGAGATATTCACGGTCGCCGAAAGCGCAGTCGTCAACGATCATTATACGGGGCGGCAAAAAGCCGCGGTGAAGGGCGAGTATGCTTTCAAGATCGGATATCACGTTTTTCTCGCCGCGCTTCGCGTATTTTCTTTCGGTCACGCAAAACGCGCAGTTTCTGACGCATCCTGTTGAAGTAAAGATCGAATAAAGCGGCGGTTTTTTAAATCCGAGAAAATTTCTGAGTTCCGAAAAACCGCCTAAATTAATTACGGAGCCGAAGTCGGAAGCGTGGTCGAAAACCATGTCGGATCTTTTTGTCCTGACGATCGCGTCCCCGCGCGAAAAACACAAATTAGCGACGGCGTCCGGATCACCTCTTTCGCCTATCGTTTTCAGTAAAAGCGGCAAAGTGGCCTCAGCGCGCCCGATGAGGCAGTAATCTCCATATTTCAACAGTTTATCGGCGAAGTTTCCGGCGACATGGCCTCCGAATATAATTGGAAACGAAGGGTTTATCTTTTTTATGGCTTCAGCTATTTCGACCGCTCTTGAAACGGTGTTGATAGTGACCGAAATGCCCGCCGCGTCGTATGAATTAACTATTTTTTCAATCCGCGGCGTTAACTTTATGAGTTCATCACAATAAACCGCGCACCCGAAGCCTTCCGACCGCAAAGCCCCGGCGAGAAACGGCAGCGAGGACCTTATCTGGGCGAATATCTCCGTCGTGAGGCATTCCGCGTCCGCCGAAGGCTCTATCAAAGCTATTTTTTTTATATCCACTTTAAAACCCTGTTTCTAAAAAATGAAATCCGCCGTATTATAACATAAATTTAATTTAAAAATCCATACGGCGGTCAATTTTATCCATGAAAAAAATAATACATGCCGCCCCGGCATTGCCAGCGGCCCCTTAACCGTCGGAAAGAGTTAAATTCCAACGCTTTTATTTTTTTGATTTTAATTTTCACGAAATTTTAGTATAATAAAAAACAATATTTTAATAATACCGCACGCCCCTCATCCGCAAGCAGAGAGGTAATATGCCGGATTAGTTTTATGATCATCGGATATCTTTAAAAAAATACAGGGAGGAAAGCAATTGAAAAAGAAAGATCTGTTTTTAATTTTAACCACCGCTTTTATGGCCGCCTGTTTTTATTCGCCGCTTTTCGCGGCCGGCGGGGAAGCCGGAACGGACGCGATAATAGGAATGGCGGACCTGGACGCCATATACGCTTTTCACCCCCTGATGCAGTATTATGACAAAAACGCCGGTCTTTTCATAAAACCGTTCGAAGGGACGCCGACGGCGGCCGAACTTTTAAAAGCCGCAACGGTCAGAAACGACGAATATCAAAAGAATAAAGACTCAAAAGCCGGGCAGTTAAACAAAACGAAAGCGCTGCTTCAGGAGGCCGAAAAAGAACTTAAAAATATCGAGAACCGATACTCAGCCGAAACGATAAAGATAAATGAAAAACTGAAAGCGGAGATAATGACGGCGAAAACGCCGGAGAGCAAACAGGCCAAACAGAAAGAGCTTCAGGCCGAACTCGGCAAGGTGCAGATGAAGATAAACGAGGAAACGGAAAAACAAAAAGCGGCGGTCGCGGAACTTTCGCTTTCATTTGAAAGATCGCAAACCTCGCTTATGGCATATTTTTATCAGAACGAAGCGGAAACCTCGGCGACCTTCGATAAAATAAACGCGGAAATCAAAGAAACGATAATCGCCGTGGCCTCGAAAAAAGGCCTTCGCGCGGTCGTAAATTCCAGCGGCATGGCCGCATCTCCAAAAACTGAAACGGGCGCCGGTGAAAGAGCGGACGACCCGGAAAAACTTAAAAAGTTAGACGACATACTTAAAAAAGGTCCGGATTACAGCGATATATTAAATATACTTCAGATCGCCGACACGAGAGACGCCGATGAAAAAGGCCCGTCCGAGGCCCGCGGCAGGCTCGAAAAAATATATTCGAAAAGAAAGGAAATAACGGAACAAAAAAGCGGCGGAGCGCTCGCGTCGTCGTCAGTAATAACCGGGGGAGCTGATATAACCGCGGCCGTCGCGGCGAACATACTTTTTAAATATAAAGTTCCGAAAGAAAATATAGAACGCATAGTCGAGATACTCTCGAAACCGGCTGGAAACGGCGAACGGAGGGAGTAAAATGGACCGTATTTCAAAGACCGTATTTTTTTCATTTTTAATATCCGCGGCCTTTTTTGCCGCGCTTTTTTCGTCAGGGACCGCATCCGGCGCCGGAACCGAAAAAAATGACGCGAGCGGTAATAATATCATAGGAACCGTTGATATGAAGCGGGTTTACGCCCGCCATCCGCTTATGCTCTACTATGACCAAAACGCCGAACTCTTCGTAAAACCCGTCGAAGCGTCAAATCTCATGGCCGAAGCCGTAACGCGCGCCGAAAGCGACAGAAATATAGAATTCAAAAGAGCCGGGGAAGCGAGCGCCCAGGAATTACGAAGGTTAAGAAACGAAATAACGGCCGTGACGGACGAACTTCAAAAGATAGACCATAAGACCGATATGGAGATCAATATGAAAAATGAAAGCTTCAAAGAGACATACGCGGCCATAAATAACGAAAATGAAAAAAAAACAAGAAGCGTAGAACACAGGATCAAAATAGATAAAATAAAAACGAATTTTCTCGCTGAAAAGAAAGAACTCAAAATCAAATTGAATGAAACGACCGCGGCGTTTGAAAACTTAAGGAATTCAGTTTTAAAATTTCATTATTTAAGCAGCGAAGAGAGCGAAAAACTTTTTGAAAGGATCAAAAATGAATCGATCGAAGCGGTAAAACAGGCCGCCGCCGATGAAGGAATATCTTTCGTCATGGAATCAGGCCTGATGTCCGGAAAAACTATCGATAAAAAAACGGCGGTAAAAAAAAGAGACGGCTTCAAAACCGGAGCGGACGGGATCGAAGCGATGATCTGGGACGGACCTTCCTACACGAACATTTTAAACCTTTTGACGGACATGGTCAAGCCCGCGAAGGCTGGAACGAATACAGAATACAAAAACATCCCGGATAACTTCAACAAAATTTCAAACGGGGTCGCGCTTAAACGATTCCAAAGCATGCTTTCAAATAGTGAATACATAAGCGGCATCAGCGACCCGAAATTTCAAAAATTCAGAAACGCTCCAATTATATACGGCGGGCGGGATATAACGGCAAAAGTTATCATCGGTATCCTGACAAAATACAAAATTCCGAAAGAGAGCATCGAAGTTATAGGTGAAAACCTCGAAAACGATCTTTAATTATCCACGGCATCGGATCCGGCCCGCGCTTGATCTTTTGTGCCGGCTTAAATTACGGTTCTGACGGCGAATTCATTTATACCGGGCATGCTGATCATCCAGCGGTATATCTTATCGGCGCCGTATCCATTGATTAATTTACATATATCCTGTATAATTATATAAGAAGCATTATTTTAAATTAAAAGGAGCGTGAGCGTAATGAACAAGAGGATCACATTATTATTATTAGCTTTATGCCTTGTTTTTATCGCTGTCATCATTTTCCGGACGGAGATCGTTTTTGCGAAAGACTCCGTTTATAACCGTAACGGCGAAGTTTACGTTATGATAGGCTCGGGCCCGTTCAAAGGCGTTTACGCCAACCAGTCCATTAACGCTACGGGCGACCGCGTCACGATCCCGGGAGGAAAACTGCTCTTCGGCGCCAAGGACGAATATTATTCGATATCGGCCGATCAGTTCAGAAATATTTACGTTCTTTCAGCTTTTACGGATCCGTCGCCCGCGGCTCCGGCGGCGAATACTTATTATCCGATCGACCCTCCCGCGAGCGAAGGAATAGTGGGCATAGGCGCTGACGCCAACGGAGATCTTTACTATGACGTTATAAACTACGCCAGCTCCATAAACTGCAGCTATCACGGCGCGCTCGATTTCAGTTTTCCGAGGCGTCTGTGCAACACCACGATCTATTACGACAACACCGCCGATGACGGCCTCGGACCCGCTCCGCAGCCGCCCGCCAACATTAAACAGTCATACATCGATAAATACAGCGGCGCGGTTCTCAGCGCCGCGCTGAGCAACCCGCCCAAAACCACGCCCCAGTTCGTAAGTCTCACGTTTCCCAACGGAACCATATTAAACGATAAGATACCGGCCAATAACAGCGGTATATGGTGGGGATATGACCTTTCAGGGTGGCACTGGGGAACATGGAGCGATCCCAAACCCATGGCCACGATCCCCAATTTAGACCCGAACCAGATCAGAAGAATATCCAAGGTCGTCAAAACGGAAAAAGACGCAGCGGGAAACGTGACAAAGACCATAACCGGAACCAGCGGAAGCTGGTATCCCGGATATTTCGTCAGATGGTATTATCATGGCGCGTTAAATGACACAAGCCTCCAGGGCGCCGGAAACTGGCAGAGAAGATACGAATTCAAAAAACAATATATTAAACTCTGGGTTACCCAGTGGGTCGATCAAATCCCGCCAGGCCTTGATTTAGGCGGCCTCACGCTTCCTCCCGCCAGGACCGAGAACGACGTCGAAGTGGCTTTCAACACCACAAATATAAGCTACAAAGCCGATTTTGGAAGCGGATGCGGCGAAGACCACGCCGACACGCAGCTCGGCGTTTCGACGATCATCGCGACCGAAGCAAAATTAAGCCTTAGCACGACCGGCGCCGGCAGAAGATATACTTATGCTTCTATGCCCGTGCCTTCGGCTAAAAAAGGCCAGATCAGTTTCATAAAAGACGGAACAGGAACCATTCAATATGGAATTCCCGTCGGCGGTTCAACGGGTTATGGCGGCTCCATGGGCGGCGGGCTTCCGCTGACCACAAGCACGCTCGCGATAGGCGCGGCCACCAAGGATGAAAACGAGGACTGGGTTTACGCGGCGCCTTTAGCCGAGGACGGCATGGACGTAATTGATTTCTGCGTCGCCGATCAGTGGGACGGCAAAGGCGGCGTCCTTTACAGATTATTAAAATCAGGCGCCGGCAAAAAGCTGAAATGGAATAAATATGACGGTTATACGCCTATAAACGCGGGCGGCATCCAGTCGGGCACTATTCCCATGGCGAATGACGTAAAATGTATCGCGGCCGACGGACGCGGCAGCGTTTATTATCTGACCGATGCAAGGCCCGTTATCGATAACGGAAGCACGCCTCTTGGAACTTTCGACCCCATCGATCCGTCAAAACCCGTCGCCGTGCCGATCAAGATCACCGAAGACGGAAAAATAAGCTTTAAATGGTACAGAGAATACCAGGTCCGCGCGGCCACGGAACTATTCTCGGTCGATTATTACACTCAACAGACCAACAAGATCAACGATTTTACCGTTGGAACCGAAAAGATCAGGGTTCTTGAAGTATTTCAGGACGCGGCCGGAACGCAGCTGATAAGCCGCGGAACTCCTCTGGTCATAGGAACTGCGATCAAAGACATAAAACTTGACCTGGCTACCATCAATCTCGCCGGGCCTCCTACCGGAAATGAAGAGAGAAACGTCGTCGACATTGCTTCCAGCAATTCTTCGCTTCTGCCTAACGAATCTTTCACTTCGCTTGGAACGCTATCCGACACGATCCCTCAAAACCAGATCGATCAGATCGCGGAAGACACGCAATATCGCGCGTCGATGGAGAACGCTCCGCCCGAATTCACCAACGACGTGGTAAATATAAATAAAAGATCAGGCACATGGCTTAAAACTCATGACACTAATAAAAACGGTATTTTCGGCGGTTTCCTCTACAGCATAAGGCCGGGAACGGCATCTTATTTCTGGAAGGTCGAAATGATCCAGCCGATGAAAAAAGTTATTTCCACGCAGATAGAATTTCCGACGACGGCTATCGCCGCCGCTCCGGACGGATGGCCGCCAGCGCCGCCTAACGCTCCCAACATAAACTGGGCGGACTGGAGAGTTTCAAAACCCGGCGCCGAAGGCGGACCCGAAGCATTGCCGGATTTCAAATTCACTCCGAAAGAGCCCGGCATTTACAAGATCAGCATGATGGCCTCCGTAAAACGCTATAAATATGAGGATATGCCCTATCCTTCATATCTTCCTCAGAGAAACGACCCCAAATATAAGCCTAACACGCCCGAATTTCTTTTCTTCGATAACGGAGAGGGCGGAGGGGTAGCCGGAAACGGAACGCGCGACGGCAACGAGGGTTATATCGCCGAACGCTATGTCTACGTAACCGCTAAAGCTACCGTAAGCGACGGCTACGTATCAAATATCAAGATCACCGGCGACGGCGTTGTCGATGAAAATCAGGCAGGGATCTGGACCGCGAAAGCGACCTTCAGATACGCCAAATCCTTCAGACACGAGACGCAGGCCGCGAAGATGGAAACCTATAACGGCATAGGCAGTATCGACTATCCCGCAAATATAAGGACTTTATTGGGAATTGGCCCTTATGACAACGTCGGCGAGAACTATGACGCCGGAGCCGCGGCGAACGCCTCTAATTCACCGGCCGGAGCGGCAGCCAATATAATAAACACCGAACTTAGAAATTTCGGTGAAAAACCGCCAGGAGCCGTGCTTATAACCGATCCCACAACCCTGGGCCGCATAAAACCGGGAGCGGCGCCAGTGTGGGGCACCGCTCAAAAACAATCGCTTTGGATCGAAGGATCGGGCACTCAGACCAATCCCGACATTCCGCTTAATATCGCCGACCGCGGCGCCGTATCGTACGAATGGTATCTGGCCGCCGAGAACGTTGAAAAAACCGGCAACGACAAGTTTATCGGCTGGAAGACGAACACGAGGGAACCCGGCATACTCATCGCCAAAGGAACTCTCGCCGATGAAAAACCCTTCCCCGGCGATGCTTCGAAAAAGGCCGTAACATGGAAAGACGCGTCCTACAAAAATTCCGACAGGAAGTTCGAAGTAGATATAAATTTAAGATACGCATTTGATATGCCTCTCGATCCGGGACGATACTTTCTCTACATAAAATTCAGCTACCCTAAAATGAAATGGGAGGGCCGCGCGCCTAAAAAAGACGCCGGCGGAAACTTTATGCAGGACGCCGCGGGAAATAACTTATATTCGTTTTACGATCTCGTGGTCGACGGAGGCGCCGGGTCCTCGATGCCTTCCGATTACGCCGCGGGCGGCGGTTTAAACACAACTATCGGCGAGCCTTTCGGCTTCGTCATAGTCGTGCGCGACAAACAATCGCCTCAGGCGTTCTTCACCGGAAACGATCCGACCAAACCGAATCCGGATTATGAGGTCAAATTAAACGACGGAACCATACCCGCCGGAGGCGTGGCTTTCAAGGGGGCTACGACAGGCGATCCGTACCCCGACACAATAAGGCACACCCTCTGCGACAACAACCCTAACATGAAACTCAAATCGGCGCTCAAGATAAAAAGCGGCCCAAACACACAGGAATTCATGAAAGATGAAGCCTGGAGAGATTTCGGCAGCGAAGAAAAAGAAGATATCCAGATGAACTTCACCGAAGACGCCGTCAAAAAAACTCTTGAGCGGACCATAAACCCGATATCCTCGAACGCTGCTCCGGGAACGGTCCAGGACGCAGTGATTATACCCGTCAACGAATATCCCGGATACGGAAAAGCGCCCTTCAGACGCGCGAGATACGAGCTGGCCCCTATGAAAGTGACAAAGGACCATGTTCCTTACGATTTCGTTGGAGATATGCCCGTGTACGCGACGGGCGAGGACGAATCAGGGAACATTGTAAGTAACGCCAGCTGCGATATTAAACCAAACGGCGCGCTTACCGAAGAGATATTGATAGGGCGCACCGACGCGAACCCCGATATCCATCACCAGAATTACTCGAACGCTCCGGCTTTCATAGCCGTCCAGGACAACGATTCGCCGACTCTCATATTCAAGTCTCTTCGGCCCCGCGATAATCTCGTCAGGGAATATTTCGTGAAAAACAGCGCTTTGAAACCCAATCAGGAATTTGACGCGGGAGACGACCCGTCGTATCACGACACGATGGACTGGGACACGGCGCTTCCAGGAAAATTAAGGGCCAACACTTACGGTTCAGGCTCGCTGACGATCAAGGACATAAACCTGAACGGGCAGGAAACGGCCGTAGATTCATCGAAAGTAGTTATAAAACAGATCGATAAATATAATATCGCCGGAGGCGATCTCGGCGTCGGAATGAATAACGGAGAACCCGCTTATCTGATAACATTTAATTCGCGCAACATCGTTTTAAGCAAGACCCACTACGATTTCAGGCCTGTGAATCTGGCTTATTACGACATGGACAGCGTCAGCACTCTTGAAATAATAGAAGACTCAAGATCTAAATTCGAGATAGCCATAAGGGACAACGTTGACGGAAACATAACTCCGACGGTCTATAAATTCCCTGCTGACGGCATCACAATCGGCACGACTCTGGGAACCGCAAATTTCTTCGTCGATACGATAAATCTCGCCGAGGCCGAAACGCTCGCCGAGGTCATGAACGGATGGGGCATAGAAGGAAGCTGGCTTAGAACTTACGGCGTATTCAGAAATCCGACGCCGCCTTCAAACCCGAAACCCTATATGTTCTTCATCGTAAAAGACAGCAGCGACAATGCTACTGCGGCGAAAGTGCCGGCCGAGATACTTCACACGTTCATGAGAAACAGCGTCATAAACGTTGAAACCAGAAGAACTGAATAAGATCCGTACTTTTAAAAAATTTAAATATAATTAAGGAGATTTAAATGTCTATCGTACTTGACGAACAGTGTAACATCCTTATAGCCGATGATTCTAACACCGCGCGGCTTTTCGTTAAAAAGAACTTTGAACAGGCCGGTTTCACGAACAAGAATTTCATTATGGCATCCGATGGAAATCAGGTCATGGAAAAACTCGCTTCCGAAAGCGTGAACCTTATAATATCGGATCTTAACATGCCTTACATCGACGGACAGGCGCTTGTAAAAAAACTTAAAAATTCTCCAGCCCACCGCGCTATACCGGTTATAATAATGACCAGCGCGAGTAACGAATCGCGCTCTCAGGAACTTATAAGCGATGGAGCTATTCTTGTTCTTGAAAAACCTGTCACCTCTGAGATCATAATAAAAGCATGGGAAACGGTCAGGCCTAAAATGTTTTTAAAGAATGAGAGGATACTTATATTAAAAACCGTTTTCAACGAGGTTTTAACCGGCATGGCTTCGCTTGCGCTGAAGGAAACCCCTATATCACAATTTGACGAAAGTACCATGGCGGGGGCTAAACAGATGTCCATATCGTCTTTTAATCCCGTCGGTTTCAAATTCATTTTAACTATGAAAACCGTCATTTTAAAAAAATTGACCTCAATAATATGCGATATTAATATTGAAACGGTTACTCCCGAAAATGAGATCGAAACGCTGTCAGAACTTTTAAATATGACGGCCGGAAAATTCATGAAAAAGATCATGCCGGAGGACCGGCCGTTCGAGATAAATCTTCCGGTAACGAGCGATTTTCCTATGACCGGCGACGAAATGTCAAGCTGCGCTTATTGCATAAAAGACACGGTTTACGCGGTTCTTTCACTGGTTGAACCGGCCGTGTAAAAAAGGGCGTGTAAAATGACAAGAAAAACCATTATAATTTTGCTGGTTTTAATAGCGGCCGGCTCTATATTTCTCATGGTTATGAATCATTTTAAAAACCCTGAAATGGGCGTATCCTTCAACCGCGAAGCCGACCTTTTTCTTTTCGAAAGCAAGATCGGCTTCGTGTTCCTCGGTAAGTTCGATCAAAAATTTCCCGGAACCGTAACGGGAGTTGAAAGATCTGAAAATTCCATCACATTCAAATTAAAAAACGGGGCTATCCATAATTACGATAACTTTGCCGGCTACGACCTGAAAGTCGTAAGGCTTGAAACTAAATCGGGCGAATCCGTTTACGTGTTCAGATCTATAGATAAATAGTGCACGGAATAAAAAAGAAAAAAAGAGACGATCGAAAACGATCGCCTCTTTTTTTATGCCCTATACTACTTCTTATTTCTAAAGTTTTTCTTCCTTCACGTAAGCTTTTCCAAGATCGTGCGGCGGCGTTGATTTTCCGATGAAGCCCGCGAGAACGACCATCGTTAAGACATACGGCAGCATCTGGATGAACTGCTGCGGGATCTTCACGCCCAGGATCACGGGTTCGCTTATGAAAAATTCAAGCGCCTGTGCGAGGCCGAAGAAAAGGGACGCGATAAAAGCGCTGATCGGGTTCCATTTCCCGGTTATCATTGCAGCAAGCGCAATGTAACCGCGCCCCGCCGACATATCTTTACGGAAAGCGCCGGTCAGTGAAAGTGAAAGATAGGCGCCGGCGAGCCCCGCGAGAACGCCTGAAATTATGACGCCGGCGTAGCGCATCTTCGAAACGCTTATGCCGAGGGTGTCGGCGGCTTTAGCGTGCTCGCCGACGGCGCGCAGGCGCAGTCCGAAAACGGTCTTGAATAAAACCGTATGGGCGATAAAAACGACGGCTATACCGATGAGGATTATCGGGGAAAAATCAAGCGCCTTATAAAGAAGCATCTGATTATCGTAACCAGCCTGTTTTACCGCTTCAGCCACCGGTTTCACGACGCCGAGTATGGCGTTCATGTTCGGTATGGTCGCGACGTTCTCGGAAGTTCCCTTGATGCCGAAAATAACGTCCAGCAGAAACACCGTAAGGCCGGAAGCGAGCATGTTGAGGGCGACGCCTGATACGACCTGGTTCGAATGGTATTTAATGGAAATGACGGCGTGAATGACCGCGAAAAGACCGGCGGCGATAACGGCTATTAAAAGCCCGAGCCAGGGCGATCCGGTGTAAAAACAGCCGACGACGCCGAAGAACGCGCCGATGAGCATCATGCCTTCGAGGGCGATGTTGACGACGCCGCAGCGCTCGCTGAAAATTCCGCCGACCGCGGTTATGAAAAGCGGCGCGGCCATTGAAAGCGTGGAGATTATCAATCTTATTAAAAATTCCATGTTATCACCTTGATTCCTTGACGTTTAACATATTGCGGACGATCTTATCGGCGGCTATGAAAAAGATTATTACCGCCTGAACTATCACGACGAGTTCCACCGGAACGCCTATCTCACGGTTCATATAGGAGCCGCCGGTTTTCAAAAATCCGAAAAGCAGCGCGCTCAATATTATTCCGAGCGGATTATTGTTGACCAGAAGCGAAACGGCGATGCCGTCAAAACCGTATCCGACGAAGGCCGTGCTGTTATATTTATGAAAAAGACCCATGACGCGCTCGGAACCGGCGAGACCCGCGAGCATGCCCGAGATGAACATGGCGAGCATGATGTTTTTCGAGATATTTATACCGCTGTATTCGGCGGCTTTTTCATTCAAGCCGACCGACCTTATGTTAAACCCGAAGCTGGTCTTATAGAGGATGAACCACATAAGAACAGCCATCAAAAGGGCGAGTATGAAACCGTAATTAAAATCGTGGCGAGCGAAGAAAGCGGGGAGAAAAGCGCTATGGGCGATCTCGGGCGTCTGAGGGTTCGGCCCGTTCTCCTTGAACCACGGATGAACCACGAGGAAGCCGAGAAGCGTATAAGCGATGTAGTTGAGCATTATAGTGCTTATAACTTCGTGGACATGGAATTTGGCGCGGAACCATCCGGCTATGAGCGAATACAAGCCCGCGGCAAGACCGGCGGCGAATATCGCCAGAAATATATGAACTACGGGATTTATCGAAAATTTCAGGCCGGCCATTCCGACTAACGCCGCCGCGAAACCGCCTATCATTACCTGGCCCTCGCCGCCTATGTTAAAAAGGCCGCAATTAAATGCGAATGAGACCGCAAGGCCCGTGAATATAAGCGGCGTCGAAGCCAGAAGCATATTCAAGAAATTCGTCCGGCTCGCGAATACGCCTTCATACATGGCGCCCATGGCCGAAACCGGCGATTCGCCTATCACTATGATGACCAGAGCCGCGAAAACGAAGGCGATTAGAACCGCCAGAACCGGTATCAATATGAAGTTGAAGCGCCGCGTCATCCTGGCGGCGATAAATATAAGGAACGCGGCCAGCAAGACCACGGCTATGGGTTTATAATTATTGAACTGATAATAAAGATCCATGTTACCGGCGTGATCGAGCGTGAATTCATTCACGGCGACGGAACCGAACTGGCGGGACTGGATCTTTCTGTCCTTTAATATCTTTATAACGCCGTTAGGAAGCTCGAATTCAAAGCGGACCTTTATATCCTTCATCACTTTTTCATCAGGATAAAGCGGAAGGCTCTGGCGTATCTGGTAGCGGTCAGTGAAAAAAAGGTCTTTCTGGACCATTAAAACGCCGACGCATTCCTCCAGATCCGTGAAGTTCCTCGTCATTTTCACGAGGCCGGAAGGGTCTGTTTCTTCTTTGATATTCGCGAAATCACCGAGAAATTCGGCCTTCGCGAACTTCAAAAGTTCGGGCGCGGAAGGCGATTTCACTTCGCGCGTCATCGAGCCGTCGGCGGAAATTTTCGATTTGACCGCGATCCATTTAGCCTCTGCCGCGCCGGAATAATTTATTCCGATAAACGGCGCAACCGTGAAAACAAACGCAAGTAGAAATATAACCGTTATTTTAACCGCTGCCTTGAAACTCGTCACATTATTATGCATTCGCGCTCACGCCCTTTTTTATGCCGGCCATAAGAAGGCCCAGCTTTTCCTCGGTAGCGTCAGCCGCGTTCATCGTTTCAAGTATCTCGCCTTCGTATATGACGCCTATTCTGTCCGAAAGATTCATTATCTCCGATAGTTCCGCGGATATAAGCAGAACGGCTACGCCGGAATCGCGCAGTTCCACTATTTTTTTATGTATGAACTCGATCGCGCCTATATCGACGCCGCGGGTCGGCTGAGCGATTATGATGACCCTCGGCTCCTTCGAAAGTTCGCGCGCTATGACGATCTTCTGCTGGTTTCCGCCCGAAAGGTTCTGCGCGTTCACATGGGAAGAGCCGCAGCGGATATCGAATTCCTTTATTTTCGCGGCGGCGTTATCCGCAAGGGCATCGGAACTTATAACGCCGAAACTCGAAAAAGGTTTTTTATGTATGAGGCTCGTGACGAGGTTCTCCTCGATGTTGAATTTCAGCTGGAGACCGCGTTTGTGACGGTCTTCAGGGATATGCGCCACGCCGGATTCGTAAATTTCGGCCGGAGTCAGGCCGGTTATGTCTTTTTCGCCCGTATCGGGATTCACTCTGTCGCATACCATGACGCTTCCGGACATGGGTTTTCTAAGGCCTGATATGATCTCTAAAAGTTCCGACTGGCCGTTACCCTCGACGCCCGCGATGCCGAATATCTCGCCGCGTTTGACATCAAGAGATACCTGTTTGAGGCATACGAGGCCTTTATCGTTCTTCGCGGCTATACGGTCGAGCGTGAGGCCCTGGCCGAGGATCTTCGCTTTGCCTTTTTCAACGTTGAAAACGACCTCGCGGCCGACCATCATTTTAGCGATATCGTTTTCAGTGACCTTTGCCGTCGGCTCGGTTCCGATACTTTTGCCATGGCGTATAACGGTGATATCGT
The DNA here is from genome assembly GCA_964551445.1 of uncultured bacterium. Lineage (GTDB taxonomy): Bacteria > Muiribacteriota > UBA9980 > UBA9980 > UBA9980 > DAOPXV01. The sequence continues at coordinate 236,648 of CAZKCG010000001.1, read as the reverse complement.
CGGTGATGCGCTTGATCTCCTTGAGTTTGTGGCTTATAAAAACTATCGTAACACCGTTCTTGCGAAGATTATCCATTATTTTTAAAAGTTCGCGGACCTCCTGAGGCGTCAGAACGGCCGTCGGCTCGTCCAAAATGATTATCTTCGCGCCGCGGTAAAGAGTTTTGAGGATCTCGACGCGCTGGGCGAGGCCGACCGGGATCGAATCTATCCTCGCGTCCGGATCGACTATAAGGCCGTATCTTTCAGACAGTTCGGCCACCATTTCGCGGGCCTTTTTATAATTTAAAAAAATGCCGCCTTCGGGTTCGCTTCCAAGTATTATGTTTTCCGTCACGGTAAGAGGCCCCGCGAGCATGAAATGCTGGTGGACCATTCCGATACCGGCTTCTATGGCGTCTTTCGGGCCTTTGAACCTGGCCGGTTTTTCGTTGACGAATATCTCGCCTTCGTCCGGTTCGAGGAGGCCGTATAAAATATTCATAAGGGTCGATTTTCCCGCGCCGTTCTCGCCTACTAAGCCATGTATGGTATTTTTGGCCACGGCAAAGGTTATATTGTCGTTGGCGACGACGCTTTTAAACCTTTTGGTAATTCCTTTCATTGAAAGGGCGTGCATCAAACCGTCTCCTTTATTTTTTATTACTTCTTATTTTTCTTTTCCATTTCAGCCATATAGTCCGTAATAGTTATCTTTCCGGCTACTATATCCTTTTTTATCTCTTCGAGTCTTTTTAAATATTCCGGCGGTATCTTATCCCTTGTATATTTGAACTCGGAAGTGTCGACGCCGTTCTGGGCTATTCCAAAGTTATGTATGCCGCCCGCGAATTTCCCGTCGACGATGTCTTTTATCGTGTTATAAACGGCTACGTTACAGCGTTTTACCATCGATGTAAGGACCGTACCCGGAATAACGCCGTCCTGGTCCGAATCGACGCCGATGGCGAACACGTTCTGTTCCTTGCAGGCTTTTATAACGCCGCCGCCCGTGCCGCCGGCCGCGTGAAACACGACGTCGCAGCCCTGAGTGATGAGAGAAAGGGTTATTTCACGGCCTTTTACAGGATCGTTCCAGGCCGACGGATCGGAACCGGTATATTTCACCATGACCTCGGCCGAACCGTTCACATATTTTGCGCCCTCCATATAACCCGTCTCGAATTTATGTATCAGCGGTATGTCCATTCCGCCTACGAAACCGATTTTTTTTGTCTTCGACATCATGATCCCGATAGCTCCGACAAGAAACGAGCCTTCGTGTTCCTTGAAGAGAAGCGACGCCACATTCGGAAGATCTATACAGCCGTCTATTATGGCGAATTTCTTTTCCGGATATTCCCGGGCGATCTTTGAAATAGCGTCCTGCATTGCGAAACCGACGCCGACGATAAGGTCGTAATCGTTCTGAGAAAAAGCCGTAAGATGCTGTTCTTCTTCCATTTTATTCGAGGGCTGGCCGACGTCGGATAATATCTTAAGTTTTTTCTCGGCCTCTAAAAGACCAAGATAAGCCGAATCATTGAAAGATTTATCGCCGAGGCCGCCAACGTCAACGACGAGGCCTACTTTGACCTTTTTCTTTTTTTCCTTCGCCGAAGCTTCGGAAAAATTGAAAACGGCTGAAAAAGATATGGTGATCATAAAAAAGATCAGGAAAAAAACTTTTAAATTTTTCACCCGATCCGATGTTTTGACGGAAAATAAGAACATCATGATTATCTCCCTGTAAATTATTTTATTTTCTTAAATTAACCCCGGCTCCGTTATTTTGCGCGGCGCCCTTATTTTTTCAAGTTCCTCATCGCTGAGAAGTTTCCGCTCGATCGCAAGCTCAAGAACCGTCTTTTTTGAGATCCTGGCTTCGTGCGCCAGTCTGGACGCCTCGGAATAACCGAGTTTTTTCAATAATACGGCCGCGTGTCCGGCGGTGTTCTCAAAATATTTCATTAAAACCTTATCGTTGGCCTTTATGAAAGGAACGCATTTTTCGGCGACGCTTAACACCGAATTAGAAATAAGTTTTTGCGCGAACAGCATATTATATGCGATAACAGGAATATATATGTTCAGGTTCGGCGGCGCGAGAGCCGAAGCGCAGGCTACAACGTGATCCGCCCCCGATACCTGCATGCCCGCCATCGCGAGCATCTCGAACATCGCGGGGCTGGTCCTGCCGGGAACCGCGGACGATCCGGCGTGGACCGACGGAACGGATATCTCGCTCAAACCTGTATTCGGGCCTGAAGCCATTACGCATATATCCGAGGATATCTTTATCAAATTAAGCGCAAGATTTTTCAGCTGCGCGGAATAATTCATGAAATCGTATGAAAAAGCTGCAAGTTCGACCATATTTTCTGATTTTTCAAGCGAAAGTTTAGCTATTTCGGATAACTTTCTGGCGGAAACTTCCTGAAAATTCTCATGCGCGTTCAAACCCGTCCCGACCTCGGTGCCGCCTATATTAAGGTTTTTCAGGCGGCCCCTGGCGTGATCGATATCTTCGGCGCTCTTTTTGATTATCTCGGCGAAAGCAAGAAACTCCTGGCCGAGCGTCATAGGCACCGAATCCTGAAAGCCCGCCCGCGCCGATTTGATCGCCAGATCGAATTCTATGCTTTTTTTAAGGAACGCGTTCTTAAGTTCACCCAGCGCGTTAAGCATCTTGACCGAGCCTGAAAGAAGCGCCACGCGAAGCGCCGTTGAAAAAACATCGGAATCGGCCTGGGACATATTAACGTCGTCGAACGGCGATATAACGCCGTAAGTTCCCTTAGGATGGCCCAATATTTCAAGCGCCCTGTTAGCTATGACCTCGTTTATATTCATGTTAAGCGAGGTGCCGCCGCCCGCGTGAAAAACATCTATCGCGAACTGGGAAAAATGAGCGCCGGCTATAATTTCGTCGCAGGCCTTTATTATCGCGCCGCCTTTTTCGGCGGAAAGCGTTTCAAGTTCGATATTGGCCAGAGCGCAGGCTTTTTTAACCTGAACGAAGGAAATTATCAATTCAACGGGTTCCTTGAGTTCGGATGCGTTGAAGCCTTCTATCGCGCGCACGGTCTGCATGCCGAAATAAGTTATATTCGGAACTTCGACCTCGCCTATGAAATCTTTTTCAATGCGCTTCGGCATTTACTTCCCCTTATAAATATCAGAAAAGTTCGCCCTGTGAGGCGGCTTTGGGATCACCATCGCCGGACGGAACGCCGCCTTCGAATTTTAAGACATCCTTGAATTTTTTATATTGCAGAACCAGTTTATCTATGTAATAAGCGGTGTTATAATCCGGCGTTTTTTCGTCGAATTCCTCTTTCATTTTGCAGTTGGAATAAGCCGTCACCTTTTTCGCGGTACCGGTGACGTAAAATGAAACGGAATCACCCGCCTGATATACTTTCGAAGACTTCAAAGCGAGTTCATACTGGGCCGAAGGGTTTCTCTTCCCTTCTTTTATCTTGATCTGATAAGCCGCCGGCGATTCGGTCAGGGTCTCGCTTTTACAGATATTATCGATCGACATTTTTTTCGCTTCGATATCGGCGTGATAGCTTTCGTATAACTTTGGTATCTCAAGTTCGCGGTCGCTGAGCATCAAATGGATCATTTCCTGAGTGAATTTACGAAGAAATTTTTCAAGCCCGCGCGATTTCAGCGCCGAACCTTTTATCGTGAGCTTGTTGTTATAATCAAGAAGAGCGTAATTTTTCATCTTAAAACTCAGCATCGATTTGAATCTGCCGTCGTACTCGACCTCGATGCCCTTCGGGAGCTCTTTATTTATATTATGAACTATCTTTTCAAAACCGGCGTCGTCTGAAACTCCCGCCGGCGGAACGAAATAAACACCGTCGGTATCTATTTCAACGGGCTGGCATTTCATTTCCTTTAACATCGCGACCATTTTTCTTATGGTATCGCGCCCGATTTCCGTGACCTTTCCAGCCGCCTCGACGTCCGAGAAGTTATGTATGGACGAACCGAGATAGCCGTAAAATGAATTTATGAGCACTTTAAAAGTGTTCTGAAGCGCCTCGTAATATCTTCTGTCATGTTCATCCGCAGCCTTCTTCATCATATTCTTCGCCGAAACGCGGAAATCGCGGAGCGTAACGAGCATCGGCAGGAATATCTCCATCAGGTCGGTTTTAGGCGCGACCTTATAAGTGAGCATTATCGAAGGATAAAGCGATCTTACGTCGCAGTGGCCGACATTTTTCACGATGCCCTCGATGAAGATATCCGTAAGGCCGCCTTCAAAATCCATAGCCTGGCCTTTATTTTCGTTTTTAGGTATAGACCAGCCGTTTCTTATATATTCACGGATGAATAATGAATTTATCTTCGTCGCGTTACCTCTGACTATGTTGTTCTGATAAGAATAAGGGAAGATGCGCGACTGGATGAAGTGGCCGTAGGATAATATCTCCGATATGGCTACCGTTTCTATTATATCGTCTTTATTATATTTGATGAAATTATCATAATCTTTCTCGAAACATTCCTTGATCTTCGACGCTTCGATATAAACCCTTCCGGCCGGAGCTACGCCGAAATGAACGGCCAGATGTTTCAGGTTGAAAGATTCGAGCGACCTTGTCTGGATATCGTAAAACTGCGCCAGAAACCATGTGTCAACGATATTTCTTCCAAAAATATCGCATCTTGTATAATCGAGGGTCCGTTCGGCGACCTGAACGCGGGACTTGCGAAACTTTATCTCCGAACCGTCGCGGCCCCAGTCAAGCTTGACCTTGAAGCGCTTCGCGCGCTCGGCTATATAAGGAAGATCGAATTTAAATACGTTGTGACCTTCTATCGTGTCGGGATCGTATTCTTTTATTTTTTCACACAACCATATCAGCATGGCTTTTTCATCCATGTCCCTAACCGATGCGTATTCGACGACGCCCGGCTTTGACGATATGTTTATACCGATGAGAAGTATCCTGTCCGATTCACGCTTGGCGTTCGAGAAATCGTACTCGTCGGCGCAGTCGGTCTCGATATCTATGGTCAGGCGCTTCAGGTCCGAAAAACGCATTCCCTTGAAATGGGTATCGCCGGATACGAGCATATACTGATGGACCGGATCCGAAATATGAAGATACGGAGCGTTAGGCGCCGAAGGCTTGCAGCCGGTGGTTATGACGAGGTGTTTGATGGCGTCCTCGAGCGCGTTCCAGCTGTGAAAGCGGGCGAGATATTTATAATATCCGCCGCCCTTCATTTCCGTTATTTCGAGAGGTTTGTGCTTTGCGCCGTACAGCAGATTATCGTCGTGCAAAAGAAGGACGGGTTCGAACTCAACGTCATTTGACAGCGTCGATCCGTCGGAGCCGCGATAAAATATCGTTATATTCAAATTTTCTGAAAATTCTATCGAGGTGACGCTCTTAGTATCGGAATGTCCGAATAAAAGTTCGTTCTCCTCGATAGAAATACCGGTTTTAGCAGGTTCGCTCATTTTCCGTCCTTATTTCATGGAACATATGGCGTGCGCGAAAACCTTCGTATCGCCGACCATATTTTCTATCATGCAGTATTCGTTGGGCTGATGGCATACTTCTTCCAGCCTGCTCCAGACCGCGCATGGGATGCCGGCCCTTCTGAAGAACGCGGCGACCGTTCCGCCGCCGATGCCTTCGGGTTTGGCGGTTCCGCCATATACTTCTTTTATGCCTGCCGAAAGGAGTTTAACTACGTCGGAATCCATAGAAGTGGCCGGGGCCGCCTGTTCCTTCTGCGGATATGAGAATTCGATATGAACGCCGAACTGTTTTTCGATAGCATCAGCATAAGAGCGCATTTTAGCTATAATATCCTTCAGGTCATAATAAGGAAGGACGCGGCAGTCCATGTAAAAAACATCCTCGCCGGGAATGGTGTTTATATTCGGGACGTTGTTATCTTTTTTAGTAGGTTCGAAAGTAGATATCGCGGGCATGAAAAGTTCGTCTTTATGAGCGAAATCCTTATAAAGTTCGTCGAATTTAGTTATCAGAAAAGCGTTCGCCTTATGAGCGTTGATGCCGCAATCCGGGCGCGAACCGTGGCACTGTTTGCCGGCCGTTTTTATCTTCATCCACATTATCGATTTTTCGGCGATCTCTATCATGGTGCCTTCGGGATTTCCGGCATCGGGAACGACGACTATATCGTCTTTCGTGAATATTTCAGGATGCGCGTTTATAAGGTAGCCTATCCCGTATTGCGAACCGGTCTCTTCGTCGGCTACGAGAACTACGCCCACGTTATATTCGGGAACTATTTTTTCCTCTATTACAGCTCTTATCGCAAACATCGACGATACGATACCCTGCTGGTTATCTTCTACGCCGCGGCCTATAAGCCTGTCGCTTTCAACCCTGACCTTGTAAGGGTCGAATTGTTTTCCGTCAACGGTCCAGAGAGCGAGTTCGCCCGGAGGAACGATATCGACGTGTGACATTATCCAGAATGTTTTTTTATCGGATTTCCCCTTTATTTTCGCCACGACGTTAGGGCGGCCCTTGGTTTTGCAGCGTTCATCCGGCGCGTAATAGGTCTGGATGTCGACGAAGCCGAAATCCTTCAGCGCCTTCTTTAAAAATTCGGTTTTTTCGTGTTCGCCTTCTCCGCCGTTTTCTGGAGAAAGGGCCGGAATAGCGGTCATATCGACCTGAAGTTTTATCATCTCGTCCCTGTAACCTTCGATCCTTTTAACCAGGTTTGAAGTCAAAGCCATTTTCAATTACCCCTTTCGCATAACTTTTGGAATTATTCGAGTATCTTAAATATCAAAATAGTTATATTGTCGCGGCCGCCGCGGCCGTTGACCATGTCTATAAGCTCTGAACAGATCTTATCCTGATCGCCGCCGGACTCGGCCAGAAGCTTTATAAAAACGCCGCCGAGTTCCTCGTCGCTTTCAAAATGATCGTTGAGCCCGTCGGAACATAAAAGAAAATAATCTCCCGCGCGCATATCGCGGGATACGGTTCGGACCTTGAGTTCGTCGTTATAGCCGACCGCCTGCGTTATTACGTGGCGCATGGGATGGACCTTCGCCTGAGCCTCGTTAATGAGGTTCATGTCGATATATTCCTGTATCTGTGAATGGTCATGAGATAAAAGTTCGAACTTTTGCCCGTCGTATGAATAGCATCTGGCGTCGCCGACGTTTGTGATATAAACCTTGCCTGCATTACAGAGGCTTAAAACAAGAGTGGTCCCCATTCCGCGCAGTTCGTCGTTCTCCATGGAAGTGTCCTTGATCTTTTTACTGGCTGAAACGACCGCTTCCTGAATAATTTCAGAAGCGTTCAACCCTGAAATATCCGCGTCTTCGATTTTCCCAGAAATAAGCTCTACCGCCATGCGCGAAGCCACTTCGCCGCCCGCGTGGCCGCCCATTCCGTCCGCTACTATAAAAAGGCCCTTTTTTTCAGAAAAATAGTAGTTATCTTCGTTGTTGGCCTTTTTTTTACCGATATCGGTTTTGCAACTGACCTTAAAATTCATACCTGCCGCCTGCCTTTAAAAGATTAAATGAAGGGTCCGACTCGTTTTCGTCTTTAAACTTTGCAAGGGTTTCAAGCAATTTTTCCTTATCCTTAGACAGCGTCCCTTCAAGGGACAACATATTCGACACGTGAGTGGACCTGTATATGACGCGATCCGCGTCAAGGCATTTTATAAATTCATAATGTTCGTCGACCGTTTCGCGGTCCGTCAAGACCTCGAATTTTTTAGATCTTATAAGCGGTATAAGCCCGGAGCCTTCGTAAATGCTTGCCGTCAGAGTGTTTATAAATCTGGGCGATGTCTCGTTCATAAGTTCGGCCGACCGGCGCGCATGTTCCATTGAATAAGCTTTTCCGCCGACGCCGAGAAGTATCGTCACCGAAACGACGAACCCGGCCGCGTGCGCGCGCTCAAGAGCGAGCTTCATTTGAGCGTAGCTGCCCTCTTTTTTCACGAGTTTCAGCACGGCGTCGGAACCCGATTCGATCCCGACGTATAGATTCTTTATCCCGGCTTCTCTTATAGCTTTAAGCTCCGAGTCGGTTTTTTCAAGTATATCAAGAGGATTGGCGTACGCCGATAAATGCCGGAGCGCCGGAAAAGTTTTTTTAAAATATTTACAAAGATCGATCAATTCAGCCGAACCCATACACAGAGCGTTCCCGTCAGCGATGAATATTTTTTTGACGCTTCCGATATAAGCGGCCGTAATACGGGCTATATCGTTTTTGATCTCTTCGAAGCTTCTTATCCTGAAGCCTTTTTTCTTATACATAACGCAGAAAAGGCAGCTGTTTCTGGAACAACCCACCGTAGCCTGTATTATCAAAGAATCCCATTCCCGGGGCGGCCTGAAGACCGCTCCTTCATATTCAAAGAGATCGTTAAGCATCTTTTTTATCTTCTTTATCTACCGCCGCCGGAGCATCGCCGCCTGTATTTATTTCGTTTTCCGCGTCATGCGCCGCGCCGTTGAATTTATTGATCATAGACGCCGAGATATAAGCGTCGGCTATCGATATCAGCCAGATGACCGCGATAAAACTCGAATTGGAAGCGGTATCGGACCGCGTCCACAGGGCGTTCGCGAAATCCATTACGGCCGAAGCGTCGCCCTGAGACATCCTCGGCGAATATAATGCGTATATCGAAAATATCTGATACAGCATATATCCGAAAACAGCAAAAAATATCGCGAGCATTATATAGCCCTTTTTCTTCTGGCCGTTATACAGCTGCCCGGCCCCGGGGCCGAGAACCAGAGATATTAATGCCGCCCTGAAAGGGCTTAATATTTTTTGCGGTGCGTTAGACGACATTTTGTTCTCTCTTTTTCAAAATATCAGCTCAGATACTTCGTGGCGAATCCGCGAAGCCTGGCTATAGTGCGTTCTTTTCCAAGTATATCGAACATCTCGTAAACGCCGGGACCCGAACTATGTCCGGTAAGGCTAACGCGAAGGGGCATGAAAACGTCATGACCCGAAAAGCCGAGAGTTTTCTGGGCCTTTTTGATAGCGCCTTTGACCGCGGCCAGGTTATATTCAGGGAGCGTTTCGATCTCGGAGACGATAAAATCTATGACCTTGTTCGTCAGTTCCTTGTCGTGGATATATTTCGCCACTTCGGCGTCATCTTTTTTAACTTCGTATTCTTCCCCGAAGAAAAGGCCCACATGCGCCGGAGCGTCAACCAGAGTATCAAAAGATGTTTTCGCCGTCTTCATAACTTTGGAAAGCCATTCCATTTTAGATTCGAGTTCTTCTTTTTTAAGAAGCCCGGCCTCGATAAGATAAGGCGCGGTCATTTTAGCTACCGACACATCGTCGGCTTTTCTTATGTAGCTGCCGTTCATCCACTTAAGTTTCGTCATGTCAAAAACGGCCGGACTTTTCGCAACACGCGACAGTGAAAATTCCGATATCAGTTCGTCTTTAGTGAAGAACTCGCGGTCTCCCTCCGGCGACCAGCCGAGAAGCGCGAGATAATTCATGAACGCCTCGGGCAATATTCCTTTTTTATCATATTCTTCGACCGAAGTGGCGCCGTGCCGTTTTGAAAGCCTCGACCCGTCGGGGCCAAGTATCATGGATATATGGCCGAATTTGGGCGTTTTGAAACCGAGCGCCTCGTATATGATTATCTGTTTCGGCGTGTTCGAGATATGGTCGTCGCCTCTTAAAACATGGGTTATGTTCATAAGAGCGTCGTCGATGACGACGGCGTAGTTATATGTGGAAACGCCGTCGCTTCTGACTATCACCATGTCGCCTAAAAGGTTTCCGTCGAATGAAAGCGGGCCTCTGACGATATCGTCGAATTTTATTTCTTTGGCCGGGACTTTAAAACGGATAGCGGCTTTTTCGCCTTTGGCAATTCTTTCGCGCGCTTCGGCAAGGCCTATGTTCCGGCATTTTCCGGAATATTTCTGAGAGCTCACGTGAGCGTCTTCCATTTCCTTGCGTTCACGGTCGATCTCTTCCTGTGAGCAGAAACAGTAATAAGCGTTCCCGGATTCAAGAAGCTTTTTAGCGTATTCGTCATAGGTCGCCAGGCGCTGCGTTTGAAAATACGGCCCGTATTCTCCGCCGACCTCTGGACCCTCGTCCCAGTCAAGGCCGAGCCATTTCATCGAACGGAATATCGCCGATATTGATTCTTCGGTCGATCTCGCGCGGTCGGTGTCCTCGATCCTCAATATGAATTTACCGCCAGTATTCTTAGCGTAAAGATAGTTGAACAGAGCGGTCCTAGCTCCTCCCACATGCAGATATCCGGTCGGCGACGGAGCGAATCTTACCCTTACTTCAGAACTCATTTTATATACCTCTATTTCCGCTTTAAATTAAATTTTACAGCTATTAAGCTGATTCACCCGTTATTTTTTAACTATCGAAAAATTATTCATCATCGATTCCGCGTCCCTGAGATATTTATCGAAGGCGCCTTCAGTGGAAGTGTATGTGAGTATGTACGCCTTTCCGTCGATTATCGTCCACGCGCTTTTCGCTTTCAGTTTAACGTCGTTATTGACCATCTTACTCGTCATCGAATAAAATTTAACGCCGTTATAGGTTTCGTAACCTTCTTTTTCTATTTTAAAATCGGGTACTTTTTTAACTTCTTCTTTTGAATAAGCGGTATATTGCTCGAGGGTTTTTTCTTTTTCCGCTTTAACTATGACATTGAAGTTTATACGGAATTCATTTATCGTTTCGCCAAATACCATAACGATGGAGTTTTCACCGGCGAAACCGGCCGGAACTTTAAGCGCGGAATTAGCTATGTCAAAACCCGCGAACATGCCTTCGGCGTCCTTGAGATATTTATCGAACGAAGCGTCGCCGGCGGTATAGGTCATAACATGCGCTTTTTTATTCTGGATCGTCCATACGCCCTTTGAACGAAGCGTCATATCCTCGCTTTTGAATTTATTGACCGCGCTCGCGAATTTAACGCCGTTATAAGTTTCAAAGCCTTCTTTTTCAACTTTAAAATCAGGAATGCCCTTTATCTGTTCTTTTGAAAAAGCTGTGTATTGTTCGAGATTCTTCTCGGTTTCAGGGTTGGTTATCAGGTTGAATGTCGTCATCGGCTCCGGGCCGTATATCATAACCATCGAATCGACGGTCATGAAGGAGGTTGGAACTTTAAGAGTGTAGGCCGGATAATTGAGAGTAAAATCATTGGCTGAAGCCGACGCGCACGGCGCGGACACAAGGTTGATCATGCAGACAAAAAATAATAAAACTAACAGATTTTTCATGAAAAATCTCCTTATCAATTATTGATTTGTTTTTTCAAAAAATTCGATAACTATATGATACTGAAACCCATTACGAGATTATTCGGGCCGTTGGCGAGCGCGTGGCCGCATTTACCGAACGCGGCTACCGTTATTCTGCCCTCGCCGCGAACCACGGAAATTTTAAACCCGCCGCCGAGGCCCGGGTTTATGGATGAAAGCTGGATATAAGCGTCGCGCACGGCGTTACTGAGCGCTACTTTTTCACGCGTATCTTCTTTGATAACGCCGCGGGCAATGGCGGCTACCGTCGTCGCTTCGCGCATCTTTATCGGAAGCTTTTCAGCGGTGGTCCCGACCTGGGTGATGACGGCCTTGTAGCCTTCCTCCTGACTTTTTTCAAGCCAGTATTCCTCTTTTTCGCGTTCGTTGGTCATGGCAAGATATATGGCCGCGCGTTCCGGGGAGAGTTTCGGCTGTTTGGTATCGACGATAAGGTCCTTGACTATATCGCGTTCAGTAACCACGCCTATCATCTCGCCGGTCTCGTTAATGACGGGAAGCTGGCCGATACGGTTATTCGTGAGAAGTTTCGCCGCCTCCTGGAGATTGTGGTCCTGGTTCACCGATATTATAGGGGTTGTCATAATGCCGGCGCAGGGTTTTGAATCGTCCGCTTCTTTAAGAAAATCGCCCTCGGTGATAACGCCCTCGACCCTTTTTTTATCGAGAACGAAAAGCGCGCGCGATTCGGCCGTAAGTATCATTTTCTTGGCCTCGGAGATCTTCTCCGTCTTTTTAATGGTTACAAATTCCTTTGACATTGCATCTTTTACGATGGTGCTCATTAATTAAGTCTCCTTCAGATATTATCTGTGTAAAAAAATTAAAATAAAAATACTAAATGCTTATATTATTTTTTTATTTTTATTATCTTGTTGTCTTTAAATTCGCGTTTATTATCATTGTGCTTATCAGACTCGCCCTGTTTTTTAAGGGCGTCCGGCGTTTGAGACGCCTGTTCATCGTGGCCCGCTTCAAGGCCGGCTTTAGTTCTGGTGAATACAAGCCTGCCGGCGGCGGTCTGAAGCATCGAAGTAACGACCACGTCGACGGTCTTATTGATCGAATCGCGGCCGTCCTCGACTATGACCATGGTTCCGTCCGGAAGATATCCGATACCCTGCGAATGTTCCTTACCTTCCTTTATAACGTGAAGCGACATGGACTCTCCAGGCATAACTATAGGTTTAAGAGCGTTAGCCAGATCGTTGATGTTTAAAACTTCGAGACCGTGGATCTGAGCGACTTTATTGAGGTTATAATCGGTCGTCAGAACTTTTCCGCCGTTCTTTTTAGCAAGCGCCACGAGTTTTTCATCGACGGCCTTTGAAACCGAAACGTCCTCGGAGCCTATCTCGACCATAGTCGCGAATTCGTTCTGCATTTTATTTAAAACGTCGAGACCGCGGCGGCCCTTGCTGCGCTTTAAAGTGTCCTGCGAATCGGCTATGAACTGAAGCTCGTTCACCACGAACTCCGGAATTATGAGCCTGCCTTCGATGAAGCGCGCTTTTACTATATCGTATATTCTTCCGTCAACTAAAACGGAAGTATCGAGATATTTTTCAGAACCGTTTATCGAGTTTATGGTCTTGCCTGATATGAGTTTTATTATATCGGCGTGATATTTCATACAAAGGGACATACCTATATAACCGAACAGTATATTGATGATGAAAGGCATCAATATTTTAAGAACGGGTATCATCTTCTTGAAATAATCGGGAAATGAATCAGACATCGAGGAATTCAGAAATATGATAGCGGGCAGAAGTATCATAAGATTGGCCATGAAAAGGCCGAGGATGAAGCCGACCACTCCCGAAATAACTTCGTAGAGCGAAAGTTTTTTAAATATAGCCTGGACGTATCTTTCAAGTTCGCGGGATATCATCGATCCGAGAAGGAACCCGAACATTCCGAGAACTATGGAAAGCTTGATCTCGGGATCGTCGCCGAGTATCGGATTATCCTTATAATAAGGCGTGTTGGCAAGATAATAACTTACCGTAACACCCGTTACGGTTCCTGTAAGTGTCAATAAACTTCTTATCAAAGCAAAAATGTAAAATCACTCCCCGTTACCTTAACGGCAGATATCAGCCATTTAATTTGTATGTTATATACTTGTGTAGAAATATATCATAACAGAACCTTAAAAGTCAATTCATTTAACCTTTTATTTTAATGATAATTATTGCAAAATTTTATCTTTAGGTGTAAAATTCAATCCTCAAAATACTCAACTTAATAAGGCATGTTTATAAAATTAAAATTGCCTGGAAAGAACGGTATATTATGAAAGAGCAGAAATACGATTTCACATCGGTCATCAACAGAAAAAACACCGATTGCTTCAAGTGGGACCTCGCCTCAAAGATATTCAAAAACGAAGAAGCGCTTCCTATGTGGGTAGCGGACATGGATTTCGCTTCCGCCCCGGAGATCGTGAAAGCCATACAAACCAGAGCCTCGCACCCTATATACGGCTACGCGGCAAGGCCTGATTCATTCAATAATTCGCTGATCGCTTGGGCTGAAAAACGACACGGCTTTGAAATTAAAAACGAATGGATATGTTTCAGCCCCGGCATAGTTCCGGCGCTTGCCATAGCCGTCTTGGCCTATACCGCACCCGGCGATAAAGTCATGATACAGACCCCGGTATATCCGCCATTTTTCTCGGTCGTCCGCGACCAGAACCGCGAACTGGTAGAAAACTCTCTCGTCCTTGAGAACGGCCGTTATTCGATAAATTTTGACGATTTTGAAAAAAAAGCCGCGTCCGGCGTTAAAATGTTTTTGCTCTGCAGCCCGCATAATCCGGCAGGCCGCGTATGGACGCGCGAAGAACTTTTAAAAATGGCCGAAATATGCCTTAAATATAATATCGTCATCATTTCGGACGAGATACATTCGGATATAATATTTACCGGCCACAAACACATATGTATGGCATCGCTTTCACAGGATATTTCAAATAAAACCGTAACGCTTATGTCGCCGAGCAAAACCTTCAATATAACAGGACTTGCGATATCATCGGCGATAATAGCTGACGAAAAACTTCGTTCGCCGTTTAAAAAGATAACCGAAAACCTTCATATCGATCAGACCAACGTTTTTGGCGTCACGGCTTTCACGGCGGCTTACGCGCACGGAGAACCATGGCTTCATGAGCTTTTAACATATCTTGAAGGAAACATTGAATATATGTCCGTGTTTCTATCAAAAAACCTGCCCGATATCGAATTCATAAAACCCGACGGCACATTTCTGGCCTGGCTGGATTTTAAAAAGTTCAACCTGACGCAGAAAGAGCTCTGCGACAGGATAACTTTAAAGGGACACCTTGCGCTTAACGACGGGACCACATTCGGCGCCGACGGCCGCGGCTTCATGAGGCTTAATTTCGGCTGCCCCCGCGCCACGCTCGAGGAAGGCCTCAACAGGCTCGTAAAAGCTTTTAAATAGAACCACGGAGCAATGATAAATTAGAAAAATTGAATATAAAAAAAGAGGCTGTTTCAAAAATCATCTTTTTGGACAGCCTCTTTTTTATATGGCATATATATGAGCGTAAATTCTTACATTGCTTAATACTTTTTAATAAGCAGCGGTTTCGGCGCTTCCACCGCTCCGTTGGTCGAATATGATCTTCCAAACTCTTTAAAATGCCAGCTTCTTTTTTCTTCACAGCCCGTTAGGTTTATATAGTGGACGCCCGGAACGAGTAATTTTCTGGACGGGTCGGCGCAGGTATATCCGTCGGCGAACCTGATGATAATTTCCTTTGAATCGGCGCCCCATGAAGTGTATCCATAAGGTTTTTCAGATGTTCCGTTTTTTTCTTTGTTCAAGGAATAACCCGCCGCGGAATACAGGTCGGAAGGAGCCGGGATCGTCCCCGTCCCGGTCTCGCTCGTATCATAATAAAAGAACGGATTATCTAAAATTCTGGGATAATCAGACGAAGAATAATCACTGTCATCATATTTCATTGAATATCTTCCAAGATTTATCTGTCCCGGAAGCGCGACATCCTTATTGAAATAAAGGTGGAGCACGTCATAACACTTTTTGGCCTGGGCAGGATTTTTTATATCGCCTGCCTCCGGGTTCACTTCAAGTTTAGCGTCGGTAAGAACCAGCGGTTCGGTATAACTTACGCAGATATCATCCTTGTTGCTCGTGGGGATCGCAAGGCCTGGAGCATGCCTCTGATCGGGGCCTTTTGAATAAACGATACCGAGATCGCAATCATGTTCGTAGTTGCCGCCCCACGGATCTTTCAATTTTTTAAGATCTTTTATATAACCTTTCTCGAGTTCGTTCATATCTTTGCTGAGCACTTTGCCGGTTTCAAATTTGTTGTATTTTCTTATCTCCGCCGCCAGCATGCGGCAATCGTTTTTGGCCCGGTCCCTCTTCAGGTCTTCGGCCGTCGAGGCTAACATATAGAATTTATCATAATAGACGCTTCCGGCATAATATTGTATGTGATCAAAATAATGCATGAAAGCGATAAAAATAACGAACGGCCCCATTGTCAGAGCCAGAAATTTAAGCTTCCGCCAGCCGCTTAATTTTATTATTTTGATAAAATCGTCTTTCACGAAGGGAAAAAAGGTCTTCGCCGCTTCGATCGTCTGCATGAGAATGGCGGCTATAAAAAACATGGATAAATATTGTATGTGCCTGTCCGCTACCGGACTTCTAAATGAAATAAAATGCCTGACGATCATTATAAGGTTTACCGTTATGGCGCCTACATTGAAATAGAGCATTAGGCCTACATCTTTGTTGCGGTACGAACGATAGATCATATATATCAGAACGAAAATTAAAAACACGATGAACGCCGGCATTAAAAATTTATCGAAGCCCGGCCAGGAAGCGCGGTCCATGAAATATTTCAGCTCGAAAAGCATTATAAGGCCCCAGACCATGAACAAATATTTGAGCAGCACCCGACCGGCGCGCATGGAGTTAAAAAGCGCGACTCCGCCGGTGAAAAAACCTATGGTCAATATCAGGCCTATAAGCCAGCCCGGGTTTAAGATAACTAAAATTTCGCTTAATTCGGGAGGTTTTCCGTTGCCGGCGGAGATCATGGCATAAAGTATAAAAAATACCGGCATGAGTATCAGCAGGAAGAAAAACGCCGATACCGATGATATCAGATAGCCGAACGTCATGTCGAAGAGCCGTTCATAAACCGTTTCTGAAACTATACAGATATCAGGGGTTGCAGGCGCGTCAGCGTCGAGGTAATCCTTGAAATCATTATTTAATTTATCTTCATTATTCATATTTTTTCCCCCTCATGTAATTTTTTAAGATTGGAGACGAGCTCCGATCTTATGTAATGAAGGCGGCTCTTGACCGTTCCTTCGGGGATGGATATAATATCCGCCATGTCGCTTATGGTATTTTTGAGCGATAGAAGGAAAAGCGCGCGTTTATCGGCCGCGAGCTTTAAAACGGCGGCATCCATCATTTCTTTTGAATATTCGAAATCTATTATTTCTTCGGGTCCTCTTTCACGGACAATTTCGGCGTAATATTCGGTGACTGCCGTCATTTCTTTAGTTTTGAAGCGTTCCCTGTCGTAATAGATATTTATGGCGATCCTATATATCCAGTTCTTCAGGCTTCCCCGGCCGGGATCGAAAAGGCTGAATTTAAGATTCGCGCGCACGTACGCGTCCTGGAGTATATCCTCGCTTTCGTGCCAGTCGCCGGTGAGTTTTACAAGAAATCTGAAAAGGTCCCTGTGACACTCGCCGAACCAGTTTGAAAGATCAAAATTATTTCCCATTTTCCCTCCCGCATATGCAATACGGAAAAAAAACGGAAGGGTTCAAAAATATTTCAAAATATTTATAATAAATTAAAATAAATTCAGAAAATTCAAAAACGCCGCTCAGCGCTGATGCGTTTTGAACGGCGTTTTCAGTTATGTGCGCCCGGCGGGTCATAATTTCATGGTTCCTTCTTATTTGGTGTAGGTATTGGAAGTAGATAATAGTGATGAGAGAATAGAGAATAGTTGTGGATGCGCCTCTGGCACTCAATTTTAAAAATTCAAACCATCTCACCAAAAATTGTCTGATAAAGGCAGTTACATTAACTATTCTTTATTCACTGTTATTTATTCACTAGTAAACGAAAGAGCCATTTTTATTTTATCTGTGCGCTTTTGTATTTTTGATCGTTCCTTCGTAGCTGATAGCCTTTGATAATTCGGCGTCCTTCAACACATCCGCCACTTTAACGGTTTTTCCGTCGACGACCATCGTGTCTTTTATAAGCCTTATCCCGTGACTGTAATCGACATGGTAGTAGTTATGTATCGTGCTCAACGGCTGGATCGGCTTCCCGTTCTTCTGGTGCCATCCATAGATCGCGACCTGTTTTTTGCCCTTGGCTGCGGCCTGATCCAGCATATTGGTGATAACGACGTCTTTTTTATCTCCGGCGGTGAGCGCCCCCAGAGGCTGGCCAGCGCGCTGTTTTTCAACCATCTTCTGATGTTCGGCGAAATTTGATATCTTGCTGATGCCGCGATCAACGCTTATCGGCTGAGGGTTCAGTTTAATGGTAGCCTGGCTGTAAATGTCGTCGACCATTTTCTTCGTTGGAAGCTGGCAGCCGTACATTTCGGCGATCTTCTGCGCGGCCATCGGCGTCATCGGAACGCGCACGAAATCGTCGTTATTTCCGATCGCCAGATAATCCGGCATCGCATAATAGCTCGCCGTATGTTCTTTTCCGTCCTTTGTCTTGAAGTTGACCTTTACTTCCTTGAAATTTTTCAAAAAGTCGGGGATGTTGCCGCGCGTTATCTCGTCCAACACGGCTTTATCGTAATTTGTGAGGCTCATCGAATTGACCCTGGCCATAAATGCGCTTCCGCCCTGAGCCCCGGCCGCGCGTTCAGGTATAGTGCCCGTAACGCCTGCATTTGAGGATACATCGACGGTCTCGGTATTATTTTCAGTATTTGAAACGACAGGATTCACAGTGTTATTCGCAACCTGAGGGGTCTGCGTTTCATCTGAATTTGAAGATGCGGCAGGAGTTGACGGCGTTGCGCCTGCTGCCGGCGTTGTAGTCGAAACGGCCGTTGAAGTTCCAGGCGTCGTTGAAACAGCTACGCTTCCTCCGTTAGCGGATGAATTCGAAGCGGTCGAAGTTCCTGTAACGCCGTTCGCTGAGGCGGCTTCGTTATCGGCGTTCGCGGTACTTCCATCGGCGAGGGTTTCAGATACGGCGGCTATGGATGTATCGGGAGTTTCGCTATTTGTCGCGGTTGAGCTTGTATTATTGGCGGGACTATCATTTGAGGGGGTTTCGGTATTATTCGACGCAGCGGTTTCCCCGTTGGCCGCGCTATTATTATCATCGCTCGTCTGAGCTGTTTTTTCAGGATTTTCGCAGCCTTTGAAACCGAGCGCGGAACCTATTTTTTTGAAAAAGCCGACCGTTTTGTCGAATATATTTTCAAAAAAACCGAATATCTTTCCGAATACGGATCTCTTCCCAAAAGTCTTTCCGGCTTTTTTCGGGCATTCGCCGTTTTTTTCATTTTTAACGGATGCGTTTTCAGCGCCGTCCGAAACCCTTGCGGCAACATTGACGGTATTGCCCGTGTTTTCAGAGCTTACGGCGGCACCGGTCGAACTATCTCCGACCGCTTCGGCGTCCGCCGCGAACGAATATGAATTCAGAGTTAAAAAGAGCGCCGAGACTATAAAAAGGGTCGATAACATTTTGAAATTACGCATGGAAGCTCCTCCTCGATCTATCTTGTAAAAATTATAAACATGGGCGATCATTTTCTTTTGTCAACGAAATACTATACTAACATATTCCATGTTTTGTTTCAAAAGATTTTTTACATTAGAAATACTGATCGTTCAGCTAAGCCCTGTCCGGCCGCAGATTAAAATTTAATTAAATGAAAGATGCGAATTTAAATTCACATTGCCGAAACATCGGATATCATCCATAGAACCTGATTTTACAGGCATAACGACAAAAATCCATGCCGTACCGACCGTATCATTAAAAATACCGGTTTGCAAAAACACCCGGAATCTTGTATAATAAAATCGCTAACGAGAAAAAAATGGAAATTCATTTTAAATAAATGTCGGGATGAATGACCCGGTTTAAAAAACCATAAAACCAAAGAAAACCTTATAAAAAATCTTTATCCAAAAAAGGAGTAAACTCATGAAAAAATTATCGTATGTTTTAACGGCCCTTTTACTACTGTCCCCAATGGCGGCTAACGAAGCTTCAGCCGGAAAGAACAAGGAATTTAAAAACAAGCAGAAAGCCGAAAACCAGCAGCACCATCAGGAACAAAAAGCCGAGCGCAAAGCGTTCACGGACCAGCAGAAAACGGAGAACGCCGCGTTCAAAGAATCGCTGAAAGGCCTTTCACAGGAAGAGCAGGCCGCGGCCATAAAAGCTCAGAAAGACAAACAGAAAGCGGAAAGAAAAACCGAAGTAACGGCGCAGCAGACGGAAAACAAAGAATTCAAAGCAGCGCAGCATACCGAGAACATGGCGAATCTCCAAACGGCGCTCGCGAACAACCCTAAAATGACCGACGCCCAGCGCGCCGAGATCACGGCTTTCTGCGAAGCGCAATATCAGGAGAACATCGCCGCGTGGGAAGCCAGAAACGCCGAGGTCAAAACATTCATGGACGGCATCGCCGCCGACCAGACCATGACGCAGGATCAGAAAAAAGCCGCGATAAAAGCGTTCTTCACGCAGGAAAAAGCCGAAAAAAAGGCTTATCACGAAGCGCAGAAACAGGAAAGGAAAAAATTCCGCAAGGAAAATAAGACAACGAATTCAACTTCGGAAACTTCGATCATAAAATAGTTTCTAAAATTTATCAGATAAAAATCAGAACGCAGTTTTAAAAGAAAACAAGAATAACGGCAAAATTTATTTTTCAAGCCATAAAATAAAGATCCCGGCCGCTCATTTAACGCAGAGAGCCGGGATCTTTTATTGTTTTTGTTTTTTAACTTCTAATTGCCGAAAAACGCGAACTTATTCGCCGGCCTTGAATTTATAAGGGTCCGCACCGAATCTCAAACCGTGCTGTCTGTAAGGGGTTTTGCCTTCAAGCCATATGGGTTCCGCCGGCGCTTCGATATCGCGGCAGTCTAAAACAAGGCTCATGGTCTTCTGATTTTTTTCGAGTATGTATTTACCGGTCGGGTTATTGAATTCAGCTTTCCATTCGTTCAGCATCCAGCGATACATAAGGGTCGGATCGATCATTTCAAGCGGCGCCGCGTCCTCGCCCGCTTTTGCCCAGGCCCCGCCGCCGGTGAGAAGGCTTTTGAAGGATACGCGCTTGCCGAAAGCGGGCCCGCCGCATAACTTTTTCGGAACGGAAAGCGATATCTTCCAGGCTTTTTCATGGTCAGGCTTTAAAAATCCGGCGACCTCCATAAAACTCACGCCGAAGGGTGAACATCCGCCGCCCTCGGCGAATCTGGGCGTGTTGGCGCCGCCGTAATGCTGATCGCATTTTTTCTCTTTGTATTCGTTGAAATATTGAAGCAGTCTTTTCCCCATCGAAGGGCTCAATAAAAATTTCATATAAGATACGCGCCCCGTGCCGTAGCGCTCCTCGACCTGCGCGTTAAGAGAATCAGGGTCGTCGAATTTTCCCCTCAGATCGGCGAAGAGCACACCGAGACAATACCCGTGTTTAGTGATGAGTTCGACTTCTTCGGTGTTATCGAACGTCGTCATTCCGGCCGTATAAGTTTCAGGCGCATCTTCCGTTTTAAGGGACATGAAAACATGGCCTATCGGATGTTTGGCGCTTCTGTGAAAGGTCGTGACCTGATTAAGCCCGCCGGCGAGAGCGAGCCCTTTCGGCGACGCCCAGTTGATCCCGTGAGGCGAGGGCATCGTGTAAACTATCAGCACGTTTTTTTCGGCTTCGGCGTCTTTGAATATGAAAGACTGTTTATCCATTTTAGTGTCGTATAAAAGCTTTGAAAGGCTTGTCACATGGCCGAATTCAACCGCCACTTCTTTGAAGAACGAAGAGTTCGAGTCGTCTTTTCGCGGCGTGGCGTAATATTTCATGGTCGCTTTAACTTTATTTCCGGCGAATTTATCGCGAACAAGCTTATATGCCGCGGACACTTTCGATATCGGCGAAAACCATGATGTTTCGTTGTATTTCTTTCTGCTTTCGGCGATCTTTTGTTCATACGCGGAAGCTAATTGGCCAAGCGACTTTTTAAGTTCGTTAACTTTTGAGACGGCATAATTTTTCTTTGCTTCACCCGTAAGAGCTCCATTCGACGCGCCGATCACGCGGTTCTTTTCGGCCGCGTATAATTTTTCAAGCTCGTTCTCGATGGAATCTTTCTGAGCCGCGCCCATGAATTCATCCGGCGTTAAAAGTTTTTTATAATTTTTCATATCGGCCAGATATTTATCCGCCAGTTCTTTCAGACCCTTCTCATCAAGATCCTGTTTAACGGCTTCAAGGTAGCGGTTATAGCTGGCC
The DNA here is from genome assembly GCA_964551445.1 of uncultured bacterium. Classification (GTDB taxonomy): domain Bacteria; phylum Muiribacteriota; class UBA9980; order UBA9980; family UBA9980; genus DAOPXV01. The sequence continues at coordinate 214,767 of CAZKCG010000001.1, read as the reverse complement.
GTATATTTATCGAAAGCCTGTTTTACCGCGGAAGAATTAGCGCCCTGCGCCATCGCGGAAGCGTAAAATAAAAAGGTCATAATAAAAACTGAGATCAATAGTGATAAGGTTCTTCTTTTCATCCTGCTCTCCTTATATTTCAAAAAAATATTCAAAAACGATGATTCATTATTTTTACGGTTTTTTTATCGGTACATCAATTATATTAAAATATATAAGCTTTGTCAATCAGCCCCCCGTTAGAGAGTGAAATTGTCATAATTGACAATTTAAATTATAAATTATATAATTGATGCATATATTTTTATTTAAGTAAAAATTTATCGAGCCGCTGAAAAATAAATCGCTTAAACACTTAAAAGTATCGCCAAAATTTAATTTTCAACTTTTTTCAAAACAATTATTACGATTTTATGCTGATGCTTTATCTCAAATTATTTTATATAATAGCCTTTTTCGCGGGTTATCTTATCGGGAATAAGATACTCAAAACCTGCGGCAGCCCTTTTTCCGACAAGTCTTTAAATAATAAAATAAACGCCGGGATCCTGGCTTTCTTTATTTTTCTGGTAGCTCTCGCCGCCTTTATACGATTCACGTTCGATATAGAGCTCATCCTTCCACAGTTTATGAGAATGCACGCCACTCACTTCAAATGGTGGGGCGTCGAACTCGTTTTTTCAGCCATATTCGGTTTTACTTATGGACTTTATATGAGCGAGCCGCGCAAAGTAAGAAACCGCCTGGTGCTTACTTTCGTGATCCTTTTTTCATTGATATCGGCCGGCGAATATTATTACACTCGCCCCATATTCGATCAATGCAAGGATATCATAAAGGACGGCGTTGTTTTTCAATCGTTTCAATCCACCTGCGGCCCAGCGTCGCTCGCGAACCTTCTGCGCCAGTTCGGCCTCACGGTCAGCGAGAAAGACGTCGCGAAAGCCGCCAGAACGCGCTATACCGGGACGACCGGCGACGAGCTTGTGACATCCATCGAAAAACTCGGCGTGAAAATGTACGCGCATTATTTCAAGGTGCCGCTCGAAAAAGTTGAGCTTCTGGGCCTGCCATGCGTTTTCAGCTTCGGCGAGGAACACTTCGTTACCTATTTAAGCAAAAGAAAACACTTATATCAGTGCATCGATCCTTCGATAGGCAACATAACCATGAAAAAGGACGATCTGATGAAGGAATGGGACGGCAAATCCATATTCGTGTTCGGCGAGGATTTTGTTTTTTACATGGCGCCGGGCGATAATAATGAAAAAATCATACCGGTAAAAAAAGCGATGGTTAAAATATTTGAAAAGAACGGCCGGAAGCTTGATATACCGCTGGATGAGCGATTCGATGAAAAATTTAACGCGGGTCTCGCCGAATTCAAAGCTGAAAAAAAGATAGCGGCGGACCCCGGGCTTGACCCTTATATTAACCTTTTGATACTGGCGGAAGCTTCAAAAAAGTGAGGTTTGAGAATAAATGACCGAAAATAATTTTTTCATCCGGGTGGAAGATCTGAAACCCGGAAGCCATCTGTGTTTTCTTTATAAAGAAGAACGCGAACACAAAGAGTTTTTCACATCTTACATCCAACTGGGCCTCAAGAGAAATGAAAAGGTCATTTATTTCAACTATTTTCACGATAAATCAACCATAATTTCATATTTGAACGAAGCGGGCGTGGACGCTGATAGGTTCATTAAAAAAGGCCAGCTCGTATTTTTAAATTTCGTTGAAACCTTTTTCAGCGGAGGCGATTGCGAGCCCGGCGAAATACTTGAATGGTTCTCGGCTCAGATATTGGCAGCGGTCGGCGAAGGTTATACGGCATTGCGTTCAACGGCGGAAATGAGCTGGATGATAGAAAAATGGCCGACGCTTCAAAAAAATATAATTAATTACGAGGCAAAGATCAGCGATTTCGTTCCTGAAAATAAATTCGTCTGGATATGCCAGTACGACAGAAATATTTTCAGTCCTGAAATTTTACTTACGCTTTTGAACCTTCACGACTATATCTATATTGAAAACCGCTCATATATCAACAAATATCCCGTCAAAGCAGGCGAACTCGCGAATAATTTCTATGAGCCGGTGCTAAAAAAATGGATAGAAACCGTCATCGGATACAATGAAACCATTAAAGTTCTCGAAGAAAGCCGCCAGCAATATAAGCTTTTGACCGAGAACATGAGCGCGCTTATTTGCGAGATCGATGACGCCGGCGTTTACACTTATCTCAACCCCGCTTACGAAAAAGTTCTGGGCTATTGCCCGGAAGAAATCATCGGGCGCTCCGCATCAGAACTCGTGCATCCCGAAGATCTTTTAAGGGCGATCGACGATTTTAATACGCTTATCGATACGCGGCAGCCTATGACCCGCGAATGGCGTTTCAAACATAAAAACGGCGAATGGCGATGGTTCGAATGTGTCGCCAACCTTTACGCCGACAAAAATGGATGCAACAAAACCGTCGTGGTCTCAACCGATATAACCAACCGTAAAAAAGCCGAAGCCGAAATTTTAAAAGCCAAGGTCGCCGCCGAGGACGCGAGCAGGGCCAAAAGCATGTTCCTGGCCAACATGAGCCATGAAATAAGGACGCCGATGAACGGTATAATAGGTTTTACCGGCCTTCTCGAACACACCAGATTGAACGCCGAACAGCAGGAATTTCTTGAAATGGTAAAAATGTCTTCGAAACACCTTCTGGGCCTGATAAACGACATACTCGACTTTTCAAAGGTCGAAGCGGGCAAATTAAAGCTCGAGAGCTCGTCCGTGAATATAAGCGAACTTGCATATAAAACCGTCTCGCTTATGGAAAACACGGCTAAACGAAAAGGGATCTATTTAAAATGCAGCGTGAGCGAAAAGTTAAATTACAGGATCATGGGCGATAATCTCAGGCTGAAACAGGTTTTGACGAATCTTATCGATAACGCTATTAAATTCACATCTTCCGGCGGGGTCGATGTATGTATAACGGAAGTCGAGCACGAAAACAATAAAGCGCTCCTGGCTTTTTCGGTAAAGGACACGGGAATGGGCATTCCCGAGGATAAGATCGGCGAGATGTTCGAATCATTCAGGCAGCTCGACGGCTCGAACACCAGAAAACACGGCGGAACCGGCCTCGGCCTCGCCATAGTTAAAAATCTGGTCGAAATGATGGGCGGGGTCGTAAGAGTGAAGAGCGTGGTTAATTTCGGAAGCGAATTCATGTTCGCGATGCCTTTTGAAATTTCACGCGAAACGGATAAACGGCTTAGCGATCTTAAAGAAGCCATTCAAAAAGAAGGGATAGGCCTGATCGGCGGAAAACTCAGCATTCTTCTGGTTGAAGATGACGCGATGAGTCAGAAGCTTATCCATTCGATACTGGAACGGAAAGCGGCCGGAGCGTTCCTCGAAGTGGCGGAAAACGGTTTTGAGGCGCTTGAAATGATTAAAAACAAAAATTACGATCTGATCCTGATGGACGGGCAGATGCCGGAAATGGACGGTTTCGCGGCGACCAGAATGATCCGCGAGCGCGAGCGCTTCAGCAAGACCCATGTTCCCGTTATAGCGGTCACGGCCTACGCCATAAGCGGAGACCGTGAAAAATTCATGGAGGCCGGGGCCGACGATTATATCACTAAACCCATAGACGAGAGAGAGCTTTTCGATAAGATCGAAAAATATTTAAATTATTGATCCGCTTCCGTCGAACTTGCTTCTTTTCATATATTTACCGTGCGTTTTAACGCCGAGAAATTTATTGTCTTTCGCTATCACACTGCCTCGCGATATCGTCATGGACACCATGCCGTCTAACGCAAAACCTTCGTACGCCGAATAATCGGTCTTATAATTTAAGTCCGATGCGGTTATAACACCTTTTTTTCCGGGATCGATGAGCGTAAAGTCGGCATCGGAACCTACCGCTATGACGCCTTTTCGGGGATAAAGCCCGAAGAGTTTAGCAGGGTTTGTTGACATTACGGCGGCAAAACGGTTTTTAGATATCTTTCCTTTTTTTACGCCGTAAGAATAAATCAGGTTCACGCGCTCGGCTATACCGGGGGCGCCGTTCGGTATCTTCGTGAAATCACTTTTTCCGATGTCCTTCTGGCCCTTGAACATAAATGAACAATGGTCGGTCGCGATGACCTGAATAAATCCGTCGCGGACGGCGTTCCACAGGATACCGTTATCTTCGGGGGCCCGAAGCGGTGGCGACATGATGAATTTCGCGGCCTCAAAACCGTTCTTATGGTAAAGCTGGTTCGATAATAAAAGATATTGGGGGCAGGTCTCGGCATATACGGGAAGGCCGGATCCACGGGCTGATTTAATTTCGGCCAGGCCCTCTTTGCTGCTTAAATGAACTATATAAAGCGGCATTTTGGAATATTCGGAAAGCGCAGCCGCACGGCGTATCGCTTCGGATTCGGCTATCGCCGGATGGGCCGTCTCATGAAATTCCGGGCCTTTTTTTCCTTCGAAATGAAGTTTTTTCATTGAATGTTCTAAGACATCGCCGTTCTCAGCGTGAAGCATGACGAGCGCGTCGTGCCGTCTGGCAAGATCCTGTATTTCGAGGAACTGGCTGTCGGATATGCGCATAGCGGCGTAGGCGAAAAAAGTTTTAAAACTTGTGACGCCTTCTTTTTCAACGAGTTCCGCAACCTCTGCGGCCACGCGGTCGTTCGATTCGACGAGCGTTATGTGAAAGGCGTAATCGATCGCGCAATTTACATCGGAGCGCTTGCGCCAGAATTCGTAGGCGTCTAAAAGCCGCTGGCCGCGTTTCGGATTGACGAAATCGATTATCGTCGTGGTTCCACCGCAGGCGGCGGCTATCGTGCCGCTTTCAAAATCGTCGGCGGTGGTTATATTGTTTCCGCAAGGCATGTCAAGGTGGGTGTGAACATCGATGGCGCCCGGATAGATCTCAAGGCCCGAAGCGTCTATAATTTCATTGCCGGAAGACGATTTTATATTTTCAGATATCTGCCTTATTTTTTCATCTTCGATAAGAATGTCCGCTTTATATGTTTCACCGGCCGTAATGATGGTCCCGTTCTTTATTATCGTGGACATTTAACCCTCCGAATAAATTAATATCAAGCGGCATCACGCTCGATAATAATAAGATGCCTGCTTGATATTATACACCAATTCTTATCAGTTTTGAATAAAAAGAACCAAATTTATTTATGATGGAACGCGGTTGAAAATTCATCCTTGAATTTTCACCGCTTGACTCTCAGCGGCTCTCGGCCTTCCTGGCCTACGCCGCTTCCGAGACATCCATCATAAATTAAATTTGGTTCTATCAGATAAGGATTTCACATATAATATCTACATTTCACAAAATACTGCGTGAAACGGAATTACCCGTCAACTCGGATATACTCCCGCATAAATTAATTGGGTTCAGTGTTGAAACTTTTCTTTGCCGGTCTTCATGCGGCCTGAGATTTTTTCAAAGGATTCGCCCGTATAATAAGTTTCTTTAAGACTATTTGAGATATCTTTGGCTTCTTTTTCTTCTTCCTCGTTTTTTTCAAGCCTTAAGCTTATAAGAATAACCAGAAGGTAAGCGGCTAAAAGCAGAGTATTTACGAAATCCGCCCTGTAGAATGATTCTATAACGGCGGCGCTTTCGATCTTGCTGCGGTTTTTAGCTATCGCAAGCGCGCTGGTCCCGTTAGCGTCAACCTTATCATATCTGGCGCCGTGTTTTAATAACATCGAAACGGTTTCGGGATTATCTGAAGGGCTCATTGCGGCAAGCATAAGAAGAGTTGTTCCGTCCGGGCCGGCCGCGTTGACGTTCACGCCTTTTTCAATAAATGATCTTAACCTGCCTGAATCGCCATTATAAGCGGCATCCATAGCATCCGTCATAAACGGACCGGAAATTCCTTCAGGGCCGTTGGTCTTAACGGTCTGGCAATAAGCGGCATTAGTTATAAAAAGAGACATAACGATCAAAAATAAGATATTCTTATAGAAATTAAAAAGTAAATTTCTCATATTTATCATCCCTGCCTTTCTCGAAAGCCTTCCATGGCTATTCGCAACTATTTCGGTCTTCTTATTTTCGTTATCGGCCGGGTTTGAAAAATTAATTAGACCTCTTCAAAAAATAAAAAGGTTTATAATACTAGAGTTATGAGCAGGATGTACATTGAAAAGCGCTGAAAAATATGCTTGTTTCAAAAATTAATTAATTTTTCATTAAAAAATGAAGATTGGCGATGGATATACCGCTCAAAATCGCGCCGATTATGCCGAGGAATCCCTGGTCGGTGCCGCAGATAAAAAGGTTTTCAATATGTGTGGTCCCGTTCTTAGACTTGTTCTCAGCGCCATAAACCGCGCCGTTTATATGGCCGGTGAACCGCTTGACGGTCTTCGGCGTGAAGATATCGTAAAACTTTATCATGTCCTCTTCAAAACCCGGAATATATTTTTTAACGGTGTCTATGGTTTTTATCAGAACGTCGTCCTTGGCCTTTCTGTATTCGTCACGCTCGAGCGATTCCCAGATATCGTGATTAGCCATATTGGTCACACGGAGCATATTATCCGCGAGAGGTTTTTCATATTTGAAGTTATTGGGACAGCAAAGCACTCCGCTCGAATAGTCAACTATATCGTGCGGCATTCTGTAATTAAATTTTTCGGAATCATTATAAAAAATTATGGTGTGCTTATGGCCAAGATCGGCGGGCGGCTTATCAAGGAGAAGTATGACCTCGGTAAATGAAAGTTTTCCGGGTTTAGAGGCTTTCGAACGCCCGGAACTTTCAGCCGTATCTGAACATATATCGAGGGTTTCGGGAAGCCCCATCGACGATAAAATTTTCGCCGCCGATAATTCCTCGCCGGAATCAAGCGTGACGGAAACGGCGCGGCCGCCTTTGACATTTATGGATCTAACGCCGGTTTTGAGTCGCAATTCGCCGCCGCTTTCAGCAAGCCGTCTTTCAAGCAGCGAAATTATGCGGCGCACGCCTTCATAGGGGCGTGAAAAACCCTCGAGGAATATACTTTTGAACATTATCACGAACTGGCCGAATTCCATATCGTTCTCTATGGCGCTTCCGTAGTATGAAAGGGGGCAGAAGAGCATTTCGACGAGCAGCGGATCTTTTATAAAGCCGGAAACGATCTCCCGCGCTGAAAGAGGCTTCGCGTTCAGATCGAGTTCGTTATAACTTTGAATGTGGAATAATAATTTTTCGAAATTATCTTTTTCAGCTGGAAAAGCGCCGTGGATCTCAGTTTTGAAGTATTCGAAATCGTTGGTGAAATTAAGCGAGGCGCCTTTGAAATTGATCTGCGATCCTGCCTGCGGAAAGAGGCCGAAATCTTCGTATTTAACCCGAAGCTGACGCAATATTTTAAGAAATGGCGTAAGCTGTCTGGTTTCGGGAGCGACAAAATTGGTCATCGCGTGTAAGCCGACGTCTAAGTCGTAACCTCCGCGCCTGTAATAAGAATTCAGGCCGCCGGCCGCGAAGTGACGCTCTAAAAGGCACACTTTCTGCCCGTAATGGGCGAGCCTTATACCGGCGGCAAGCGCGGACATTCCCGCGCCTATTATTATAGCGTCGTAAGACAATTTTACGCTCCAGACAAAAATTCAGAAATTGTTATGATCTTTTCAAGCCATAACGGCATGAATTATCTGTCTTTCAGGTGAGGCGTTAAATATTCGACGCAGCCATCGAGAGTAGCAAGCTTCATGTAATCTTCCTCGGGAACGTCTATTTTGTAGCGTTTGCGAAGTTCCATTATGATGTCGAGGAAATCCATCGAATCAAGTTCGATCTGTTCGCGGAGGCGCACGTCGGGTTTGATATTGGTAAGATCAGCGTCAGGCGCTATGTCGGCGACGATTTCAAGTATGAGGTCTTTGATCTGTTGAGCTGTCATTTTAATTTCTCCCATCGTTTTGTTTTATTATTTTTTATATTTTTTAACTATTACTACCGAGTTGATCCCGATCATTCCGAAACTGTTGTTCAATATGTATTCCACTTTTTCGGCTTTTACGGGCTTATTTAAGACAATATTAGTAAAAGCGCATTCGGGATCGAGATTTTCGACGTTTATCGCCGGGTGTATCATGTTGTCTTCAAATGAACCGAGATTTCCGGCAAGTTCGAGAGCGCCCGCCGCGCCCATTGTGTGGCCTATAAAGCCTTTAGTGTTATTGATGTAGGCCTTCGTATTTTCACCAAGAGCCGCGCGGACAGCCTTACATTCGACAACGTCGCCCTGCGGGGTCGATGTGGCGTGTGTGTTTACAAGATCTATCTGATCGGCCGTGATACCGGCTTTTTTAAGAGCGAGTTTTATGCATTCCGACTGGCGTTCCGCGTTTGGAAGCACGAAATCGGTAGCGTCCGAATTAGAGGCGTAGCCGGCTATTTCGGCGTATATTTTAGCGCCGCGCGCAAGAGCGGAACTAAGTCTTTCTATTACGTACACGCAGCCGCCCTCTGAAATAACTATGCCGTTCCTGGCTTTATCGAAAGGCCTGGAAGCCTTCGTCGGATCGGCGTGGACCGCGAGCGCGCCTTCGTTTTTAAAGCTGGCGAATATTCCGAAAGTATGGATCGCTTCTGAAACACCGCCCGCTAAAGCCATGTCTATCTCGCCAAGGCGAAGCATCTGAAGGCCCTGGACCGTTCCAAGATTACCCGCCGCGCATGCGCCGCCGATGGTGTAGTGGGGCCCGGTTATTTTAAGGTTGAGCGTGACCTCGCCGGCCGGGTTATTCGCTACCGTGCGCGGATTATGGTGGTGCGACCACATTTTAGTGTCATAATTGAACTGGGATATGTTATAAATTTCGTTCTCGGTCTCGACGTTCCCGTGCTCGGTGGTCCCGATATAAACGCCCACTCTTGACTTATCGAGTTTTTCGAGATCGACGCCGGCGTCGGCGAGCGCCTCGTTAGCGCAATAAACGCTTATGGAACCGGCGCGCGTGCCTCTTCTGAGGTCTTTTTTCTTCTGGTATTTGAGCGGATCGAAATTACATATGCCGGCAAGGGTTTCGCCGATATAACGCGTCTCGAATTTTTGAACGCCTGATACGCCGTTTAAAAGATTGTTACGAAACTCCGCGAGCGTGTTACCGTTCGGAGAGGTCAGGCCGACGCCCGTGATAACGATTCTTTCGTCTAAATAGTTGGACATGATCGCAACTTCCTTTATGGTAAAGATTTTTTTATTAATTTCAAGCTCTATATTATATCAAAACAAGGCCGTTTAATTCAAACATTATTTCTCATTTTTTAATTTTTTTTGAAGGTTTATTATAAAATCGAGCGTCTCCCGAAATTTAGGCGTCCACCCCACCGGATTAAAGGTTTCGGGTTTAACTTTGGCTATCGTTCGCCTGCCGCTGCAATATATGGTTTTCCTGTCTTCCGAAAGAAAAGCTACTTTAAAAGTGACTCCCGCCTCGCGGAGCTTTTCGGGAACGATCGAAACGAAAAACGGAACCACGCCGAACATTGGCTTATGATATGTCAATTCGATCCCGTGAACGACATGGTGCAGGTCCGGATATTTCACTATGTCAAAACCTTCGATAACGCCGACGGCGTTGAAAAATAAATATGTCGCGCGCTCTAAAATATATGAATATCTTGAGTTATGCAGCATATTCAACGGATCGAGCTCGTCGAAGCTGGTGTGCATTTTAGTATAAAACAGGCCTTTTTCGAGTTTTTTCTCTATCTCTGCCGTGTTTATTTTTATTTCGCCGTTACTCATAACTTATCGGGTTCCTTCTTACACTTCATGGGCACCACTTTACATAGAACAAAAAATAGTTAATAGTTAAGGATTTCGGGACAATTTCAAAAGTGGTTCTTTTATTTATTGGTAAAAGCGTGCCGGGGCAGATCATTAACTGTTCTCTATTCTCTATGCACTATTCACTAATATAATTTACAAAATAAAAAACACGAATGAGCCATTTATTTCACTACTTTTTTAAATATTCTATCAGTTTTTTCAAACCGTCCGCCGTTGAAACCGAAGCCTTGTAACCAAGATCGTTTTTCGCGCGCGATATGTTGAAATAATGATGTTTTGAAAGCTGCGACGCTAAAAACCTGGTCATTGGAGGCTCCGAAGAAAGATGAAGCGCGCCGTAAAACTTTTCGAAACAGTATCCCAGCGCATAAGCAAACCTGAAGGATATCTTCTTATCAAGCGGTTCCATGCCCATTCCAAGCAGTATCTTATTTATAAATTCCCATAAAAGCACCGGTTCGCCCTGGCTTATAAAATAGGCCGCCCCCGCCGTCTTCGAATCTTTTGAAAGAGCTTCCGCCGCCTGCAAGTGAGCTTCGGCCGCGTTATCGATATATGTGACATCCACCCGGTTGAGCCCGTTTCCTACAATTTTCAGTTTTCCTTTTTTTACGGCTTCTATGACTCTCGGGATCAGGTGATTATCGCCCGGCCCCCATATCAGATGCGGTCTTAACGAAACAGTTAAAAGTCCGTTCGTTCCATTATTTCGAAGGACGCGCCTTTCCGCCTCGGCCTTCGTCTCTGAATAATAACACAGATAACTTTTCGCGTACGGCGTCGATTCATCGGCGTTAATAAGGTCGGCATCATCGCACACGACGCTCGGTGAACTCGTATAGATCAGCTTTTTCACGCCGTGTTTAAGACAACCGTCGATAATATTGGTCGTTCCGCGAACATTGGCGTCGTAATACTGAGCGTATGTCCCCCAGAAACCGGCCTTGGCGCCCGCGTGAAAAACGATATCCATTCCGGCGCACGCATCCGAAACTTTAGCGTTATCCGCAAGGTCGCATTCGACCGATCTCGCGCCGAGTTTTTCAAGCTCCGGATATTTTCGCCTGTTTAATATCGTTACGCTTACGCCTTTTTCAATGAGCCTTTTCACGATGGCGGAACCGAGAAAGCCGCCGCCGCCGGTTACGAGCGCGTTCATAATTATGCGCTCCCCTTTTTGATGAGACCTTCAGCCCAAACGGATAGTTTCTCGCGGAATATTTTCGCGTTGTGCCGTATATCGACGGGCATTTTTTCAATGAATAAAATGTTTTGAATGTCTTTGGTCAGTTCAGAATCTTTACCCATTTTTTCAAGTTCGACCCTTATTTTTTCGACGCGGTTCTCGTCTTTAAGGATCTTCGCGTCTTTTAATTCTATAACGATAACAGGCTGCTGGTAAAGTTTTTCGCCGCATCCGACGAGGGCCGATCTGAAAACATCGGGGTGGTTGTTAAATATGGCTTCGCATTTTATAGTAAAATAAATTTTTTCGCCGGATACGACCCTGTGATCTTTCCGCCCGCAGAACCAGAGACGGCCGCGGTCGTCAAGATAGCCGACATCGCCCATTCTATGCCAGGTCCTGCTTCCGTCATAAATTTTAGAAAGCGCCGTCGCGCGGGCGTTATTATAATATTCTTTCGTTACGACCGGCCCCGAAACGACTATTTCGCCTATCTCGCCGGTTCTTTTTAACAGCGCGTCTTCCCAGCGCGGCAGCGGTTCTTCGGTTATTTTGATTATGCGCGCGTCGATCCCCTTTATCGGTTTTCCGACGCATATTCCTTCGCCCTTCTGAGTTTTAGCCCAGGTCTCGCCGCAGATTTCATTACCCGAGATACTGCAGAGCGGAAGCGATTCGGTCGCGCCGTAAGGAGTGTGAACGTCGGCGTTATCACCGAGCATTTTTTTGACGCGGCCTACAAGTTCACCTGAAACGGGAGCGCCGGCGATCAATATTCGTTTTATTGAATTTAATTTAATGTTCTTCGAGCTGCAATAATTACTGACGCGGTTCCATATAGCGGGTGAGCCGAACGTGTTGGTTATTCCCTGGTTCAAAACGCCCTCGACGATATTTTCAGGTTTTACCGACGCGGGTTTCGTCGGGTCCATATCAGGGATCACGCATGTTATTCCAAGCGCGACGTTGAAAAGCGCGAAGAGCGGAAAAGCCGGAAGTTCCATCTCGTTCTCATTGAATTTATACGCTTCGTTCAAAAGCGAGACCTGCGCGCCGAACATTTTGTGTTCGTATAGAACGCCCTTTGCGGGGCCTGTGCTGCCGGATGTGAAAAGTATCGCGGCCGGATCGCTTCCGCGCGTTTCGCACATTTTATAATTAACGCTTCCCTTTTCGCGGATCTTATCGAGCGTGAGTCCGCCCCAGAATATGCGTTTCCCGACGGTAACGTTATATTTCACTTTTCTGAAATACCATCTGAATATAGCCCTGACCGCCTGGGCGACGGGGATGCCGATGACCGCCTCGGGTTCGACCTGGGATATGCATTTAAGCATATTCATCGGGCCCATTCCCGGATCGATAAGTATCGGCACGGCGCCTATTTTAAAGAGCGCGAAAGTGAGCGTTATGAATTCAAGGCTTGGCTTAACCATTAAAAGCGTTTTGGTGCCTTTTCCCATGCCGTATTTTGAAAGGCCGTCGGCGTATCTGTCGCACTCGTCGTTCATCTGAGAAAAAGTGAGGTGAGAATATGTCACGCGGCCCGCGGCGTCGCGCCCGGCCGGAAAAACCACCGCGCGCTTATGCGGCATTAGCTCCGCCATATAGGGAAGATACGCGGCGATATTAAATATTTCATTTTTATAATCCGGTTTTTCTTTGATCATCAGTCGTTCCTGCGGCGGTGGTTATCGCTTTCGTTATTTTTCAAAAACTCTTTTATCCAGGGAATTATTCGTTCATGCGCATCTTCTAATACATAATGCCCGGCGTCCGTGATATTTCTTATGTCGGCGTCGGGAAAGAGAAAATGCCATTTTTTCATAAATTCGGTCGTGAAGCAGAAATCCTTCGCGCCCCAGACGATAAGCATCGGTTTTTTCTTTAAAAGCGCGAGTTTTCCTTCTATCTCGACCAATTGCGAATAACTTTTATCTTTTTTAGACATCGGTATATCCTGAACGAAGCGCAAAGTGGCGATCCTGTCGTGATAATTTCCATAGGGCGCGAGATAGCCCATTTTGACCTCGGGTGTCATGCGCTCATGTTTAGTGACGGCCATGTGAACGGCGGCGCCGGCGAAAGCGTTGAAGCATCTGATCGCGATATCGCCGAAAACCGGTATACGGCAGATGTTAATTCTGAAAGGAATAAAGTCGAAACGGAAGGCGGCAGTATTTAAAACAACCAGCTTTTTAATATTTTCGGGATGTTTCGTTGCGTAGCCCATTCCGATGGCGCCGCCCCAGTCGTGAACGACGAGCGTGATATTTTTAAGCCCGAGGATCTCGACGAGACATTCGAAATTCGATATATGTTTTGAGAGCGTGTAATCGTAATCCTGCGGTTTATCGGAGAGCCCGCAGCCTATATGATCCGGCGCGATGGCTCGGTAACCCGAATCTTTAAGGGCCGTGATAAGATTTCTGTAGTAGAACGACCATGTCGGATTTCCGTGCAGCATGACGACGGTTTCGCCGGCTCCTTCGTCGATGTAGTGATAATTATGGCCTTCTATCTTTAAAAAATGGGATTCAAAGGGGTATAACTCTTTGAATCCGCTGATGTCTATTTTATTCATTTTTTGTGATATTCCCCGGCAAGGTCCCGGATATTTTATTTTCGACAGATAATTTTCATATATACCCGGTCTTGTTTATTTTTTAGTTTCAATATCTTCCTTAACTATTCTCTTTTCACTATTAGTTATTCACTTTTAAACTACCATTCGATCCCGAGCATCAGGCAGTTTATTCCGCTGCCAATTCCAAGCATCGCGAGCTTATGGCCTTTCTCGATGAGGCCCTGATCGACGGCGAGAGCGGCCGTTATCGGAAGCGAAACGGATCCGACGTTGCCTAAAAACTCAAAGGTCGAAAAATCTTTATTAAGATCTAACTCGAGCGAATTATATATCGCGCGGCGGTGCATCGAACCGACCTGATGGCAGAATATTCTATCCGGCGTATCGTTGGTCCAGATGAGTTCCTGTTTCATATTGTCCCAGTTCTCTCTGGCCAGTTCGCATCCGCTCACTAAAAGAGCCTCGGCGTTTGTGCACATGTGCGGCATATTGGCCGCGTCGCCGTTCTGCGGAGCGTCGCCGTTGGTATCGTCATTGGCTTTCATCGACATATTGCCCGTGCCGCCTCTGCAGAGGGCGTTGTGTTCGGTCGCGGCCATGAATGAGCCGCCGACGAGCTTGTGTTTCGCCTTCGAGATTGAGATATCGGTCATAACTACGGCCGCGGCGCCTGAACCTATAGTAAGCGAAGGGAATGAATCTTTTATTTTATTTCTTGTGAGATTATCAACGTTATTTAAAAGGTCTGATATAGTTCTTTCATAAAGCTGTCCGGCATTTTCGCCGGCGACGACTATGCCGCTTTTGACCTGACCGAGTTCTATCATGTTGGCGAGCATTATAACGCCGTTGATAAAACCGAGGCATGCGTTGGAAATATCAAAAACCATGGAGGTTTTCGGAAGGCCGAGATTGTCGTGGACCACGGTCGCCGTCGCTGGTTCTAAAAAGTCGCGCGAAACGGATGCGTGAATAAGACATTCTATGGATGAAGGATCGACGCCCGCGCGCTCCATAGCCATTTTGCCGGCTTTAGTGCTCACGTCACTCGGCATAGTGCCGGACTTCCAGAAACGGCGTTCCCGGATACCGGTCATCATCTCGAGCCTGCCCTGCGGCAGCTTGAGTTTTTCATAAAGCGGGGCTAATCTTTTTTCGATCTCTTCGGACGTGACGACACATTCGGGTATCTCGTACCCAAACGCTTCAATGCATACGCGTCTGTACTGCATATTGAACGCTCTTCCTTTATTCAGTTTTATTTACAAAAAAAACATTTTGTAAAATAATAAGATGTGCGAAAAACCGAAAACCTTTTGCTTTTAAAGAATTTCCAGTTCAGAAAAAGCAGTGTTTTCACAAACGCGTTCGCGTCGATGAAAAAACCTATTCAATTATTTTTAGTTTAACACAATTTTTATGTTTTGTCAATATCAAAAACAAGAAAAAATATTTGGCATTATTATCAAAATATGTTAATATAATCATCATTATTAACTGACCAAATAGAAGGGATCGCTAAATTATGAACAATAAAAATGAATTAGAATTATTTTTAACGGAGGAAGTTAAAACTCTTCTGGATTTTATATTTGATGGAATATATGTCGTCGGCATCGATAGAAAAATAGTTTTCTGGAACAAGGGCGCTGAAAATATAACAGGGTATGAACGCAATGAAGTTATAGGCCGGAGATGCAGCGACAATATTTTAAACCATATCGACTGCGATGGAAACGCCGTATGCTTATGCGAGGCATGTCCGCTGAAACGCGCCGTGGAAATGGATACCGAATCCAGATATAAGCTTTATCCGCTTCATAAAGACGGCCGTCGTTTCCCGGTTTCAACGCATATAAGCCCTGTTAAAAATAAAGCGGGAAAAATAATCGGAGCGATAGAGGTTTTCATAGATATTTCCGAACAGGAAAAACTCAACGCGCTTCAACAAAAATTCGATAAACTCGTCAGGCAGTATATTTCGGTATCCACATATGATTCCATAATGAAAGCGGTTTCAAGCGATAAAGATATAAAAGGCGTTTTAAAGGATATGACGGTATTTTTCATGGATATCGTCAGCTTCACAACGATAAGTGAAAAGCACAAGCCCGAACAGGTGATCGAAATGCTCAATTATTTTTTCTCGGTCTCGACACATGTAATAAAAAAGAATACCGGAGATATCGATAAATTTATCGGAGATTGCGTGATGGCCATCTTCATAGATGCGTCCGACGCGGTGGCGGCAGCGGAAGAATTTATAAACGAAGGCCTGCCGTCTTTAAACGTAATGCTTAAAGAAAAAGGACTTCCCAATGTGAACGTAAGGATCGGCATCAACAGCGGAAGCCTTATACAGGGCGACATCGGCTCCGATTCAAGAAAAGATATGACCGTTATCGGAGACGTCGTAAATATCGCATCGAGGGTCGAGCACGAATCGAAACCAGGCTCTTTTATGATATCTGAAAGCACTTATTCCAGATTATCAAACCTTTTTGATTTCGAATTCGACAAAGAGATAATTCTTAAAGGAAAAACCGCTCCAGTGAAGCTTTTCAGGCCGAAGAAAAAGAGGTAACCGGCTTCACAGGCAGCGGCCTATCTCAGCCATTGAAACTTCGTCGCGGGATTCATAACCGCAGTTCTCACACAGGCCGGCTATTGAATAAACCGAATGACCGTAAGCGTCTTTCCCTATATATCGCGCACTTTCAGCGTCGTAAATATATACCGGTTCGCCGCAGCCAAGGCAGAAATTAACGGCCCTGGATATTTTGTCAAGATCATTCGCGAGAATATCGTTTTCCGTCATGATCTCCTCCATTCATCGACATCTTTTCAACAGGTAAAATGATATTATAAATTTCTAATGTTGTCAATCGTTTTAATTGATAAAAAAACGGATAGTTTTTAAAAATATGATATGCTTTAATTTGGATGCCTTATCACTTAATATGTATAAATTTATTATTGACCGCCCGCGTGAAATGACATTAATTTTTTATCCCGCTAAAACCGGACCTGCCATGCGTGCATATTTTTTCTTGAAAAAACATAAAATTTAGAATATAATCATAAGGGTATCTTTAAAAAGAGGTGGCATTGATGACATTTTTAAATAATAGATCCCGTAAAACAAGCGTTTTCATAAATATCATCCTGATCGTCTGCTTCATGGCCAATATATTTACAGGCCTTCCGCCCGCCATGGCCCAGACATCAAAAGCGGCGGCCGTAAAGACCATCATCCCGAAAAAGATCAGCGGCGAGATCTATTCTCACACCAGCCGCATCCTGAAGGAGATATGCGGACACCTTTCGAAGAATGAAGGCTGGAGCGTCAACCTATACAGCTCGCTTATCGACGACCAAAACAGGATGTTCTTCGCCGTCAAAGGAAAGATCTCCCACAAATGGCCTTTCCGCAACATAGACCGCGAACATATTTTAAAGGTCGAGACGGATGGAAATATCGTCATAGATTTTTTTCTCAATGAAGCGTCCTCTGAAAACGGCGTAATAACATATAAATTCAACGCCGACGCGATCATAATGCTCGACGATATGGTCATCAGCATCTCGAAATTCGCCGTCGGAATGGGAGCGTCAGCCGCCATAGGGTTCGTCGTCAAAAATCTCACCGGATTTCTGGCCAATATGGATTCGAAGCTTCTGGCCGGCGCCATCTCCAAAGGCTGCGCCGAATTTTCGGAGAACAGCTTCAAAAAATCCTTTGAAGCGTTAGCCGACAGCCTCAGGGAATACGAACAGAAAGGCGAAATTTATAAGCATCTGATAAACGGCATCAGAAACGGCAATTTTTTTAGCTTCATGGTTTTTAACCTGATAAACGTCGGAACGCATCAGGCGGCCGGCATCGCCGGAGCCGCGATCGGAACCGCTATCGGAACCGCTCTTTTCCCGGGCGCCGGAACCATAATAGGCGGACTGGTTTCAAACGCCGCGTCGCTTATAATAACTAAATTCGTCATCGATAAGATCGGCTCGGAATGGCTTTTAAAGCTTGAATTAAAAAGGTTCATTCACTTATCCGGCGAGATATCATCTACCGGAAGCGCCGGCACTTCGCTTAACGAAAAATACGATAAACGGTTTCGTAACATCGTTGAAAAACTCAAGGAAGAATTCGACTCGAACGGATTCAATAAATTCAACACGCTCGTCTCCGTCATCGAATCGGACGATAAAAAAGAGATCATCCATTTAAGGCCGATAATAATCGAACTGAATGAATTCATGCAGTCAAAGATACTTGCCGATAACGACATAATAGCAAGCCGCAAATATCTCCAGCTGAAACAGGCCGTCATCAAGCGCGGAATAGAAAGACAATTCGGTTATTGATATATTGCCCGGAAATAAAAAGCCGGAATGGTTCTTTCAAACCATGTTTTTTAACGGCGCATAATATTGAACATAAATAATATAGCCCGGAAGCCAAAACTCCATCAAGAGCGGCGCCGGGCTATATTTATTTTTTAAAATTTCAGTCGCGATCTTAAGAAAAGCTTATCAATATTTCTGGCCGCCGTCAAGCGCCTGGATGAGCCTTTCGGATTTGAAGGGTTTTGTGATGAAGTCGCGCGCGCCAAGCTGGTTGGCTAAAATCACGTCCTGCATCGAACGGCTGGCGGTGACCATTACGACCTCGACCGGCCTGGGAAGCTGGGTCTTTATGACCTTTAACAGTTCGAATCCGTTGACCTCGGGCATTTTGATGTCGAGAAAAACCGTGCTTATGTGAGGATCGCTGATGAGATGGTCCCACGCCTCTAACGCGCTCGTAGCGGTCAGAACTTTATGTTCCTTTTCCTCAAATATATCTTTCATGAAATTGCAGATGTCCATTTCGTCATCGACGACAAGGACTTTTTTGGGAATGGTACGCGCCGGAAGCTGATAATCAACCACGGAATGAGTTTTCGTCTGAAGAATTTCAACCGCGTCCTCTTTACCGTCCTGGACGTATGCGAGGCCGACGCCTGATTCGCAGGCTTTCTCGATCGCCTTCTCATCGAGCTCATGGTTTTTAGGGTACATGATAAGGCTTGATTCGCGGGCATAAAAAAGCGGTTTGCTAAGTTTCATACCCGGTTTTAATTCGCTTGTGTGAAGAAGTATCTCGCCCATAAAATTCTCCGTTTTACATACTGATATGGTGTTTCGATAATTTTTGATTAACCACTTATTATATCACAAAAAAAAATTTTTTCAATATATTTTTTTATTTTTTTCAGGCGTTCATTTCAAGCGCTTTAGTGAGCCGCTCGGGTGAAAAAGGTTTCGTAACGTAATCGCGCGCGCCGAGTTCTCTCGAGACTATGAAATCCTGCATGGAACGGCTGGATGTGACCATTATAACTTCGACCGGCCTCGGGATCTGGCTCTTTATCATTCTGAGAAGTTCGATCCCGCCCATTTCAGGCATTTTGATATCTAAAAAAACCGTCGTAATGAAAGGATCGCGGATAAGATGCGACCATGCTTCATTCGCGTTATTAGCCGTGAGCACCAGATAATTTTTATCTTCGATTATCATTTTGATGTAATCGCAGATATCTTTTTCATCGTCAACGACGAGTACCTTCACGGCCTGGCCCGACGGGATCGTCTGGACATACTGAGGCATTTCAGGCGGGCGGTTCATCGCGGTAAAAGGCATTTGCGGGACCACGGCTTCCGCGGCCGGCGGCTCGATCTTATCTTCCGCTTTTTTGGGAGGATCCGGCGGCGCGTTCTTATCGTAAATATAAGCCAGTCCGACCCCGGTGTAAATGGCCTTGTTTATCGCTTCCTGGGTCATGACGAATTCTTTCGGAAAGAGTATAGTACTTGAATTTTTAGTGAAAAGCGGCTTACTAAGCTTCATTCCGGGCTCAAGTTTTTCGGTCTGTATCAGCATGTCACGCATACCCATACTCTCCCTTCAAAATGATCATAAATTATATAACCTTTTATTATACCAGAATATTTCAAAATTTCAACTTTAAAATTCAAAACATCTTAAAATAAAACGCCGGTTTATTAAGACCTGTCATCAGTTTGTTGACACCAGCGATACGGAGCTTTCACAAACTTGAAACAACGGGGAAAATGTACGGCCATAATTAAACAAAAGCGGGGCCATAGTATTTTTCAAGTTCTTCTTTTGCGCCTACTTTCAATATACCACAAATTTAGTCTGATATCAATTAATTTCTTGAAATATACGGTTTTACTGCCGGCTTAACTATCTCACTTGACAAAAAAGCCATTTACTATATATAATGTCACAAAATTAAAAACGCGGGCTGGTGGAATTTTTTTGAAGTTCGATTATTTAAGTTATGACGACATCACGGCCATAGATTTCGATAAAACCTGGCTTTGCCTTCCCGTAGGGCCTTACGAGCAGCACGGGAATCATCTGCCGGTCTCGACGGGCGTGATGATCGCGCGCTATCTTTGTGAAAGCGTATGCGAATCCAACAAGGTCGAAAAAAATGAACTCATATTCCTTGAAGGCCCCGTCATCCCCTTCGCCACGGCGCCCATCTCCGAAGGAATAGGCTCGGTGCCTCATTTATCGCCGAAAACTTTTTCTGACGGCCTGGGCGAACTGCTCATACAGTTCGCGGGCGCGGGCTTTAAAAACATCCTTCTGGCGTCACACCATTTCGACCTCAAATTCATAAAATCCGTCATGAACGCGATATCCGCGTGCGAATCGAAATTCCCCGGGATCAACATAATAGAGCCTGTTTCGGCATACTATTATTCCGGCGAATACAACAAGGCGATAACCGATCTCATAAAACTCAAAAAATTCTCGGACAGGAAAGAGGACGAACTCTTTAAAATGTATGAACACATCGATTTTAAAAGCGAGATACACGCGGACGTCAAGGAAACATCGCTCATGCTCTACCTTCTTCCGCGCGCCGTCAAATCCGAAAAACTGCCTCATTTAAAACCCTTCGTGATAAACCCGACCGCCGAATTTTTAAAGATGAACTTCACCTATAAGAACATGAGATCGCCCGACGGCTATATCGGCACGCCTTCGAAAGCCTCGGTCTATTTCGGCGAATCGATCTTTAAAATGCTGCGCAATCATCTTTTAAAGGTTTGCCAGAATATATCGCGCGGCCAGAAACCCGAAACCACTATACCGCTTCATATAAAGGCGATACTTACCGTTTTATAAAGGATTGAAAAATGGACATAATCGGATCGATCAAAAAAGAACTGGCTTCTTACGATGACCGTAAACGGTCCGGCGAGCTTGAAAAATTCTTTAAAGCCTTCAAGGGCGGCTACGGCGAGGGCGATAAATTCATCGGCGTCACCGTCCCTAATCAGCGAAAGACCGCGAAAAAATTCTTCCGTGAAATAGAATTAAGTTCCGTCGAAACACTTCTGAATGAACCGATTCACGAATACCGGCTGACGGCCCTTTTCATCATGGTCTATAAATTCGAGAAAGCCGGAGAAAAAGAAAGAACGGCGATCGCGAAAATGTATCTGAAAAACACCTCGTGCGTGAATAACTGGGACCTCGTTGACGCATCCGCCGACAGAATTCTTGGCGCGTATCTTCTGGAGCGGCCGAAGAAAATACTCTACGATCTCGCGCGGTCAAAAGATCTGTGGGAACAGCGGATCGCCATGATAGCGTCCTTTAATTTCATAAAGAACCGGCAATTCTCAGACGCGTTAAAGTTAGCCGAAATGCTCATCGATCATAAGCACGACCTCATACATAAGGCCTCAGGCTGGATGCTGCGCGAGGTGGGCAACCGCGATTTCGGCGCCGAATACGCCTTTCTGGAAAAACATTACGCGAAAATGCCGCGGACGATGCTCAGATACGCGATCGAGAAATTCGAAGAAGGCCTCAGGCAGAAGCTTTTGAAGGGGCTTATATAAAAAATGGCTCTTACTTAAATTGTGTGGGTAAAATTGGTTCATTTTAAGTTGAGAGTTCAGAGTGGAGAGTTTAGAGCTAAAGATTTTTTTTACAATTAAGACGGTCTATTCCGTCTTTCAAGCATTATTTTATTTGTAAAGGCTCGCGAAGCGAGCGAAACCACAACTCTTCACTATACGTTCTCCACTCTTCACTAAAAAAATTACCCACACCAAATAAGAAGGAACCAAATAAATAAAAAGGGGAGATCTATATTTTAAGATTATTTTTTATAGTATGCCTTGCGGTTAACTTTTTCTTCATAAATATTTATTCGCCGGCACCTGTTCTGGCGGGGCCCGGCGCCGGATTCGTCAAGATGGACCTGCTGCCTGAAACTTCGGACCCGTTCGATCTGTACTTCAATTTTACCACTATCCGTTATATGAGGCCGGGAGGTTCCGTGGAAGTTCCGCGCTCGCAATTTCTTGCGACGAACGGTCTCGGCCTGAAAAGTCCGCGCAAGGACGTCAAACAGTTGAAGATCTTCATGGAAAAAAAGGACGGCGGATCATGGTACTCTTTTTTTGATATGTTTTATAAAAACAAAACCGTCATATGCGACTACGACCGTTCGCAAAATCTGGTTAAGGCGGTCATGCTCGACGAAAGCGGAGAGATAGGCCTTCAAAATATCAATTCGTTCGACGCGGCCGGAAGATTGACGCACGAAACGGCCGAGGTCTTCGATAATGCTTTCGGGCACGACGGCTCCGGAACGGGCCCGGACAAAATACCGAGAACGCACGATCTTATGACCGGAAAGACGGTAACTCATACATATTCCGCTAAAGGAATATTGACGGGGTCCGAGCTTGAAATTTCAAGACGCGACGGTTATCCCGGCGCTCCAACCAATAGATCAAACGCCCGTTTCGAATATCTCTATGACGCTTCCGGCAGGCTCGTTAAATTGAACTGCTATGAAAAAGACGAAAAAAATCCTTATTATATATTCGAATATTCTTATAATGAAAAGGGCAGACTATCCGGCGTCAAATGGTTTAACGGCTGGAAAAACGAACTCGAAATGTACTACGACTACATATACGACAGCCGCGAGAACTGCGTATTAGTGAAATGCCCCGCGTATCTTCTGGCCGTCGGCAGGGAAGACGCGAAACTTGAAAACAACTTTAAATATGACGATTCAAACCGGGTCACCGACATAGTTTATTACAACTGGCTCAAAAGGGAAGATCCGAAACCCGATTCACTGATACATTTTTCATATGATGAAAAAACAGGCCTTTTAAGCGAAGCGGAGATCGAACCGGCGAAGATGCACCCGGGAAATAAATATCTGTTCAAATATTCGTACGATTTTTTCAAATGATGTGATGATATAATGGATATTTTAATTCTTTTCGCGGGCCTTTTCCTTCTGGTCAAAGGCGGAGATCATCTTATCGAAAGCGCCTCCAAACTCGCCGGCCGGCTTAAAATACCGAAGATGCTCGTTGCTTTGACAATAGTCGCAATGGGCACATCGCTTCCCGAATTAACGGTCAATATTTTCGCGACGATGGAAAAAAAATACGACATCGTGCTCGGAAACATCATCGGCAGCAATATAGCCAACACGCTTCTGATACTGGGCATCAGCGGAATGATATCGCAGATCAGATTCGGCGAGAAGAGCGTTCTTTCGGAACTGCCCATATCCATATTCGCAGCGGCTTTTTTATTTATGGCGGTTAACGATAAGTGGATCTTCAATTCAGACGAGAACATTTTATCCAGGCCCGAAGGGCTTGTTCTTCTGCTTTTCTTCTCGGCGTTTCTGATCTATTCGGTCAGATCTTCCGGTAATGCGGAACCACCGGAGGCCGAAGACCATTCCCGAAATATCGCAGCCGTTATCGCGGTAATGATCCTTTCGATGGCGGCGCTTCTCGGCGGGGGAAAACTGACGGTGGACGCGGCGGTCGCTATCGCCAGAAATTTCGGCCTCTCCGAAAAACTTATAGCCCTTACGATAATATCCGTAGGCACTTCGCTCCCCGAGCTCGTCACATCCGGCATGGCCGCCTATAAAAAACAGTATGACATCTCGACCGGAAATATAATCGGCTCTAACATTTTCAACATCTTTTTTATTCTCGGCATCTGCTCTACGATAGACGAGGTTAAATACGACATTGCTTTCAACACCGATATCGCGGTGCTTTTGATATCATCGTTATACGTCATGGCCGCGCTTTTCACCGGGCGGCGCTACGCTTTCGGAAGGCTTAAATCGCTGCCGCTTTTAATAGGATTCATAGCTTATCTGGCTTATCTGGTGATAAGAAATTAATTTTTTAAAAAACGGCAATGATCCTGATAATCAAGCGCGATGCGAATCGTCCGTTAAAAGCCTTGCCGGCAGTTTAAAAACGATCGCAATTTTTATCGAGGGCCGCAGCCGGCGCCGGGTTTAGAAACGCCTTCCGTAGCGAATTCCAGAACGAACCTGGTGCCCGATACGCGTTCGATCTTGATAGTGCCTCTAAGCTGCTTCGCGAGCATGTCGACGAGCTGAAGCCCGAATCCGCGTGAAGCGGCTACATCGACCGATTCAGGGATCCCGTTCCCGTCATCCTCGATCACGATCGTCGCCAGCCCATCGACGGCCCTGGCGGATACCGTTATTTTTCCGTTATCGCGGCCGGTGAAAGCGTATTTCATAATATTGGTAAGCACCTCGTTAATAATAATTCCAAGCGACGAAGATTTTTTCGCGTCAAGCATAAAATCGTCGATGTATTTTTCGATCTTCACTATCGCCTTATTAGGAAAATTGCCGACGACCTCGTCGACAAGCGGCGCGATATATTCCCTGATGGATATCCGATGAAAATCAACGGAGCAATAAAGTTTATCATAGAGCACCATCATGCTTATCACGCGGTTTCTGGCGTCCTGAAGCGCCGCGACGGCCGCCGGCTCCTTTAAAGTGTAAGATTGAAGCAGAAGCAGGCCCGCGATCGTATTCATATTGTTTTTAATGCGATGGTGAACCTCTTTGAGCATAAGCTCTTTTTCCGCGAGAAGCGTTTTAATTTTATCCTCGGCGAACTTACTTTCAGTGATATCAAACCCTACGGCCTGATATTCCAAAAGACGCCCGTCGGGAGAAAAGATCCCGTGCTGCGTCCAACTCTGCCATCTGGTTTCTCTGGAAGGGCCTATGATAATGCGATGAATATAAGCGACGGCCGGAGAATCCTTTGTGATCTCCGCTACTTTTTTGAGAACCCTTGACAGATCGGGTTCGGGGATGCATGGAATAAAATTTTTATTAATGAGATCGGCATGATCTTTTTTGTAATAGCGCGCATACGCTCCGTTAACGAAAGAAAGTCTGCCGTCCGGCAGGTATCGGCATATCAGCTCGTTCTGATCCTCAATAATGGATCCGTACCGCGCTTCGGTAAGTTTGAATGATTCTTCCGTCTTCACGCGCTCCAAAAGCTCATCCTCAAGTTTCGCGCGCGCTCCAAACAGATCAAGCGCCATATCGATGGACGAACGCAGGATCAGATCGCCGGAATCTTTCATTATATAACCGTAGTGCGTGACGCCGCGTAATTTTTCCAATATTTGCGGTTGCGGTTGCGAGGCGCGAAATACGACCGGAACGGACCTTACCGCAAGTATTTTTTGAGCGGCTTCGATGCCGCCGATACCGCTGCCGGTATCAATGTCCATGAGAATGAGATCTATCTTTTCATCAGTTAAGGCAATTTCAAAAGCGGCCTCGCATGTATTCACGGTGAGCGCATTGAAGCCGGATCTTTGTATGAATCCGGACGCGGCATCAGCAGTAAAAGCATCCTTTTCAACGATAAGTATGGTTTTTTGCCCGTACGTGCTCATTGACTTAAATCCTTTGTAAACTTCTGCCAGTCCGAACTTTGCGTCGTCGGAAAAGAAGGCTGGAATCAATCAGCGATGTTGACTTTTTTCATGAGACGCCAGAGTGTCACGCGGCTTGTATTAAGAGCTTTAGCGGTCTTATTCTTGTTGAACTTGTTTTTCATCAGAATTTCAAGCAGACTTTCTCTGCTGATCCCGCTGATCTTAATTTTTTTTTCATAGCCGGAGCCGTTATCTTCGCTATATGTTTCATCGCAATCGTTGATATCTTTATGCGCCGTTTCATCATCAACTTTAACTTCCCGGCGTTTTATTTCACTATCGCCTTTAACTTCTTTTCGCCCGGTTTCGCATTCATCATTTTTACCGGTTATCTGTTTATAGAACGCGGCATATTCCTCAGGCAGTTCGCTCAGATTAATTTTGCCGCTCTTGCAAAGTATATATGCGTATTCGAGCATATTGTATAATTCACGGGCGTTGCCCGGAAAATCGTGACATTTCAATATCGTATGAACTTCCCCGGAAATTTCATTTATATTTTTGTTATATCTGGCGTTAAGCTGAGCGATAAAATTATCCGCCAGAAGCTCGAGATCTTCGCGGCGCTCACGAAGCGGAGGAATATTAAAATAAACCACGCGCAGCCTGTAATAAAGGTCTTCTCTGAATCTGCCTTCCGAAACGAGCGTTTTAAGGTTTCTGTTGGTGGCGGCTATCAGCCTGAAATTAACTTTCAGAGTTTTGTTCGAACCGAGCGGCTCGACGCATTTTTCTTCGATCACCCTTAATAATTTCACCTGCAGGTGCAGCGGCAATTCCCCGATCTCGTCCAGAAATATCGTTCCGTTATCGGCCATCATAAATTTCCCGGGTTTATCTTTTTTCGCGTCAGTAAAAGCTCCCCTGGTATATCCAAAAAGCTCCGATTCAAGAAGCGCTTCAGGGAGCGCTCCGCAGTTTATGACGATGAAGGGACCGTCGCGCCTCGAAGAAAGATTATGGACGGTTCTTGCTATAAGGCTCTTACCCGTTCCGGACGCGCCTTCTATCAAAATATTGCTGTCGCATTCAGAGACCGAGGGAAGAACTTCGAATATCGATCTTATGTATTCGCTTTTTCCCACGATATCGCCCAGCGTATAACTTTTAGATATTTCTTTTTTTACGAGTTCGAACTGTTTTTCAAGTTCCACCTTTTCGGTGATATCCGTTACAAGCGCGAATCTTCCGGTCGTATTTCCCTCGCGGTCGGTTAGAAACGATGCTGAAATTTTCACGAATATCTTTTTCCCGTTTTTATGTCTGAGTATTGCCTCATGCTGCTTCATACTTCCCTGCGTCATTTTCGAAAAATTATCTTGAAACGAAGATATGGAATCCTCGTGCACGAATTCACAGATATTTCTATTGCCGATCTCGCCGATCGTATAGCCGACCATATCCACCATTTGCTGGTTCAGATAAATAGTGTCTCCGTTATTTCCGACCACCCAGAAGCCTTCGCTGGATATCTCGACAAGTTCGTGGTATCTTTTTTCGCTTTCCAGAAGGGCGTTCTCTATATTGACCCTTTCGCTTATATCCCGGACTATCGCTATCATCGCCGAAGCTCCGTTAAATTCGGTCAAACTCGCTTTTATTTCAACGGGAAATATCTTTGCATCCTTGGTCATATAATGAGATTCATATACGGTTTTCCCTGATTTAATTACGCTTTTAAGCCTTTCGCCGGTCTCATGGCGATGATATCTGGCGTTAATATCCCGAACGGTCATTTTAAGCAATTCTTCTTTTTCATATTTTAGTTTTTTGCAGGCATACTCATTAATTTCAAGTATGTTTCCGGAAAGGTCTGAAATGATTACCGCGTCATTGATGGACGCGAACATTTTTTTAAGTTTCATTTCAGATTCGGTTAATATTTTTTCGGCTTGTTTTATCTCTTCAGTAAGATCCCTGAATATCCCCTGAATATATTTTTTTCCGTTGACCATAAAAGCGCCGGCTGTGATCTCGACTTCCTTTATTATTCCGGTTTTGCTTATGATCTGCCGTCTTACTGGTTTTTTATCAGTTATTAAATTCCGCCCCGTTTCAAAACCAACGGTAAAATTTTCAGCGCCTTCCTTTTGCGGATGAATGGTTTTCTGATGCTTTCCAACGACATATCCTTTATCTTCACATTCCATAAGATTCAAAAAACTCCGGTTGCAATCCATTATTATGCCTGTTTCCGCATCCGCCAGAGCGATCCCGTCAACGGAATATTCAAATATAGCCCTATATAGTTCAAGACTTTCCTTCAAAGAATTTTCAAAAAACGCAGAGCCTTGTTCTTTATTTAACGCGGACGGTTTTGGCGATATACTGCCTGTTTCCAGGCCCGTTATGGAATTTTTTATGGAAAGGCTTTTTTCGACCGCCTCGATCAGTTTTTTTTCACTCGCTCCGTAAAGTTCTTGAGTTACAGGGCCCTGATCAAGGGCGTCTTTTATGTTATTTACAAGGGAAGCGCATTTTTCAATAACAGGTCCAATATCAGAGCGTTTTATAACGGGCGAACGCATCAGCGCGTCGTAAAATTTCCGGCTGTCGAAGCCGTGCTTCATAGAGTTGAAAAACATTTCGTTTCTCCGGTCCAATTCATCGTCAAATAAGAATCCGCAGAGCGATATCACGCAGATAAGCCGGCCGCCCGTTCTGACCGGAAAAGCGATCTCGCTGAAACCATTCAGACAGCTGATCTGCGCAAATTCTTCCGATTTGAGACCGTCTAACAGAAATGATCTTGATTGCCTGCATTTTTTAAAAGTGTCAGCGTGAGACGCGCGGCAGTAAAAAGAATTGCAGAGGGAATCCGGATCTGAAACCGACACAGTCCTTGAGTCCGGCGTGATCAATTTGACGGGTATTTGAAAAGGGCCGTAGATGGAATATAACAAATTATGAATATTGGGATAATCGTTTTTTATTGAAGAGACCGAGTTCATAACAAACCCTCCCGATATTCATTTGATAAACATCAACTCGCCATAATTTTTTTCAGGCAAAATCATAAAAGCAAGAAATATACCGGCCGTTGGTGAGCGGTTTAAAATCTTTGCTTATAGTCATGTATAAAGGCGGGATAATAAAACAGGGCACTTTTATGCGGCGCTTAAGACGCCAGTAACATCAGTAACTTATGTAACATTAGTAACCATTGTTACATGTACATTTTTCAGTTCCGCAGATCACGGAGCATCATATAAGATGATATTCCTTCATTTTCCGCCAGAAGTGCATACGGCTGACGCGAAGCATCGCGGCGGCTTTCATCCTGTTACCGCCGGATTCAATAAGCGCTTTCATGACAACCGTTTTCGAAAGGTCTTTTTTTAAAAACATATCGTCTTTAAAATCCGCCGGCAAAGACCGTTCTTCAACGACCGTCCTCTCCGCCGCTTCGTTTTCATTGTTTGAAATGACGGACGGCGAATTTAATTTTAAAATTTGAGCCTGATAATCAACCGGAATATTTTCGATGCCGATCTCTTCGCCGTTACAAAAAATGAAAGCATATTCGAATAAATTCAAAAGTTCCCTGACGTTACCCGGGAACTCATAATGAATAAAGAATTTATACAGTTCTTTTGAGATCCCTTTTATATTTTTTTTATGCTTATCGTTTAGTTTTTCAATTATATTATCGATGAGAACGTCTATGTCTTCTTTTCTTTGAGAAAGCGGCGGGATATTGATGTGAACTACCTTCAGCCTGTGGTAAAGGTCGGTCCTGAAATTTCCTTCCCCTACGCATTTTTCAATATCGCGGTTCGTCGCCGCTATTATCCTGACATCCGCTTTTACCAAAGAATTAGAACCCAGCGGTTCAAAGGAGCGTTCTTCAATTACCGTAAGAAGCTTGACCTGCAGGTGCAGAGGCATTTCCGCTATCTCGTCGAGAAATATGGTCCCGCCCTTAGCGGCCGCGAATTTGCCGGCTTTATTGTTTCGGGCGTCGGTAAAAGCGCCCTTTACGTATCCGAATAATTCGGATTCAAGAAGCGTTTCCGGAATAGCCGAACAATTTACGACGACGAACGGGCCGGCCGCCCTTCCCGACTTTTCATGTATAGCCCTTGCCATAATGCTTTTTCCGGTGCCCGAAGGGCCGTCTATTAAAACGTTGCATTCCGAATTAGAGGCGGCTTTAAGTATCTCAAATATTTTTTTCATGTGCCGGCTTTTACCTACAAGGTTACTAAATGAATATTTTTCAGATATTTCCTGTTTTATCAGTTCAACCTCTTCTTCAAGCGCGTGATATTCGGTCATATCAGTCATCATCGAATATAAACCGTCATAAATTCCGGCTTTATCGATCCGCGTTGAAGAAATTCGAATATATTTTCTGGATCCGCTTTTATTCGCGAACTCGATGTCGTCTATTTTTTTTCCGTCTTTTTTAACGGCGCGCAAATGCTTTATGAAAATTTTCAAATTTATCGGATCTATTAGTTCCTCCGGAGATATTCCGGCGATTTCTTCAATAGAATATCCTATAAACTCAGACAATTTCGGGTTTATGTAAATAATGGCGTTATTTTTATTTAATATCCAGTAGCCTTCAAGCGAACTCTCGGCCAGCTGCATATATTTCCGGCTTTCCCACAATGCTTCTTCGGCCATCTTGCGCTCGGTTATATCCTGAAAGGACCCTGAAACACTTATAGTTTTACCATTTTTTCGATAAGCTTTAGCGACCGAATGTACCCAGCGGATATTTCCTTTCGCGGTGATAATTTCCCATTCCTGGTCGTATGATTCACCGCATTCAACAGCCCTCTTTATGGCTTCTTCAGCCATCGGCCGGAAGGCAGGAGTAATAAATCCCAATCCTTCAGGCACTTCGGGTTCGCCTTTACTAGTATCGATCTCAAGTATGTGGAAGGTTTCTTCCGTCCAGGTCTGGGTCATTGTTTCAACATCTAATACCCAACCGCCTATTTTAGCCATTTTTTCAGTTTCGCGAAGCAATACCGCGTTCTTTATCAAATTCTCTTCAGCCCGCTTGCGCCGGGTTATATCGCTTATTACGATCCGGCACTCCGTTTCACCCTCGATATCCTTCGCGACGGTAGACTCCAGATGCGCCCAGAATATCGCGCCGTCCTTTTTCACCATGCGCAGATCGCATATCTGAGGCGCGCCATCCAACGGGGCGTCAGTCGAACTGACCTTTAAAAATTGCCGGCGGTGATGATAAAAGACATCCTGATCATCTTTAAGAATATAGCGCGTCAGAGGCGTATCGATCAGCGAGCCGCGGGCCTCGCCCAGCATTGCCGCAGCGGTAAGGTTGGCTTCAAGGATAAGGCCGGTCTCGCCGAGCGTTACATAGCCCACCGGAGCGAGATTATACATGTTAAAATATTTTGCCCGCGAGGCGTCCAGTTTTACCTGCGTCCGGCGCAGTTCATCGTTCTGCATCAAAAGCTCTATCTGGTGAACCCTTAGTTCATGGAGCGCCGACCGCATTTCTTCGGGCGAGAGAGCATCGATATTTTCAGATGACGGGGCGGTTGTTTTACCAGCAATATCTTCGGCCCGCTTACGCAATTTCGCGTCCCGGCCGGACCGGTCATCACTTTTTTTCATTCTGCGCCTCCATCTTTTTTCCGGCGGCGTTTCTTTGTGTCCGTCAAAACCGCTGCCAAAATCGATGCCAGTTATAATGAAACTTATTTTTTCAATCACTTGATGCTAATACCGAAAGCAGCCGCGAATTAAAATCAACAAAATTTTAACTCATTAGATCCGCCCGGCTTATTTAATGTTATCACACAATTTTCGTATTTTCAATAAATTATTATCGAAAAGATCAGAGGGATTCGATAAGACCGAAAGCGCTTCTTTACATTTTTTAATTTTGCTGATAAAATATTTCAGATGAACGAAGAAGATAAAATTCTTTATGAAAAATACGGCTTTATCGTCCGGGCCGGAATATTTCTCGGCTATGTGACGAGCGGCGCCAACATCGCCGCCATTTACGCCAAACTCTATACCCTTTGGTTTCTTGGCTTTTTCATGATCGCCCGTTTCGCGACCAACGTTATTTTCGATTTTTTCCCGCCGTTCGGCAATCAGCGCGGAACGACAACAGCATTCGATATATGGAATATAACATTTCTGGCACTCGGATCATATCTGTCTCTGTGCTTTTTAAGAAGGATCATCTGGCCGCGCTTTGAAGTTGAGTCCTTTACTCCAACGCTTAGTTTCGATGTTTCCGGCTGGACGGTACAAACCGCGAATCCCGTTTTGAAGCCGATGGAATTTCTATTTCCGACCTCTCATCCGCTATATTTTTTCATCGACATCCTGTGTCTTTTCACGGCGTGGATATTCATCTATATCGGAATGTCCGACAGCCCTTACATCGCGGGCAGCAACAATAACGGCGTCAATTTCTTCTGCTACTGGCTTTTTTACGCGATGACCGCGCTCGCCCTTGTTTTCCGGCAGTTTGCGTGGTTCATTCTCGGACGCAAAATTATCTCGGACGCAAAAGATATCAGGGAGTTCGTCGCCAGGCCCCTGATCTATCTTTATTCTTTTCTCGCGTTTATAGCGATACTCACATTTATTATCGAAAAATTTTATTGACCCGGCCAAAAAGACTTATACAGCAGACCGGATATTAAATAACAGGTATTTTTATTTCCGCGCCGCGCCATCAGCGGACGATGAGTATTTCTGGAATATTTTAAGGCCGAACTGCGGCGCGACCGAGATAAGATGTTCAATAATATCGGCCTGGACGCTTTCATAAACGGTCCAGTCGGTCTCTTTGCAGAACGCGTATATCTCGATCGGAATACCGTTCTCGCCGGGCTGGAGCTGGCGGGCTATCAAGCGCATTCCGGATTCGACGCGCGGATGTTTTTTAAGATATTCGGTGGCGTAATTTCTAAATATTCCGGCGTTGGTAAGTTCTTCGTCCTTAAGGTCGCGGCCCGCGAACGGTTCGATATAAGGCCATATCTTTTTATTCTTTTTCAATCCGGCGATGGTTTCGAAGCTCGCGAAAGATATACTGAACGCGTCTATAAATATAGATCTTTTGATACGCCGTCCGCCGGCCGCGAACATCCCGCGCCAGTTCTTGAACGATTCCGAGATCATGCAATAGATCGGTATCATTATGATCGTCTTATCCCAGTTCTGAACCTTCACCGTGTTGAGAGAAATTTCAATGACCTCGCCGTCAGCGCCGTATTTAGGCATCTCGATCCAGTCGCCGATGTGGAGCATATTATTCGCCGAAAGTTGTATCCCTGCGCTCAGGCCCATTATCGAATCCTTGAACACGACCATCAGAACGGCAGTGAGGGCGCCGAGGCCGCTCAAAAGGGCCCACGGAGACTGATCGATCATAACGCCGACAGCGATTATCACGCAGACGATCAAGCAGATTATCTTCGTCACCTGAAGGTAGTTCGTG
This sequence comes from uncultured bacterium, assembly GCA_964551445.1. Lineage (GTDB taxonomy): Bacteria > Muiribacteriota > UBA9980 > UBA9980 > UBA9980 > DAOPXV01. Next base: position 181,826 of record CAZKCG010000001.1, on the reverse strand, counting down.
ACCGGCTTTTCCTTCGAAGCTTCAAACGTCTTATAAACGCCGTCAACGGAATCAACAATTTTATCGAAAATAAAATAGCCGGTCAGCGTGATATATATCAGCGCGAATTTATTAAGGAATTCACGCCACACCGGAAAATAGTCCGCGAAAAAAATTATGACCAGGGCCGGAGCCAGGTGCGAAAAACCTGAAAAAGCGCGATTTTCATAAAAAATATCGTCCCAGCGGTTCTGGCTTTTCTTTATGATGTTGTGGACCGTAGTAGAAATGAACCTTTTGGCGGCAAAGTTTGCGAGCCAGCATAGAAAGAGCATTATTACAAACATTATCACGACGGCGGTCCAGAAGGAGATCGACGGCGCCAGGCCGTAATATATGAAAACATCGGAAATCGTTTTATGCATTTAAACACTCCATGCCAGGTATTGGCACATTATAACAAAACATCCGCAATTATTCAATATAAGACGGTCAAAAACAATTTTACACGCCGGACTCAATGTGGCGAATTCAAAAACATATTGACTCATCTTTAAAGCGTGTTGGGTAAAATTGTTTCATTTTAAGTTGAGAGTTCACAGTGGCAAGTGTAGAACTAAGTGATTTTATGACAATGAAGACGGTCTATTCCATCTTTCAAGCCTTATTTTATTTGTAAAGGCTCGCGAAGCGAGCGAAACCACAACTATCAACTTTCCGTTCTTAACTTTTCACTAAAAAAATTACCCATACAAACACGAAAGAACCATTATATTTTCATCGATCGTCTATATTTTTTTCAACGGCGCCTCCTGCCGAAAAATACAGGCAGGATCCTATAAGCCCCAGCGAAACAAATCCTCCTATGAAAAGCATAATAAGCAGCCCCGCGTAGAATCTCCAGCCGTTCATCGGCCAGTTCTGAGAAAGCGCGTATCTGGAGTGTTCGGAGCAGAGCGGAAGCTTAAGGTCGTTTACCTTGATGATCGTCTTATTTACCGTAGCGTCGGTACCCATCGTCACGCGGACGGAGAAGTCGCCGGCGGAGGCCCTGCCGCATTCAAGATAGGAACAGGGACGGCCCGGCTTGATAATTCCGAATTCCTCTATCGGCGGTCTGTCGGTAGAAGGCAGACCGCTCAAAACAAAAATTAAAAGCGTCGGCAGTATCAGCGCCGCGAGAAACATCGCCATAGTTTTTACCGAACCGGATTTTTCATTATTCAAAGCCGCCTCCATTGTTCTCAAAACACCCGGACGCCAAAATCCCAAATTGGCCGCTAAGAATGAATCGCCCCCGGGTTTATAAACGGTTCTATTATACATAACAAAGGCCCGCGTGTCAAAGGTCGGCGGTCACGCGTTTGGTTCATCCAAAATTACTTTTCCCGGAAAGAGAAATCCCTCGCCGGCGACAAATTACACTCATAGTCATGATAAAAAATGGTTCAACATGTAAATTTATTCATCACATTCGGTTTAACCTTGAAATTTGCAAGTATTTGGAATATAATAAAATAACTTAAGACAAAAATATGAAGTTTGCTTACTTTAGTATGTGTCGAGGATCAACCACTAAAGGCAATTTTCAGATATTGCATATATGCCGTTAAAAAAGTCTGAAAAGTGGTAATTTTAAAAAGGCGGTAATTCATGATAAAGTTCAAAATAATTCTTGCGATATTTATATTTATTATTCTGTCTCCGGGCTATCTGAAAGCGGAAGAAATATTATTTAAGAAAGACGCCGTGCTGAAAAAGATATCGGACGCACTCCCTTCGGACTGGAATGTATCCGAAAGCTCGGAGAACCTGATCTTTGAACGGGCCGGCACGGTTTCGGTTTTGTTCGAAAACAAGATAAACGCCGATATGAGCAGACAAAAAGACAGGGATCAAAAAATAATAAAACTTGGCAAAGCTGAAAAATGCCGCCTGGTCTATAGATGTGAACCGGTATGGCCAACCGCTGCATTAAATAGCGCCAAAAACGCTAATGAAGAGATCCATCAAAAAATAAGAGAGCTCGAAGAAAAAAATAATTTACAAAATTTAAGAAAAGACCGGCCAAATAGCAAGAGCCAGGAACAGTTCACCGCAAAAACACCGGAAGATAAAGAAAAACTTGAAAAATACGAAAAAGAAAAGACCGAACTCGAAAGGAAAATAATAAAACTGCCGGATCATAACACGGAATTATACAGTTTGTTCTTCGTGTCGGAAAGCGGCATCGAAGACGAATTTCACTCGGTGTTCCCGGCGGAAGCATCTCAGCAGGCTTACCAGTTAAAAAACATAATCGCTGAATGTTGTGAAAAACGTTGATCTTAAAGGAGTATTCACTATGTTGAAAATATACGCGAAGCTTAAATTCCTTGTTATTTTTACGCTGATAATTTCCGTCTTATACGGCTGCGGCGGAGGCGCTTCAGATGTCAATTCGAGTAAAAACGAAGATATGACGGCGAAATATCTCGCGGCCGATCAGAAAGCGGCGATGGTCGGAAAAGATCTGGCTCAGGCGAATACTAAATTTTCGCTGAAGATCTTCAAGGAGATATCAAAAAATTCCGCCGGCAATATTTTCATATCGCCGCTGAGCGTTTCAATGGCGCTTTCAATGATGTATAACGGCGCGACGGGCGAAACGCTGCTTTCTATGGCCAGCGCTCTTGAATTAAGCGGTTTCGACCTGAACAACCTTAATCAGCAATACAGGAACCTCATTGAAAGCCTCGTAAGCGTGGATGCGGGCATAGTGTTAAACATCGCAAATTCCATGTGGGTCCGGTCAAGCTTTATGCCCGAGGTGAATACCGCTTTCATTCAAACGCTGCAGAATTATTATTCGTGCGCCCCCAATGCGCTTGATTTTTCGAAACCCGAAGCCGTGACGACGATAAACGCCTGGATCGAAAAACAGACGAACGGCATGATAAAAAACATCATAACGCAGATAGACGACGGCATAGTCATGTTTTTGATAAACGCGCTTTACTTCAAGGGCGAGTGGGTCAATAAATTCGATCCGGCAAATACAGTTCCGGCTAACTTTTACGGAACGGACGGGACCGCGAAAAGCGTTTCAATGATGAGCGCTTCGAATAAAATCAAATATTTTGAAGGCTTGAATTTTTCAGCCGCGAGGCTTCCGTACGGCCGGGATAAGATCGCGATGTATATCTTTCTGCCGAAGACCGGAACGACTTTAGACGCTTTCATAGCCGGACTTAACGCCGCGGAATTTGAAACTGCCATGGCCGCTATAGCCGCCGCTGACCAGCGGACGGTCAATATCAAAATGCCTAAATTCAAATTCGAATACGGCGTCAAAAGACTCAACGATGAACTGAAAACGCTCGGAATGTCGATCCCGTTCGATCCGCAGAAAGCCGATTTCAGCGGCATGGCGCGTAACGTTTTCATCCAGTTCGTAGATCACAAGGCCGTCATAGACGTCAATGAAAAAGGCAGCGAAGCCGCCGCCGTCACGATCATCGGCGTCGGAGTAACATCGGTTCCCGTCGATATCATCAATTTTTCCGTCGAAAGGCCCTTCTTTTTCATGATATACGACGACCGCTCGCAGAGCGTTCTATTCATGGGGAAGGTCACGGACCCGAAATATAATTAATGTTTTTATCGATCAGAGCGCTTCAAGAGCCGTTGGACAGAGCGTGATTTTCAATTCGGTTGAATTTACGGGTTATTCACCCGTCTGGCCGATGGGGATGGCATATAATTCCAGAAAGAACAGATACAGGGAACTTCTTGAAAAATCGAGCGATGTGAAATGACAATGAAACAGATTTATTCCTGCGCCTTTTATGCACGGCTTCCAAAAGCATATATCAGGGTTATATGATATTCTTTTCATACGACAATTTCAAGCTGTCTTTTTGCCATCTTTGTAATTAAGTTTCAAATTTTTAAGTTTTTCTTTTGCGTAATCGCTATATTTTTTATAATCGCTTTTTTCAAAATCCTCATAAGCCTTCGAGTTTGCTCGCTTTTTCAAAAACGCCGCAGGCGTCGGCGAGATATTTCTTTTTTTGTTCGGGTTTATCCTGGTTCATTTGCGCGCAAAGAATGTAAGCTAAACCGAGATCACAAAGGATCGCCGGGTCGGTTCCGCAAAGTTCACCCGCCTTTAAAAGATACTTGAACGCGTCGTCTATCTTATTCTGTTTTCCGGCCCAGACACCAAACCCGTGGTAAACCTTAGCGTTATCAGGATCTATAAGCCATGCCTGGTTAAAACGCTTTGCCGCCGCCGCGAAATCATTTTCATCGCACGCTTCCCATCCTCTTTTTATCATATGGCCAGCCGCCGCGGCTCTGCCGCCTTTTTCTTTGACCGCAAGATCCACGAACTCACGATCGGCCTTCAATTGTTCCGGCGTCTTTTTAACGCCTTCGAACATGGGAACCTCATTCGCAGGCGCTGATAAAGATCGGGCCCTGGCAGCGCCCTGATTCGCGTTTATCAGGTTCTCGATCGTATCTTCCGCAAACGCAGGCAATATAAAAACAAGTAATAAAAAGATCGTTGCCGGAATAACTTTTTTCATTTCTTTCTCCTCAACTTATGACGATAAATAAATTTATTACATCAGCGCAACCGCAAATAAAAGTCAATTCCATAACATGCCGCTTTACTCGAATCTCAACATTCCCGCCTCAATCAAAATAATTCCAGTTAATTTCGAACCGGACGCCTTCGATCCCGCTGATACCGAGCGCGCTCGATTTATTGTTGCAAATGGGATATACCCCGAATTTATTCACGAAATCGACGATGAAATAATTCTCGAGGTCCTCGACCTTTCCGCTCCAGTGGTCTTTATACATTTCTAATTGAACCATGTGAAAAACAGGCCTTCTATTTCATTATAGTTGGTGAGTCCCTTGTTTCCCGAAACGCCTTTAATGTGGTCCGAGAGCCTTTTGCCGATACTGTTGGTCTTTTTCTCGCTCATGCCGATATAGATCAGCCGCGATTCTCCGAACGGATAGCTGATCTTCCGCTCAGGCAGAAAGATGAAGTACAGGCCGATAAGCCCCATCAACGATTGAAAATTGGAGGCCTCGAACGACAGCGGACGGGCGAAAGTTATGTTTTGTCTTTGCATGGTTGTTTACATTTATAGTGATAACAAAACTGAGCGAATAGCCGCGGCAAGGAGCAAAGTGGAAACATGTCATTGCGAGCAAAGCGAAGCAATCCCTTTGGTTTTAAAATTATCTTTTTATTAGGGGAAGGATCGCATTCCCCTCGCTGCAACCCGCCTGCGGCGGTTTTCCGCTACCCCTTCTGCGGCATAATTGTTTTATAGACTTCTTCTACATAGATAAAAAGGCTTTTCATCATATAGATGCGAAACGGTATGGCCAACCGCTGCACTAAATAGCGCCAAAACCGCCAACGAAGAGATCCATCAAAAAATAAGAGAACTCGAGAAAAAAAATAATAAACCTGCCGGATCACAACACCGAACTTTATAGTTTGTTCTTCGTATCGGAAAGCGGCGTCGAAGACGAATTTCACTCGGTGTCCCCGCCGGAGGCCTCACATGAAGCATATCAATTGAAAAATATCATCAATGAACTTTGCAAAGGCCGTTAATATTTTGAAGAACTACCGGAAAAAAATACCCGTATAAAACCGTATCATGAATTTATCGCAAGCCTTTTCAATAAAAGGCTATCATACAATAAAAGCAGGGAAAAACAGCTTTCAAAACTTCACCTGGCGTTACGGACCCTCCTGACGATCGCCGGCACATCCAGAATGAGCGAAACGGTTCCGTCGCCTAAAACCGAAGCGCCCGAGACGCCTTCGACCTTTTTAAAGTCATCCGCAAGCGACTTGATGACGACCTCTTCCTTTCCTATGAGTTCATCGACGCATATACCGATCACGTTATCAGCCGAGGCGACGACAACGACCGTGACATGATCTTCAGCCTTTGTTCTCGGGCTCACGCCTATCGCGTCCGAAAGCTCGAGAATTGATATTATCTTATCGCGAAGCTTTATAGTCTTCGTTACCTCGACGGTGTGAATATCGCGCGTGACTATCTTAGTTATTTCGATCACTGATTCAAGCGGGATGGTGAATATGGAGTCGGATATTTTAACCAGAAGCGCTGAAATTATGGCGAGGGTAAGCGGCAGTCGGATCATTATCTTAGTGCCCCGGTCCTCTTCGGACGATATGGCGACGGTGCCTTTTAAATTTTCGAGCGTTTTTTTCACGATGTCCATTCCGACGCCGCGCCCCGATATATCGGTGATATTATCGGCGGTCGAAAATCCCGGCATAAATATGAGGCCCATGATCTCCTGCCTGGTCAGACCGGCGGCGGTCGATTCGGTGACAAGCCCCTTTTCAACAGCTTTTTTGAGAACCTTTTCACTTTTTATGCCGCGCCCGTCATCTGTGACATCTATGCATATATTCGAACCCTCATGATAGGCGTTAAGATATATATTGCCTTCTTCGGATTTATTCAGGGCAAGCCTTTCTTCACGGGATTCGATCGCGTGATCGACGGAATTTCTGATGATATGAGTGAGAGGATTTCCTAGCTCGTCTATGACCTTTTTATCGAGTTCCGTCTCTTCTCCGTGTATATGCAGATTCACCCTTTTATTCTGTTGTTTCGCCAGGTCGCGCACTACCCGCAAAAACCGCTTGAAAAGAGTTCCGGCCGGAACCATGCGGGTTTCCATTATTCCTTTTTGAAGGCTGTTTATTATATTTCCCAGCTTATAGGTCGCGGAATTGAAATCAGCTATATAACTTTCACTCCTGAAATGTTCCTTCATGTCGATATTCGCCGATCTCAGCGAAGTGACGGCGTCTTCAAAATAAGACATATTGCTCTGATTGCCGGCCTCGAGCGCGCTTAAAAGCACTGAAACCCCGGCGTTATTTTCACATCTCGACTGCCGGCCGTCGTTTTTCTGAGATATTTGCCTGCCGTACAGGTTTTTTCCAAGTTTTTCAATTTCGGTAAATTCATTGGCCAGTTCATCTTTCTTTCGCTCATGGTCAAATACCATGTCTTCTAAATCATATAAAAGCTGTTTATTTGAAAAGATCTTGTTCAACTGGCCTGATATCTGAAAGAAATTCGCTTTTATGATAACCAGCTCGCCTATTAAGTTTATAAGCTTATCCAGCTTGAACATATCGACGCGCAATGTCTGGCTGTTCTGCGGATCCCCGCCGTTCCCGCTCTCCGGGGCGGTGTTTGAACTTGAACTCTTTCCGTTTTTTTTCGCGGACGGATCCGGAGCGCTCTTTGCCGCAGCGGTTTCTTTGACGGCCATATCCACGCGATGCGCTTTTTTGACCGGTTCAAACTCTCCGTCTAAAAGGACCGGTCCATATTCATTCAATCTGAATTCGCCGTTTCCAGCATTCGCGTCCGAAACGCCATATGAACCTATTAATTGTTTGAAAACATTTATATTTTCCGAAAAATCCATTTCATGGCCCCTGCCTTCCATCGCCAGAGCCAGAAAATTTCTTATGCCGTCTATCGAGCCGAGAAGCAAATCGATAGCCTCGCCCGTCGCCGCATTCTTACTTTTTTCAAATGTTCCCAGAAGGCTTTCGACCGTATGGGCCAGCGACGATATATTACCGAACCCGACGGAGGCGGAGGAACTTTTAATATTGTGCATCCCTCTCATTACCGCGTTTAAATTTTCAAAATCCAGAGGATTTCTTTCTAGTTCTAAAAGGGCCTCGTTCATTTTTTCTATTTCTTCATAGGATTCTTCAATAAAAACATTCAGATAAGAAGGCGGTTCAATTTTATCTTCCTCTTTACAACCGGCGGTCAAGTGATCCGGAAGCGGCTCGCGCAGATCGCGCACCGATATCAGGCCGCCGTCAGAAAGGCGCGAAACATTTTCGTAAGTTTCCGCGGTCTGATATACCGCTAATATTTTAAAATCAGGCTTTTCCCGAAGAATATTCGTGATATCTGATATAGATCCGGGGTCCGGAGTCATGTGGACAATTTCGCCTTTTTCCTTAAGCGTATCGAAGAAAGCCGCCGGGTTTAAATGATCGGGATAATTATCACGATCAAAACGCAGCACTATTTCAAACACATTCTCCTGAGAACGGCCGGCTATGAACAACTTGAGATCATCAAAATCCCTTAGGCTTTCTTTCACTTCTTTTGAGATCGAAAGAGATATATTCACTTCAGATCCGGACTTTCCGGCCGCGGAAGCCTTTATAAGTCCCTCTATTTTTCTTATAGCTCCTTCTATATCGACGGCATCGTCATCCTTTTCATTCTGCGAAACCGCGCTTATAAGGGCGGTCAGAAGGTCAAAACATTCGAACAGCATTTCAACTATTTCATTGGAGAACTTCTGATTTCCCTGCCTTATATTATCCAGGATATTTTCCATTTTATGTGTAAGACGGTTAACCTTGTCATAGCCCATCATCGCGGACATGCCTTTTATGCTGTGAGCGGCGCGGAACATATTATTAAGGCTCGCCGACTCGATATCACGGTCAGCTATCCTTTCAAGTTTTAAAAGCTCGGAATTTAAAAGTTCGAGATAATCTCCGGACTCCGTGAGAAATATATCCCTGCTCTCCTTCAGATCATCGCTCATATTCATAATTAATTACCTTTCTTTGTATTTCGGACCATACTTTTGATGAATCTTTGATGCCGGCGCCCAAGCCCGTCTTTTTTAGGATCCGGAATTTAAAACCCCGGCATCAAAGAACAAAATTACATCGAAGTTTCAACTTCTGATAAACCCGTCAATCTTAGTTAGACGACATAGACTGTTTTTTAAAGCCGCCGCGTGATTCGGGTTTATCGGATTTCGAGGGCTTTGATTTCACCGATACGACCATTGCCGCGCTTCTGACGGCGGCCGAACTTTTGACGCTTATCTGGAAAGTTTCAATGAGATTTCTAAGCACATCGGACGAAGACGAGAGCTGTTCGGCGGAAGCCGCGAGTTCTTCGGACGCGCTGGCGTTCTGTTCGGTTATGGCCGCAACATTCTCGACCGCTTTTGAAACCTCGTTAGCGGTAGAGCCCTGTTCTTCCGTCGCGGCCGATATCTGTTCGATCGCTCCGGCCGTCTTTTCAACGCTCGCCAGGATCTTTTTCAGGGCTTCGCCAGCCTGTTGAGAAAGCACCGAACCGTCGGCCACTTTTTGCGTCGATTCCTTAATAAGGCTCTTTATTTCCTTGGCCGCGGATGAAGATCTTTCAGCCAGTTTTCGCACTTCGTCCGCGACGACCGCGAACCCCAGGCCGTGCTCGCCCGCGCGCGCCGCTTCTATCGCGGCGTTTAACGCCAGAAGGTTGGTCTGATCTGCTATTTCACTTATCACTCCGATGATCTCGGCTATCTGTTCGGACGAATGGCTGATCTTTTTCATCGATTCGATGGCGTTATTTACGGCTATCCTGCCGTCGCCGGCTTCCTTTTTAGTCTCTTCGGCCAGCTGGTTAGTGTTTCCGGCAGAACCTGCTATATCGACCGTCGATTTAGTGAGTTCGCCTATGGATGCCGATATTTCCTCGACGGTTGAGGCCTGACTCTGCGCGCCCTGGGACACGTTCTGAGCGCTGGACGACATTTCTCCGGAAACGGCCGAGACCTGCTCGGTAGCGTCGAATACCTGTGAAAAAGCCACATCAAGATTTTCGATGACCTTGTTGATATTGGTCTTCATAACATTATAAACGCCCTGATAATTGCCCGTCATCCTGACAGTCAGATTCTTTTCGGCCGCCTTTTCCAATACCGTTCCGCCGTCGGTGACGATGAGAAGATTAAGCGCGTCGATGCAGGTGTTGAGGTTGTTTTTGATCTCGTTGAAATCGCCGTTGTATTTATCCGTGATCCTCGGCGGAATATCGCCCTTCGCTATCCGGTCAACATATTCAGCCGTAACGTTAAGCGGCCCTATAACAGCGTCGAGAGTGTGGTTTACGCCTTCGACTATCTTTCTGAAATCCCCCTGATGTTTCGTCGCGTCCGCGCGTGTCGCGAGTTTGCCATCGACGGCGGCCGTCGCGAGCATATTCGCATCGGCTATAAGCGCCTTCAGATTCGCGCGAACCTGTTCTATCGTTTCGTTTATAAAAACTTTCTTGCCCGGGAATTTTTCAAGCGGAGCTTCAAAATTACCCTGGCCGAATTCCTTAACGCAGGCCATTGCCTTCTTTTTAACGGTGATATGGCCGCCGACCATGGCGTTGATGCCCGTTCCCATATCTTTATACGCGCCCTGGAATTTACCGGCATCTATCATTACGTCGATATCGCCTTCATCATGTTTTTTAGACATATTGTTCATTTCGTTTATAAGGCCGCTCAGAGCGTCGATACACTGGTTCAGATTGTTCTTTATCTCGTTGAAATCGCCGTTATATTTATCCGTGATCCTCGGCGGAATATCGCCCTTCGCTATCCGGTCAACATATTCGGCCGCCACGTTCAATGGTCCGATAACAGCGTCAAGAGTACCGTTTACGCCTTCGACTATCTTTCTGAAATCACCCTGATGTTTCGAAGCGTCCGCGCGTGTAGCGAGTTTGCCATCGACGGCGGCCGTCGCGAGCATGTTGACGTCTGAAATAAGAGCCAGAACATTCGTGCGGATACCATTCATGCCATTGGTAAGAACGATCTGTTTACCGGGCAGCGCCCTCATCTGCTGCGCAAGGTCGCCCTTGGCGTACCGGCCCATGAGTTCGATAGCTTCTACTACCGGCGAAATAACCGTATCCAGGGATTCGTTTACGCCGTTTGCCAGTTCCAGATACGCGCCCTGAAGATTTTTAGCCGTGCAGCGGGATTCTATATCGCCGGTCTTCTGGCCCCTGATCATTCCGGTCAAATCATTCTGAAGACCGTTTATGGCGTCGATACACTGGTTCAGATTGTTCTTTATCTCGTTGAAATCGCCGTTGTATTTATCCGTGATCCTCGGCGGAATATCGCCCTTGGATATTCTGTCAACATATTCGGCCGTAACATTGAGCGGGCGGATAAAGGCGTCCATGATCTCGTTAACGCCTTTTACAATAGCCCTGAATTCGAAATTGGTTCCTTCAACATCGCCTCTGATATCGAGTTTTCCGTTCTGAACGGCTTCGGTAAGCTTTTTAGCTTCGGTTACAAGGAAGTTGATAACGGCGTATATGCTTTTTGATAAAAGGAACCCGAGAACTATCGCGATTATAATGGCGCATATTATGGTATATACCATGTACAAAACGGCGCGATTGGCTTCGGCCGTGTTGGCTTCAGATGTTTCTTTGGCAGTTTTTTCGTTTAAATCTATCATTTTAATGAATTGCTGCGCAATGTCCGTACCAAGAGCGCCCCATTTTTCGGAATAAAGAAGCGCGATGGATTCGCTGTCCTTGCCCTGGTTCTGAAGCGCGATACATGAATCGCCAATCGTCATATATTCTTTTAACGAGCCGACAAGTTTAGCGTGATAATCTTTATCCTGCTGACTCAGAAAAGTTTTTTCATATTCCTTGAGTTCCTTATTTATGCCTTCTTGTGATTCTTTTATTTTATCAATGTATTTCTGTTTTTCTTCATGGGTTTTAGCCTTAAAAACCATGTCGCGCAAATAAACTCGGATCTCTAAAAATTCGCCGTTGGCTATGGCAAGGTAACCTAAAGGCAGCGTCGTTTTTTCATAAAGAAATATGTCCTTATCATCTAGATGTTTTATAAAAGTAATACCCACATAACCGACTATGCCGGCAATAAATGCAAGAAATATAAATCCGCCCATCATTTTGGCCCTGATACTTAAATTTCCCATATGATCACGCTCCAATTAAGATTTCTCTCTTATACTAACTATTTTTCATTAATTATTTCCGCCGGCTCCGGCGCTTTTCAATGAATGACGGCCGTCCGCCGCCGATCCTACGGCCATTTCTATCGATGAATGTTCTTCCGACGAGAGTATCCTGTCTATTTCAAGCAATATTAAAAGCCTTTTATCCAGTTTTCCAATGCCCTTTATATATTCCCTTCCGATATTGGATATAACCTGCGGCGGCGGCTCTATCTGATCATCAGTAAGTCTTAAAACCTCCGATACGCCGTCAACAATGATCCCCATTACTTTATTTAAAACCGATACCACTACGATTCTCGATTCATTCGTCTTTTCAGTGATAAAAAGATTGAAGCGCTTTCTAAGATCGACGATCGGTATGACGTTTCCGCGCAGATTAATAACGCCCTCTATGAAATCAGGCATTTGCGGAATTTTCGTGATCTCCTGCATCCTTATTATTTCCTGGACCTTCATGATGCTGATGCCGAATTCCTCGTAACCGATCCTGAAACTGACAAGCTGCTGGTTCTTCAGCCCCTTTTTGTCCTCTGACATAACTCACGCTCCTTATAAATAAAAAACAGGCAGGGAATGTAATTTTATTACATTCCAAACCTGTTTTTTAGAATTGATATAGTATAGTTTTCAAATATCATTTAAAACAACCTTTTTATAATTGTCTTTATTTGTGCCGATTTTTGGCGACGACGTTTATTTTTTCAAGATATTGTTCGGTTATGTTTTTTTTGATCGACCACTTTTGTTTTCGTCAATACCGCTCTGACCGAGCTTCTCACCGAAACCGAATTTTTAGCGTTTGTCCGTAAAGTTCCGATAAGATTTCCGCCGGAATTCTTCATTATCTCCAGATCCCCTTTTGAATAGCCGGGAAGATTCGCGAACCGCTCGATATTAGCGGCCCTCATCTTTATTATTTTCAGGAATCTTCTGAACAAGTAATCGTATTCTTTCGAATACGCATAATTATTGAGAACTTTGAGAACGCTTATCATTTTATTGATGGACATGTCTTTATAAATATCACTCGTGACCTGACCGGCGTCTATCATTATGTCGCAGCAGGCCTTCAGATGCTTCTCCAGACCGTTCCATTCCAATGCCGTAAGATCGGCGATTTCATCCCGTCCGGATTTTTTTGACCCTCCTATGATAACCCATTCCCCTACCGTTACTATCGCTATATCAACAGCCTTTTCCACTAGATCATAGAGATTTTCCAACATATTGCCGGCTCCTTCTCATTTCATTTTCAATTAATTCGCCAAAAATTTTAAGGTTTCTTTGTTTTGCTCATACCGAACCTCGAGATCATTATTCATGCCGGGCAGAAGGTTCATTATCTTGTTAATAAGTTCCCTCGCCACGAATGGTTTTGAAACGAAGCCGTTCATTCCGGCTTCATAGCACCTTTCAAGAGTTTTTTCCGAAACATCACTTGTCATGGCTAATATCGGAATTTTAATTTCCGATTGCCTGATCGTTCTTGTCAGGTCGATCCAGTTTATAAATGGTATGCTTATATCCACAAGGATCATGTCGAAACCTTTTGAAACGCCAAGTTCCAGCGCCTCGGATCCGCTTTTTGCGCGAGTATATTTAAAAATACTTTTTGATTCAAGCATTTTGCGTATAATAAATGAATCAGCCCCTCTGCCTTCGATAATGAGTATATTGAATTTATCTCTGAGTTTACTCATTTTAATAATATTATCGCTTGTTTCACCGGCTTCATATTCGGCGGCGTTCACCGGACGTTCACCGCTGATTTTTTTAAAAGGCCTTAAACATATAGTCGCCTGAGTTTTTTTATCGTTGGACCAGTATTGTATGTTTAAAATAACCATCACCCCCGGCGCTTTATAATTGAATTGTTTTTATTTCTTCTTTAAAGGTAACTATTTCATCTTCAGCTTTTTTTAAAAATTCCGAAGACCCTTCCATTATTCCGTTTTCCCCCATTTTCTCAAGCGTTGATAAAATATTGGCCACCCGCGTCATACCTGCCATCATCGCCGTTCCTTTAAGCTTATGCGCTGAAAATCTAAGTTTTTTAGCATCGCGATCGCGGACCGCCTGATGTATTTCAAACATGTATCTTTCATGATATTCAACGAACATTGAAATGGCGTCCTGCATCAGTTCCTTTTTACCATTCATATTTCTGGATAGTTTTTCAACATCGATAATTTTAGCGGCCGTCAATAAATCGCTTGAAGGTTTTAATTTTTCAACGGTTTTTTCCTGATCATCCACTTTGTTTTTATTGCTTTTAACCGCGTTCTTTCCGCTGCCGATAAACTCAATGATTTCATTCATAAATTCATCAATATTCAAGGGTTTGGAAAGGAATGAATCCATTCCGGCATTTATACATTTAAGCCTGTCCTCCCGCATCGCGGTAGCGGTCATCGCGATTATCGGCGTTTTTATGCCCGCTTTCCTGATCTGTTTTGACGCTTCAAGCCCATCCATTACAGGCATTTGAACGTCCATTAAAATAATGTCGAACCTTTCAGTTCTTGCTTTTTCAACGGCGGTCTCACCATTTTCAGCCACGGTCACATAAAATCCTCTCGCTTCAAGCAGCTTTAATCCGAGTCTGATATTAGCCTCGTTATCTTCCGCAAAAAGCACTTTATAACGTTTGTTTGTATCGAGTGTGCCCGCTTTTGCCCTTGCCTTCGCCGGTCTTTCTTTATTTGAAAAAATCGAACCTTTGATAAATTTAAGAATAAAATAAAAATTGCTGCCTTTCCCTTCAAAACTTTCAACAAAGATCTTTTCGCCGCCCATGAGTTTTACCAGTTCATTTGAAATTGAAAGCCCGAGGCCGGTACCGCCAAATTTTCGAGTCACCGTGCCGTCGGCCTGAACGAATGGGGCGAATATTTTTTCCTGTTCGCCCGAGGCGATACCTATACCACTGTCAACGACCGAAATTTTTATCGATGAATCATCGTTTGTTTCGGATATTATGTCAACTTTTATTGTAACCTGGCCCTTTTCGGTGAATTTTATGGCGTTGCTCGTAAGGTTTAGAATTATCTGCCGGATCCTGGCAGGATCGCCGAATAAATTATAATTCTGGCGGGCATCTATCGAGTAAGTAAGTTCGATCTTTTTATTTATCGCGCTTATTTTTGATATGCTGTAAACTTCATAAATAACATCTATAAGGCTGAATTCAATATTTTCAACAGAGATCTTATTAGCCTCGATCTTTGAAAAATCAAGTATGTCGTTGATCAGCTCTAACAGCGCCCGGCCGCTTGTCCTTATATAATGGACCATTTCCTTCTGCTCGAAATTTAATTCCGTTTTATCTAAAATATCTGAAAAACCGATTATGCTATTCATCGGCGTCCTTATTTCATGGCTTGTGACAGCGAGAAACCGTCCTTTTAATTTATTTGCCGCGTCCGCGACATCAGCGGTCTTTTTCAGCTTTTCCTCCATATTTTTATGCGCCGTTATATCGTTGGCGTAAAATAAGTATGTTTCATCATATACGGGAATAACATGTACACACCATATTTTTTCAAACATCCGGATCTCCGTGATGTCAAAAGGCATATTGT
Organism: uncultured bacterium; assembly: GCA_964551445.1. GTDB lineage: Bacteria > Muiribacteriota > UBA9980 > UBA9980 > UBA9980 > DAOPXV01. Next base: position 166,373 of record CAZKCG010000001.1, on the reverse strand, counting down.
TCGAAATGGCGGCGTCAAAAATTTGAAATTGATCTTCGTTCGCGTCAAGATCTTCTTTTTTTATGAAACAATCCTCATCCCACGGCAATTTCCAGCAGGTCATATAGTCGTCGGCTCCAAGCGCTCCAGCCGCTTTATTAAAGACCAATATGCGTTTCTGCCGGTTTATCAGCATCATGGGATCGGTAATGCTGTCTAAGATAACCTCATTTAAAAACAATTGTTCCTGCAAAGTTTTTTCGGCTTCTTTCTTGTAGGAAACATCCGTAAAAGTCGTTATTATACTTTCATTATGCTTAACCGCGAAAAATTGAAACCAGGATTTTTCGCCATGAAACGTCACCGAATGATCGTAATAAAGCGGCATTCCGGTTTTAAAAGTTTTTGAATACATATCGAAAAGGCCGCCTTCGTCGATGTCATAAATTATCCCGCCGACCGGGCTGCCATTTAATTTATTTTCTTCATAACCCAGAAAAAAGCTGGCTACCTTATTTGAAAACAAGCATTTATAATCAATTATCGTTCCGCTTTCGTCTTCGACGGGTCTCATGACCATTATACCGTCACTGGAGCTGTTTAAAACGCCGTTCAAAAGTTCCAGTGAGTTTTTAGAAACATTTAAGGCAAGCTCTTTTTCAGCGAGAAGATCTTGAATTTTTTCTTCAGCCCGCTTGCGGTCGGTGATGTCACGGAAATACCATACCCGGCCATAATGTTTCCCGCATGCGTCAAGCATAGGGGCAGAGTAACGGTCGAACAATCTGCCGTCTTTCAGAACTATCTCATCTCTGGATATTTCATCACGGACTTTATATAAATGTGTTACCTTGCGCAAAAATTCTTCGGGGCTTGCCAGTTTATCCATCACCGACTGCAGCGCATGATCATCGGATTTTGATTCTATTACGTCATCGGGAATGCCCCACATGTCGACAAAACGCTGATTAAAGGATAATATTTTGCCATCTTCATCCACCACGAGTATTCCGTCTATAGATGACTCCTGCTGTGTTCGCATAATTATATTGCTGAACATCAGATCACTCTCTACCTGCATGCGCTCCTTTAGTTCATTGGTTAATTTTTCATGCGCTTCAAATAATTTAAGCGCCATATCGATCGACGATCGCAGGACAAAAGCGCTGGAGTTTTTGACCACATAGCCGTAGCCGGCGATATCTGCCACCCTGTCAACGTATTCCCGTTCGGTATGAGATGTCAGAAACACTATGGGTACATTGCGTTTTTCAAGGATGCGCCGGGCCGCTTCGGAGCCGTCGATACCGCTGCCGAGCTCGATGTCCATGAGAATGAGATCTATCTTTTCATCAGTTGAAGCAATTTCAAAAGCCGCCTCGCCGGTCCTTGCGACAAGTACGCCAAACCCGGATTTACGGATGATTTTAGATGTAAAATTAGCGCAAAAATCGTCATCATCGACAATAAGTATGGTTTTTTGTTCGTATGTACTCAAAATTTAATTCCTTTCCCGCTCAGTGTGAAAAAAATATTAAAGCATCAATTTAGCAAACGCCGAAAAGTTAATTCGATTATTTTTCCTCGGATGCAGGTTAGCGTTGATTTTGTGTATCAGTTCGGTCATCACAAATGGTTTAGATACGAAACCGTTCATCCCGGCATCATAACAACTGTCCAGGGCTTTTTCAGTAACTTCCCCGGTCATGGCTATTATCGGGATTTTTATATTAGACTGCCTGATTATCCTTGTTATATCGATCCCGTTGATATCCGGTATGTTAAGATCCATCAATATGATATCAAAATCATTTGAGGCGATAAGTTTTAAGGCATCGGTCCCGTTGTTCGCGACGCTATATTCGAACCTGTTGAGCAATTCGAACATCTTGCCAATAAGATAAGAATTGGCCTTGTCGTCTTCGACAACAAGTATATTGATTTTTTGTTCAGGGTCATCTATATTGGAAGTCTTTTCAGCCTTTAATTTCAGGATATTTCCAATTACTTTTTTGAGCTTTATATTAAAAGAAAATTTACTGCCGGCGCCCGGTTTGCTTTCAACGGATATTCCGCCGCCGCCCATAAGTTTAACCATAGCGTTAGAAAGCGGAAGGCCTATTCCGCTTCCGCTATTTTTATTCTTCATTTTCTGGCTCGAGCCGAAAAACGGTTTGAATATATTGTCGAGCATGTCCCATGCTATGCCGGAACCGCTGTCCGCGACCGTTATTGAAATTTCCTCGTCGGTAGAAGTCTCTGAAACGCTTTTTAATTCAATGGTTATTTTTCCGTTGTTCGTAAATTTCGATGCGTTTCCGAGAAGATTGATCATAACCTGTTTTAATTTTCCGGCGTCGCCTGAATATTTTTTCCCGTAAAACGCCGCCGGATCAAAAATTATAGGATTGTTATGTTCGGACGCGCCTGGCGACACTATGGATATGGCCTCATTTATAAGATTGGTGATAGCAAACTCACGGCATTCCAATTCAGCCGACCCGTTCTCTATTTTAGAAAGGTCGAGTATGCTGTTAACGACGCTCAAAATGTGTCTGCTGCAGTTTTGGATGTGAGAAATATAATTTTGCTGTTCGACGTTTAATTGAACTCCAATTTCAAGAAGTTTCGAAAAACCCAATATGCTGTTCAAGGGAGTCCTTATTTCATGGCTTAAGTATGAGACCGGTCCGATCTGGCTGGCGCCATTAATTCCGCAAAATTCGTCCAGTTCTTCATTGGCGCCATATAACAAAGCTTCCGATCTTTTTATGACGCCGTAGAACCCGGCCAGTGAGTCGTCATCGGCATAAAATGGAATTATAAGCGTTTCAGCGTGATGATATTTTTTTTCATTGCTATAGTTAACCAGGAAGTTTTTGCCGGTTTTAGTTTTTTCGCTCAAACATTTTTGAATGAAATTCGTATATCTTTCTAATTGCTTAGCCAAAATTAAATTCCGGATATTTGTTCCGATAATTTCTGAAAAATTAGAGAAACTTGCCGGTTCATTTATTGAATGCAACCCGGTTATGCAGCCTTTTAAGTCACACTCCCATATGGCATCGGCCATACCGGCAATAAATGTATTATATTGCTTCAATTGGTCCACTGGAAGATGAGAATTTTTTTTCTCCATCATTACTATGGTTATAATAATTTCTTTGTTGGCGCGCCTGTTTTTTGTAATATTGTAATTTTTGCCGCTTAATTGCGAATAAAAATCGATCGTATCCGGGCCGCTCATCGAAAATGCGTCAGAAATGACATGGTAATAATCATAGCTTGAAAAAGGGTCCGATAATATATCGCTGATCTTTTTTCCTTTCAGTTCACACATCGGGCTTGCGAATAACCGCTTAAAATTATCGCTGATTTCACTTACCATATATTCAGCATTATTTTCAGCGCCGCCTTCGTCCGGTAAGGGGCTTAAATAAATAATCGCCACCCGGGGATTTTCATTTAAACTTTTCAAATCAATGTTCACCATAGTTATCACCTTCCAAGACACATTTTCAGTTTTCAAACATCATTTAAGTACACTTATAATAAAATATAAACGCCGGTTTATTTTTAAAATTGTAACGCGAATAACATGCATTTTCAATTTGCATAATGCATGCCATAAAAGTGTAACAAAACATGAATTTTTCAGTGAAGATTCAAAACAGGTATGAGCGGACCATGTAAAAAAAGAAAAAAGAGAATTTTAGAATTAATCAGTGATATCGAATTTTTTCATAAGACGCCATAGCGTCATTCTGCTTGTGTTGAGGGCCTTTGCGGTCTTACCTTTGTTAAATTTATGTTTCGTCAAAATTTCGATCAAACTTTCTTTACTAATTTCATCAAGTTTACACAATGTATCATTTTTACAATTTGTAACTTTACACGTTGTAACTTTTTCACTGATGTGATAATCATTTACTGTAATTTTTGACGGAGCAGTGTTCTCATTAAGTTTATTTCCGGTTATTTGTTTGTAAAACTCCGTGTATTCTTCGGGCAGATCGTTTAATTTGATGCTGCCATTCTTACAAAGTATGTATGCATATTCAAGCATGTTGTATAACTCCCGCGCATTACCCGGAAAATCATAACATTTTAATAAAACAAGAACTTCATTGGAAAAACCGTTAATATTTTTATTGTATTTAGCATTAAGTTTATTAAAGAAGCTATTCACGAGAAGATCGATATCCTCCCTGCGTTCCCGAAGCGGAGGAATATTAAAATAAGCGACGCGCAGCCTGTAATAAAGGTCTTCTCTGAATTTACCTTCGGAAACAAGCGATTTAAGATTTTTATTCGTGGCGGCTATAAGCCTGAAATCAACTTTCATCGTTTTGTTCGAGCCAAGCGGTTCAATGATCTTTTCTTCGATCACCCTTAATAATTTAACCTGCAGATGCATTGGCATTTCGCCGATCTCGTCCAGAAATATAGTTCCTTTATCGGCCATCATGAATTTTCCCGGTTTATCCTTTTTAGCGTCCGTGAAAGCGCCTTTGACGTATCCGAAAAATTCTGATTCAAGAAGAGTTTCAGGAAGCGATCCGCAGTTTACAACGATGAATGGTCCTTCGCGCCTGGAAGAGAGGTTATGGGCCGTTCTCGCTATAAGACTCTTGCCGGTTCCAGATGGCCCTTCGATCATTATATTACTGTCACATTCCGATACCGCGGGCAGCATTTCAAAAACAGAGCGCATATATTTGCTTTTCCCCACGATATCCCCGAGCGTATAGTTTTTCGATATTTCTTTTTTTACCAGCTCGAATTGTTTTTCAAGTTCCACCCTTTCGGTAATGTCCGTCACGAGCGCGAACCTTCCGGTCGTATTTCCTTCACGATCGGTCAGAAACGACAAGGATATTATAGCGAATATCTTTTTCCCGTTTTTATGCTTGAACAGCACTTCATTCTGTCTTATACTTCCATGTAACATTTCAGAAAAATTATCAACGAATGAGGTTATGGAGTCTTCATGTATGAAATCGCTGACATTTCTATTGCCTATCTCGGCGACGGTATAACCGATCATATCAGCCATCTGGTTGTTCATATATATAGTGTTCCAGTTATTATCGGTTACCCAGAAACCTTCACTGGACATTTCAACAAGTTCATGATATCTTTTTTCGCTTTCCAGAAGGGCGTTTTCAATATTGACCCTTTCGCTTATATCTCTGACGATCGCTATCAGCGCCGGTTTATCCATAAATTCGGTCATGCTCGTTTTTATTTCAACGGGAAATATATATCCGTCCTTCGTCACATAGTGAGATTCATATATCGCTTTCCCTGACGCCATTATATTTTTAAGCCTGTCGCCGATCTCAAGGAGATGATATTGAGAGTTGATATCTCTAATGTTCTTTTTCAGCAATTCTTCTTTTTCGTATTTTAATTTCTTACAGGCGTATTCATTGATTTCAAGAATATTTCCCGAAAGGTCGGCAATGATAATAGAGTCATTGATGGACGCGAATATTTTTTTCAGTTTCATTTCAGAATCGATTATTATTTTTTCAGCCCGTTTGCGGTCAGTGATGTCACGGAAATACCATACCCGGCCATAATATTTTCCGTCGGCGCCAATCATAGGAGCGGAATATCGTTCGAACGTCCCGCCGTCTTTGAGTTCGATCTCATCCATTGATATTTCATAACGCGCTTCATAAAGGTATTTCACCTTGCGCATAAATTCTTCAGGATTTGACAGTTTATTCATCACCGACTGCAGCGCGCGCTCGTCGGATTTTGATTCTATTACATCGGAAGCAATACCCCACATATCTGTAAAACGCTGATTAAAAGATAATATTTCACCCTTTTCATCCACTACGAGCATTCCGTCGATGGACGAACCCAGCTGTGTGCGCAAAATGATATTATTGAATGCCAGAGCGTTTTCAGCCTGTTTGCGGTCGGTAATGTCGAAAAACGATCCCAGCATTCCGACCGGTCGGCCGGCGACATCCCATATCATATTCGCGGCAACCTGAACATTGAAAGAATCGCCATTACGACGCTTCGCCGTCATCTCGCCGCTCCATTTGCCATCAGCGCGCAGTTCATCGATCACCTCCAGGGCTTTTTCGCCCATCTGCCAGAAACTTACCACAGATTTTCCGATCACTTCCGCCATTGAACCATATCCCCATATCTTTAAAAACGAGGGATTCACATAATTGAGGATACCGTCCAGATTTGAAATGGCAATAGCGTTCAGGGACGACTCGATCGCAAAATCCTTCACCCTGAGCTCATCCTCGGCGCGCTTGCGGTCGGTGATATCGATAAAAGACGCTAAAATAGTGGACTCATAAGGATAATTAGAGGGCAATTTAGTAAGGTTCAAAATTATATTTTTTTCTTCACCATTTTTTATTTTAAATATCGTTTCATCCGATGTCTCGGTTTTTCCGGCTCCTATTGCGATAAGTGATTCGAGAAAAAAGGTGAGCGCCCGGTCCGTAAATAATAATGGAAGTCCGGCTTCAAATTCCGATATCACATCAGTCTCAAAATATTTATTTGCGTTCAAATTCATTCTGTTAACACTTATTAATTTAACAAGGCCGCGCAACTCATCAAATTTACCGGTATAATAACTTTTCAGATCGACGCCCGATTTTTTCATCGCATCGGCCTTTTCTTTTAATTTCGTGCAGTTCATTTCAACCATTGGAAACGACGAGTTATAAAAGATCGTCCTGTATCTTTCTTCGCTTTTTTTTATAATATTCTCGGCATCGATCCTTTCAAGCTCCGAGCCGACGCGGATGGAGAACATATTAAAGATGATATCCAACAACTTTTTATTTTCAACAGGCTGCCGAAAATAAGCCGACATGACGCCTATAAGCTTTTTTTCAGAATTATAGATAGAAATACCAGCATATTCTTTTGCGTCAAAATATTTAATAATTTTGGAATCAGGAAACGACTCATAAACATTTTCTATAATAAATACGCCGCTTTCAAAATTTTTGTTTTTACAAGGTTCTGAATCGCTATCCAGCGGGCTGAAATCATCAGTAACCTCCTTGCATGACGCAACCACGGATATTTTCGAAAAATCTTCGATGTATTTGCCTATATAAATAAACTCCGCTTTGATTATGTTATTGAGATTGTTTAATAACCTTTCCAGGTATCTCTCGCCTACATCTATCGAAATGTTATCGTGTATACCTTTTATCACAGATTCATAATCCTTGATATTTTTGGCATACTTAAATTCTTCGGTCAGATCTTTGAAAGTACCCTGAATATATTTTTTTCCGTTGATCTCAAATGCGCTGGTAGTGATGCTGACATCTTTAACGGCGCCGCTTTTTGTTATTATCTGACGCCTTAAGGGATTCCTGTCGTACGGGATTTGCGATCTTTTTTTAAAAGACCTGGTAAATCCGTCGGTATTTTCTTCAACGGGATGAATAGTTTTTTGATGCCTGCCAATGATTTCAGATTTATCATCATATTCGAGAAGAGCTGAAAAACTTTGATTGCAATCGACTATTATTCCGGTATCCGCTTCCCCGAGGGCTATACATTCAACTGAGTAATCAAATATCGCACGATACCTTTCAAGACTTTCAAACAGTTTGCTTTCAAGTTTCTTTCGCGCCGTGATGTCTATTAAAGTAACGAGCGAAGTGTTATCGTTGTCAAGTTCGCTTCTTGTCAATTTAACGGCGATCTTTTGGCCTTCAAAATTTTGCATATATAATTCTTTTTCAAAAGACAAATTATTTTTGGACATAGATACCAGATTTTCCATAAAAGCCATTTTAGATTCAGCGGCAAAGCATTTTTCAATGTTATTGATCAGCTTTTCTTTAGTCGATGATTTAAATAAGCTTACTGCGGAATTATTGACCTCTTTGATCTTCATCATTTTTATGCACCGCTCCAGCTCTTTATCATGATCGAAAAAATATGAGCAAATGTCAAAATTTTCCGATGACGATAACGATGCAAGGTGTTTTTTCAGGTCCGTAAAATCTAATACGGCATAGGAATTCGGTGAATTTTCAAAAAAATCGGACAGTTTTGCCCGGACTTTTAAATACTCGATCCCGGTTTTTTTAAAATCAGTAACTTCCCTCGAGCCTATGACAAGTATTTCCTCGTCGCATTCGCCCCAAGGTCCGAAACTTATCTCCGTCTCAAAATATCTTTCGCCTATTTTTTCTTCGAACGCCTGTCTTTTTTTATCGTGCAAAGCGATCGCAACGAACATTTTGCGTTTGAATGAAATATCTTCAGGCAATAGATCCCACAAATTATGATTTATCGTTGCCGCATCCGGCAGGCCAAACATTTTCACGGCACACTCATTCGCATGCTTAACCATTCCCCGGTCTGAAATTATAATAACAGCATAAAAATCGGTGAAATTTAAAATAGATTCCGTATCGAATTTGTATTTTTTATTTGACGCCAATGATTTTATCGATACGACAGAAGTTTGCGCGTCCGTCATGAAATCTTTTATGGAAATGTTTTTTTCAATCGCTTCAAGGATATTTTTTTCAATCGAACCGGATTTTTTTTGAGTTATGAGGGCGTGATCAATGGCGTCTTTTAAGCTTTTTACCACAGGAGTGCATTTTTTTATTAAATATTCAGCTTCCGCGCGTTCTATAACGGGCGTTCTAAGCAGCACATCCTGAAATTTTTGGCTGTCGAATCCATGGCTTATAGCACTAAGAAGCATTTCATCCCGTCGTTCCAATTCATCATCAAAGAAAAAGCCGCAGAGCGCTATTACACAGATAAGCCGCCCGCCTGTCCTGACCGGAAACACTATATTGCTAAAACCGTTCATACAATCGGTTTGCGTGCATTCTTCAAGTTTGAAATTATCGAAAAAAAGAGAGCTTGACCGTTCGCATTTTTTCAAGGTACAAGCAACATTACAAAAAAAAGAATTACAGATCGAGTCCGGATTTGAAGCCGACATGATCGTCGAATCAGGAGTGACCAATTTGACATGAACCTGGGTGATGTCGTGTAAATAATATAATAAATTATGAATATTAGGAAATTCTTTTTTCGGAATAGAAACGCAGTCCAAAGCAAATCCTCCAAATATTCATTTATTAATACAGTTTAAATGTATCGCATGATAAGACCGATATCAATTGACGCTTACTTATAAGTTCGTGTGTTCAATGATCGTTTACGGATTCATTTTAGATAAAATATTTCTAAAAGTCAAGTGGAAATATTTCACGACAAATCCATTGAAAATCTTAATACATTATGAAATTATTAAAAATACCTGAAATTAAAAAGCCTGTTTTACTGAACCGTCCCGACCCACACATCTGATTTTTCGGAGTTGGTCATTTCGGCCATGCCGAGCATGACATAGATCTTGCCGTTTAAAACGGCCGCGCCGTGGGATCTTCTGGCGGGAAAGCCGCCCTGGATATTAGCCCACGCGACGCCGTCGGAGGAATGCCAGATCTGGTTCGAGACCGAGCTCCAGCCGAGGGCTCCGCCTATTATGAGAAGCTGGCCGTTTGAAACGAGCGCGCATGAATTTAAAAGATAGCCGAAAGGGGTGCCCGTGACCTCCTTCGTCCAGTTAGCGCCGTCAGTGGAGCTCCAAAGATCGTTCATGCCGCCGATGATCCACATTTTATTATTAAACGATATGCCGGAATGCCCCTCGATCGCTCCGAAAGGCGTGGTTTCAGCTTTTCTGGTCCAGTTGACGCCGTCGGGAGAAGACCATACGTCGGACACGTTCGCGATCCAGTTCGTCGCGTTGGCGTTTCCGCCGGCCACCCAGATCTGGTTATCATGCACGAAACACGCGTGGCCGCGCCTCGGATAGAAAGGCGCCTTCGCTTCTTTCGTCCATGTTTTTCCGTCAGCGGATGACCATACATCGTTTAAATATGCGTTCGGATCGTTGGGATAAAGACTTGAAAAACCGCCGATGACCCATATTTTGTTATTAAAAACGACGCATGCGAAACTGTTGCGCGATGAAAAGCCCGCGCTTGCGGTAACTCTGGTCCATACCTTTCCGTCCTCCGAATTCCAGACATCGCCATATTGAACGTTCGGCGGCGTGTATCCGCCAATGACCCATATTTTGTTATTAAAAGATACGCAGCCGAAAGCTGTGCGTTTTCCTATGCCCGTTTCGTTCGTCGCGATGGCCCATGTGATCGAAGGCCCGGCGGGCGGGACAACCGGCGGATCGACGACTGAAAAAGTGCTTAAATTAAAGAGCGTATCGGCCGCGGCCTGAATGAAATAAGACTGGCCTTCGGCGAGCGCGGGATCTATTCCGGAATCTGAATATTCCGCTATGCCCGAAGCGTTTCTGGAAACGCTTATATATGCACCGGCCGCGGCGCTCCATTTATAGACCGCTTTTATTGAAGGATATTTTTCCAGGATCTTCGTAAAAGTTATGGCCTGGGATAATTTTGGAAAACCGACGAGGTTGAACCCGGATTTTAATGATATGTCGCCTGACGCTTCGGCTGAGCTTCCGGCGATCATAATGGTGACCGCCGAACCTGTCCTGAATATGTAACCTTTCCCTGCGCTTAAAACCGTGAGACCATCGCCCGCCGTAAGAAAGCTGCCAGCGACCGCGCTGTATCCGTAAATTTCCGTTACCGCCGGATATTTAGCCATAAGCTGCTGCGCGGTGTCGGCCGGTTTAAGCGTGAACGAGACGAAATTGAAACCCTCCTTCAAAACTATAGTCTGCTGAAGGGACTGGGCGTATGCCGAAGCCGCCGGAAATAGAATAACTATTACAAATAGCGCTATTAAAGCGAATTTTTTAAGCATTTTAAACTTCTCCTTATAAAATAAACGTTCAAATTAATGAAAAAATTATATGAGATTTTCCAAAATAAATCAATTTGTTTTTGGCGGAAAGCGAAATAAGTTGAAAAAATTTCATTATTCTGTTATTATACATTCTATTATGAAAAATAAAAAAACAGATTTAAAGTATAATTCAAATGAGGGCCTTTGCGCGCTTTACCGCGCACTGTCAAAAATGTCGTTCTGTTCCCGCAATGAAGCGAAAGAATTCATATTAGCGGGCGCGGTAACGGTCAACGAAAAAAAGATAACCAACCTGATGCACCCGGTCAACGTAAAACTCGATAAGATCGAGGTCAATGGCGACGCGGTAAAAGCCAAGCCGCATAAATATTACGCGATCAATAAACCGGTCGGATACGAGACCACGAAAGCCAAACCGGGCGCGGCTAAAACAAAAAAAACCGTTTACGATCTTATCTATAACTCGATCGAAAACAACCTCAACCCCGCCGGAAGACTCGATAAAGACTCCCGCGGCCTGATCATTATGACCAACGACAACGATTTTTTAAACATGATCGCCGGAAACGAAAGCGGAATAACTAAATGCTATCTCGTTAAAACAAACCACGAACTTACCGAAAGCCAGCTTGCTCAATTCAAGACCGGAGTACCGGTAGAAAAAGACAACGGCGATATGACCACGACGATGCCCTGCGTAATAAACCGGCTCGAAGAAAATACCTATGACGTTCACCTGCAGCAGGGGATCAAAAGACAGATCAGAAAAATGTTCGAACACTTCAAGATCAAAGTTATTGACCTTTTCAGATATCGCATCGGAAAACTCGAGATCGGAAACCTTGGCGAAGGCGGTTCGGAAAAGATCGACCCTGAAGTGGTCACCGGAAAAAAGACCTTCAGAATATAAATAGAATTGCGTAAATAAAAAACAATCCAGTGTTTTTTTATTCATCACTCTTGTTTTTTGTTCGCATTTTTAAACAGCGTCAAACATTTTAAAAAGGTTTCATATTTTTATGATTAAGTTATCAAACCATTCGATTTAAAGCGAGTTTAAAGATGACTTGATCATTTTTATTTATACGGCATAATAATTGCTTTTTGTTAAAGTGATATTATCAGAAAATTTATTTAATTAACCTGGCGAGGAGGTTCTAAAAAAAATGATGAAGAAGAAAGCTTCAGACGCGGTTGAAGAACCCGTGAAAAAAACGGGAGCGGTTAAAAAGGCCGTTCATACAGAAGAAAAAAGCGTGAAACCGGCGGCAGCGGTGAAAAAAACGCCCGCTAAACCGGCTTCGAAACCGGTTAAAACCGAAAGATTTTTTAAAAGCGAAGAGAGCAATAAAAAGACGGCGCCGGCAAGGACCGCGAGTACCGGAAAAGCCGGAACTACAGGGAATGCCGGAAAGTCCGAGAAAAATGAGAAAAATGAGAAGACCATGAAAAATAATAAAACGATAAAAACCGAAAGATCCGCCAGAACTGAAAAAACGGCGGCCAGGTCTGAGAGATCAGAGAAAAATGAAAAAAACATAAAAGCTGAAAATGCCGTCAAAACGGAAAAAACAGCCGAACCCAAAAAAAGCGCGATAGCTGAAACGATAGAAAAACCGGAAGTTAAGGCAAAGGGCGCTTCAAAAGATAAAAAGCCGTCAGCTAAAACATCGAAAGGCCACAACAGGCCGACCGGAAAAAATAAAGAGAGAGCGGCTGCGAAAAAGACCGCTGGAACGGCGAAAACTTCAAAAACGGCAGCTAAGGAAACTTCAAAAACGACTAAAACTTCAGCCAGAAAAAAAACGGAAACGAAAAGCGCGGCTCATTCATCTGAAACGACCGCCGTCACTTCATCGCAGGTTGAAAATTTATACGGGCGCCACTACATCATCGATACCGCCCAGGAACTCCCGAAATCATACGGACGCGACCGCCTCACGGTGCTTGTGCGCGACCCCGAATGGATATACGCTTTCTGGGACGTATCCGAAAACAAGATCGACGAGATCAAACACATCGTCGGATCTAAAGAATTCGAGAACGCGAAAAGGGTTCTGAGATTGGTCAGTATCGACGAGAACGGAAAACCTCTCGAAGGCCCGAGCGACATCGAGATCACCAAAACCGCGTCTTCATGGTACATCAACGTGAAACCCAATTTTTCATACTCAGTCGAGGTCGGCTATAAAACGCCCGCCGGAAAATTCGTGAGCGCCGCGAAGTCAAACCCCGTGGAAGCTCCGAGCCATAAAGTATCCGACGCGAGAGATGAAAAATGGATGGTAAAAGACGGAGAATTCAAGAATTTATATGAACTTTCAGGCGGCTCCAAGATCGGCATGAGCTCGGCCGACATCATGCAGGTAATGGCCCGCGGAATGAAAATGGAAGAATTCTCGGACCTCGCGTCCGCCGGCATCTCATCGGCCCAGGGACTTTCGTCCGAGTCGCTTTCGTCTAACGTAATGGCCGAACGCTCGATGACCCTGGAAGAAAAATTGAAACAGAGAAGCTTCTGGATGGTCTTAAACACGGAACTCATAGTTTACGGAGCGACCGAACCCGACGCGAGCGTCACTATAATGGGACAGCCCATAAAACTTCGCGAAGACGGCACTTTCTCGATCCGTATGGCGCTTCCGGACACCGATATCGACATCCCCGTAAAAGGCATCTCAAACGATAAGATAGACGAAATAACAATAACTCCGTGCGTTCACAAACACACCGATTACGATAAAAAGGAGAACGCCGTATAATGGAAAAAGGCTATATAACGATGGTGCTGCACGCGCATCTGCCGTACGTGCGCCATCCGGAATATAAGTATTTTCTCGAGGAGAACTGGCTTTTCGAAGCGATAAACGAAACCTATATCCCGCTGCTTCAGGCCTTTGAAAGAATGACGCACGACCGCGTTAATTTCAAATTGACGATGTCGCTCACGCCTACGCTTCTTGCGATGCTTTCGGATCCGCTGCTTCAGGAACGATATGTGAAACACCTCGACTCGCTGATCGAACTCGCCGAAAAAGAAGTGATAAGAACCAGGCTCATGCCCGATCTGAACAGGGTCGCCGTCATGTACCTGGATAAATTCATATTCAACAGAAAGACCTTCGTCAACCAATACAACTATAACCTCATCGAAGGTTTCAAAAAATTCCAGGACAGCGGCAACCTCGAAATAATAACCTGCTGCGCCACCCACGGGTTCCTGCCGCTCATGTCGGTAAACGAACGCGCGGTCGAGGCCCAGATAAAGATCGCCGTCGATTCGCACATCCGCCACCTCGGAAGAGCGCCGAAAGGCATATGGCTCGCGGAGTGCGGATACTTTCCGGGACACGACAGGGTCCTTAAAAAATACGGGATACAGTTCTTCTTCACCGACACCCACGGCATACTGCACGGAACGCCCCGGCCCAAATACGGCGTTTTCGCCCCCGTCTTCTGCGATTCCGGCGTCGCCGCGTTCGGCCGCGACATCGAATCTTCACGATCCGTCTGGAGCGCGAACGAAGGATACCCGGGCGATTACAACTACCGCGAATTCTACCGCGACGTGGGATACGACCTGGACCTCGACTACATAAAACCTTATATTCATCCGGACGGGATAAGGATCAACACCGGCATCAAATACTACAAAATAACCGGAAAGACACAGGAAAAAGAGGTTTATGACCCTGAAAAAGCGCTGCACATGGCGCGCGAACACGCCGCGAATTTCCACTTCAACCGCGTGAAACAGGTCGAGCACCTGAATCAATACATGGACAGAAAGCCGCTCGTCGTTTCACCCTATGACGCGGAACTTTTCGGGCACTGGTGGTATGAGGGGCCGAGCTTCATCGAATTTTTCCTGCGCATGGCGTGCGACTCAAAAAGCGCCATCAAAGCCATAACGCCGCCGGAATATCTCGGGATGTATCCGGAAAATCAGGTCGTGACGCCGTCATTTAGTTCATGGGGCCACAAGGGCTACAGCGAAGTATGGCTCTCGCCCTCCAACGACTGGATTTACCCGCATTTAATTGAAATATCGGAACGCATGGTCGAACTCGCGACGCATTATCAGAACCAGAGTTCCGACCTTTTGGTCAACCGCGCGCTCGCTCAGGCGGCGAGGGAGCTTCTGCTCGCGCAAAGTTCAGACTGGGCTTTTATAATCAGAAACAACACGACGGTCGAATACGCGGAAAAACGCACGAAAGATCACGTCAACCGCTTCAATTCGCTGTACGACCAGATAAAGGAACGCCGCATCAACCCTGAGTTCCTGCAGGCGCTCGAATACCACGACAACATATTCCCCGATATCGATTACAGGATCTATGCCGTCTAACTTTTAACGGAGGATAGTGATCAGATAATGGAGAATAGAGAATAGTTGTGGACTTAGGCCGCTCCCCGCCCATCGCGCAACGCGCTTTCGAGCAAACGGAACTGAAAATAATACATCAATAAAAAAAAGAGTCGTTCAATCAAATAAACTTGAGCGGCTCTTTTTTATCGATGATTGCAACATTTTTTGTTGCTTCTCGCGTCAATACGGATTTTATTCGGATAGACCGATTTAAAGCCCGAGCTTTTTATTTGATCACTTGAGTTTTACGCTGCCGCCGTTGGCTTCGATCTTTTTAATGAAGTCTTCCGCTTCTTTCTTCGAAACGCCTTTTTTTATGAGGGCTGGAACAAAATCGACAAAAATTTTCGCGGTCTTAAGATCCTGCCCGCCAAATTCGCGAATAAATTTTACGGCGTTGATCTTATTATTTCCGGGAGTGACAAGGATCACGTCAAATAAAGATTTTTCATCCGCGACGGCGGGCGCTTTCTGAACTTCTACCGCAGCCGTCGCGCCGGAATTTTCAATGACCGCTTCTTTAGTTTTTAGTTCTGCCCTGCCGCCGTTGGCCTCGATATTAGCCATAAACGCTTCTGAATCTTTTTTCAGAACGCCTTTTTTTATAACGACCGGAACAGACTCTATAAGATCTTTAGTGCTTTTAAGATCGTGCCCGGTAAATTCGCGAACGATTTTTATTGCGACGATCTTATTGTTTCCGGGGTTAGTAAGGATCACGTCGAATAATGCTTTTTCATCCCCAGCGGCAGGTGCTTTCCGAACTTCTACCGCAGCCGTCGCGCCGGAATTTTCAATGACCGCTTCTTTAGTATCCGCAGCGTTGTTCACTGCCTCTATATTGCCTGTTTCTTTGATGTTATCCTTTGCCATGATCTGGATATCTTTCCTCGAAATGGCGGAAACAAATATCAATAAAATCATTATTATCAGCAAAAATCCAATAATTTTAACCACTTTCAACACACTCCTTAAAAATAATATCCGCGCAGCGTTTCACAACCTGTTGTGTTATTTCCCCAGCACGATCATCGTTATGCGCAGCGCCACGGCGACGATAACTATCGACGAGAAGCTCAGAATGGCTAAAATGATCTTGACGCGCTTGATCGTCCTGTTATAATTTTCATCGGCCTCCGGAAGGGCGCTGTGATATAAATTCAAAGCGGCACAGGCAAGGACGAGGACATCGTCAAAAACGCTTACCAGATAAACATCCGGGACCATATCGTAAGGCGAAATGGTGTAAGCTGCGGCCAGAAGCATTATTATGACCGAAGGGAAAAATTCGAGTTTGTAAGGGTCTCTGCGGATGGCTTTTTCGGGCCCGCTCTCATCGGTTCCGGCGTTTTTGTGATGAGCTTCCGGCGCGCTCTTTTCTTTTACGGTTTCGTGCGGCGGCGGGCTTTTCGCATCAAAAGGCGGATGATTGGCTATCGGGCGGCCGCATCTTACGCAAGCGGGCGCTTCCGACGAAACATCGTTTCCGCAATCGGGACATTTAATAAGAGACATAGGCCGGTTCACCTTTCAATTTAATATTCACTTAACATTATACACCAGCTCCGCATAAATTAAAAGTTAAAATTAAATATTTCAGAACCTGCGGGTTAAATAAATCCGAAGATAAATTTGACAATTTAACCTTTTTTAAATATACTATACTATGATAATTTTAACAATCTAATATTTTGACGAGGTGCTAACGCTTATGAAATTACGCCATGCCTTACTAAGTCTTTTATTCGTGATTATTTACACAACCTCCGCATATAGCGAAGACATGAACTCGATAATAAGATCCAGATCGCAAAACCCCGACATTAAAAGGACCATCATGGGCATCCTCGTCTATCTCGACGATATGCAGGTTAGAAACAGGCCCGGCACAAGAAGCAGCTTCTTTGATTCGAGCGATACCGGCGACGGATGCGACGGCAAAGTTGAATTCAATTTGCCGCATATTCAAAAAGCCTTTTTCATTCCGGCGATCCCGCCGGTAAAGGTCAGAAACGTCGAAGGCGAATGGGAAAGCACCGTTCACTTCATGCCTAAAAAATTCGGATCCAACGGCAAATCGCTCGTCGCGATACCGGATTCGAACCTTTTCGTCCCCGCGTTCGTTTCATATCCGCTTTTTTTATTCCGCGAGAACGTGAAACCAGGCGAAAGACGCATAGCCAATATGCTGAAACTCTGCTGGAACATCGATAAAAAATATAAAAGAGGCGACGCTTATAACTTCTGGCTCCCGATGAAGGACCACCCGGATTTTTCGGGCCCCTGCAATATCCCGCTTGAAAAAGCTATCGCCCCGCTGGCTAAAGCCTATATCAACCCCAAACTCAAATTCATCTTTGGAAAACTCGCTAAGGGCATGAACGTTCCGCCGCCCGACTGGGTCATCACATGCCTGGATAAAACACAGAACCAGACCGGGGCATCGGCGCTTTTCAACATCCCTAACGACTCCGACGATACCGCGACGGCCGTCGCCATACAAAAGATCAAGAACAACCTTTTATACGCTTATAAAGACGACGCTTTCTTTAACGACACCGCGAATTTCGGCGTCGATATGAACGCCATGAACGTAACGCTTAATTTCAGGGACATCGGACGCAATCCGAAAAAAGAGGACGGCCGGGACGCCTGGAAAGGCCCGAACACCGGCGCGTTTTTGACATGGCTTTTAGACGAGAACCAGCCGACCTTCTCGCAGACCGATAAGGGCGTAATACCGCTTGAAAAAAATAACGTTGACGCGGTCGTTAATTCGAACGTGCTTCTGGCCCTCGGGCTTTTGAACATGAAGAACGCCCCAGGCTGCGCGGAAGCATGCGCAGTGGTATCAAAGGCTATATTTCAAAGGACATGGCCCGGAAGCGGACTTTATTATCCGCAGTTCATGATATTTCCATATACCGCGTCGAGGGCTTATCGCGACGGCGGGATCGAAGCCCTGAAACCGTCGATGAAATGGCTCCTGAAGGACATCATACATCACCAGAACTCATACGCGGCTAAATACCCGAAAAAAACAGGCGCGTTTCCCGGCGGCGAGGATTTAACTGATTTCGTTTCGACGGCGCTCGGCGTTATAACGCTTTTAAACATCGGAATAGACAACGCGCGCGAAGAGAACATGGAAGCCCAATATAAAGCCGCCATAGACGCCGGAATAAACTATCTTTTGAACACCAGAAAAAAACATAAGATCAAAAACGAGGAAACCTTTAACGGCGGGTATGGAAACAACGGCCTCTACGGCATAAAATGGGATTCAGGCCTGTTCTTCTCCGCCTCTTTCTGGGACCTGGCGCACTGGAGAAGCGAGCCGTTCTGCAATGCCATGGCGCTCGAGGCGTTCTCGAAGTATATCATGGCCTATGAATATGGCAGCGCGGGCATGACCGAAGGAAGAAAAATACATATAAATAAATATACGACAGACATGGACGAGGGTATGGATAATTTTAATTTAGAGGTAAGGTAAGAAAATGACGTCAAAAAAAGAAAAGCTCATTCTCATCATCAACTGCGGAAGCTCTTCTCTCAAGTATGAAGTTTATGACATGCCTTTGAAAACAAGCCTTGGGAAAGGCCTTATCGAAAGAATAGGCGAAACGAACGGGAAGATCATGCAGGACACGGAAAGAGGAAAATTCCAGCAGGAACTCCCGATCCCCGACCACAAAGCGGCAATGGGCCTCATGGCGAAAGCCCTCACCGATTCGATACTCGGCGTCCTTAAAAATATGTCTGAGATCTCAGGCGTCGGGCACAGGGTCGTACACGGCGGCGAAAAATACGCCGAATCGGTCCTTATCACAAACGACGTTATCAAAGCGGTCGAGGAAAACTGCGACATAGCTCCGCTTCACAATCCGCCGAATCTCGTAGGTATCAGAGAAGCATTCACTCTTCTGCCTAACGTAAAGCACGTCGCGGTATTCGACACGGCTTTTCACCAGACCCTCGCGCCATCCGCCTATCTGTACGGACTGCCGCGCGAATTATACGATAAATACAAGATCAGGCGCTACGGTTTTCACGGCACCAGCCACAGGTACGTAGCAAACAGGGCCGTAAAATTCATGAAGCGTTCGCAAGAAAATACGAACGTTATATCATGCCATCTCGGGAACGGCGCGTCGATAACGGCTATCGAATGCGGAAGATCGGTAGATACATCGATGGGGTTCACCCCCCTCGAAGGGCTTATGATGGGAACAAGGTCAGGCGACATAGACCCGGCCATAACGCTCTATCTTATGGAACGCGGTTACAAGCTCGACGAAGTCAATAAGTTATTGAATAAAAAGAGCGGACTTTTAGGTTTGTCGGGCATCTCAAACGACGTACGCGACCTGGAAAAAGCCGCCGAAGAAGGCAACCAGAACGCGCTGGAAGCGCTGGAAGTTTACGCTCACAGCGTGAGAAAATATATAGGAGCTTATTCGGCGAATCTTTACAAAGTTGATATACTTGTATTCACGGGCGGTATAGGCCAGAACGCGGTTAAAATGCGCGAACGGATATGCCACCGTCTCGAACACATAGGCATAATAATGGATTATAAGAAAAACCAGGAAGACGGCACGCAGGAAGGCATAATTTCAACCGATTACTCTCCGACCTCGATAGTGGTAGTGCCGACGAACGAGGAGCTCCAGATAGCGAAGGACACTTACAAGATAATATACGGGGAAGACGTGGATATCGGGTAATAAGGAGTTAAAATGAAATATAACAAAAAATTGATATTACTTATCATCACGGCCCTGTCACCGTTTCTGATATCGATGCCGCATAACGCTATGGCAGCGTCCAACGCTAAAAAAGCCGTCGAAGAAGTAAAAACGGAGGAGACCGCGCCGGCCGAAAAACATAAGATAGACAAGGAACTTGACGCATGCATTGATAAGAACCCATCGACCGCGGGAATGGTCGAATGTATAGATAAAGCGGCGAAACAATGGGATGACGAACTCAACAGATACTATAAACTTTTAGCCGCCGCTCTTGACAAGGACGGACAGGCGAATCTCAAAAAATCACAGCTCGAATGGATAAAACTTCGCGACGCCGACATAATATTAATAGATTCAGTATACTCGAAAAAAGAAGGAACGATGTACGTTCCGATGGTAGCGAACTCGATAATGGAACTGACCAAAAAAAGAGCTCTTGAACTTAAATCATATTATGAGCTTGTAATTGAAAAATAAACCGGAATGCGATCTTATCTCTTCCGCCGGGGGGGCGGTTAATTAAAATATAAATGGAGCGTTGAATAATGGCTAATAAAACTCTTGTAATATCATACCTTCCGGGCGGGGAGAGCTCGAACACTCAAAAGCTGCTGTACCACTTTTTAAGCGAGGTTAAGACCGCCGGGATCGAAAAATTGGACCTGTGCGTGAACGCGCCTGATTTCTTTACGCATGAGAGTCTTATGGTTTATTATGAAAGAAACTACGGCGGCCAGAAGGTCGACCCGGAACGCGAAGCGGCTATTGCTAAAATGGATAAAATGACGGCGCAGTTCAAAAGCGCGGATGTCGTCGTAATGGCATTTCCCATGCATAATTTCGGAATGCCGGGAATAGTGAAGACCTATTTCGACTCGGTGATGCAGAAAGGCGAGACATGGACCATAACGCCCGAAGGCTACAGAGGCATGATGGGCGGCAAAAAGGCTCTCGTTCTTACATCGAGCGGCGGAACCTATGAAGGGCCCAGAGCCGCTTACGACACGCTTTCATCGCTCGCGAAGATCGAATTTAATTTCATGGGATTTTCGGAGGTCGAAATAATTTCGGCGGCCGGGATCAATATGAACCCTGAAAAAGCCGGCGAGATCGTCGATAACGCTAACAAAAAGGTCGGCGAGATCGTCAAAAAATGGTATTAAATAAATAAATTTTCACTTTATAAATTTAAGTATCTTAACGGCGCCGTGTCTTTTCGCGGCGCCGTTATTATTTTCAGCGCAGGCTTTGGGATAACCGAGCGAAACAAGACACATTAATTCGTACGGAGCGCGAATATTCAAAAATTGCGATATTTCTTTTCCGGCTATCATGATATTGGTGTTCCAGCACGCCGCGAGGCCGCGCTCGGATGCGGCCAGAAGCATCGCCATTACGGCGGCCGAAGCCGACTGGATGTGCGTAGTATCGGCCGCGAGCCCGAACGAGGCCATATCGAAATCGTCTTTAAACAGCGTTCTTATGCTCGCGTAAGGTTTGGCCGCGACGGCGATGAGGCACGGAGCGGATGAGAAAAAAGTGAAAAAACCTTTGTATCTGTCAAAAAGAGCTGCGTTATCCTCGTCGACATGTTTTGAAAGTTCATCGACCCTGGCTTTGACTATGGCGGATAACGATAATATTTTTTCGCGGCCGGTCACGGCGTAAAATTCCCAGGGCTGGCGGTTCTGGCCGGACGGAGCGAGGGCCGCGAGATCTATTATTTTTGTTATCTCGCTTTCCGGAACGGGTTTTTCAGAGTATTCCCGGATGGAACGCCTTTTTTTAAGTATATTTTCGAGAGCTGAAATGCCGTTTAAAGCGTCAGTCATTAAATATCGCCATCCCGTCATAATTTTCAATGAAATTTTTAAGGTCCGTTCCAAGTTTCGCGCAATCGGCGCCGTCGGCTATTCTATGATCGTATGTTAGAGTTACATAGGCCGAAGACCT
The DNA here is from genome assembly GCA_964551445.1 of uncultured bacterium. Classification (GTDB taxonomy): domain Bacteria; phylum Muiribacteriota; class UBA9980; order UBA9980; family UBA9980; genus DAOPXV01. The sequence goes on along the minus strand of CAZKCG010000001.1, from coordinate 144,476 downwards.
GGCTTCTATCTTTTTATCCACGACGACCGGCCTTTCGGCTACGCGGCCGAGAGAAAAAGTTATCGATCTGGGAGAAAGCGGAGTAGTGAAATCAACGCCGTATTTGCCGACCGACGTGAACGCGCATGTCCCGCCTATTTCACGCATTCTATCGGGAAAAGGCTTGCAGAAAAGACGGAAAAGCGTCATACGGATAAAATTGGGAAGCATTTTAAAGAGTTCATAATTTTTATATTCGGGCATTTCATCGCGCTTGATATTCTTCAAAGTTCCGAGATGGTTGATGATATCCATGAATTTTTTCCCGTCGGCGTTTCTTATCACCGAAAGCGCGACGGTCTCAGAGCCGTCTTTTTTCTTCATTTCAGCCGTAAGGCAGATGTCTATCCCTTCGTAAGTAGCGAGTTTAACCGTAGGAAACTCTCGCAGATAGCTGTTGAATTTTTTATGGGACTTAAGAACGCGCGAAATGGCGTAGAGCATAAAAGCCACATAAGACGGCGGTTTCATGTTTTTTTTTGAGAACATCGCCCTTATTTCTTCGACTTTCGTAAAATCCACCATGAAAACATGGTGATTTAAGTAATACGAATCTGTGTCCCTCAAAAGGTCCCATACGACGCGGCGCTCTTTCGGAAGTCTCGTCATTTTATAATTTTTCAAAGAGGACGCCTCCCGTGTTTCCGCCGAGACAGCGGCACATGGTCACGGAATTTACATGGCTCGACGGGCCGTATCCTTCAATAAAATCAATGCCGGGCGCTGAAGCGTTATGCGGCATGGCAAATTTAAACCCTTTAGAGAGCGAGAGCGCGGAAACCGCCGAATCGATGACAAATGACGCTGAAAAAGTATGGCCGAAATACGGCTTCGAAGAAGTAAAATGAATTTTATTTGAAATGCGTAAAAATTCAGGCGAATCTATTATTGACGAGACGGCATTAATATCGGCCGCGTCCCATGCGGGAACTGCGGATCCGTTCAAATTCACGATAGTTTCGCCGGATAAGCCTGAAAGCATGGCGGAAAGAACCCTTCGTGTTGACGCATCGTCGTCTGAAGCGGCAAAAAGGTCTGCTCCCGTTGAATATTGTAAGATCCTGGAAATTTTACAGTAAATTTTCGCGCCGCGCTTCACCGCGTTCTCATATTTTTCGATGACGAGGCATGCCGCGCCTTCGGATGGAAGCGAGCCCGCGGCTTCCGGGGTATAAGCATTCATCGATTCAGGGCGCAAGCCTTTTTTCACTCCTATCATTCCAAGTTTTGAAAGATCGTCAAGCGTCTGCCAGTTTAATATCGAATCGGAACCCGTGACAACCGCCATATCCGACTGTCCGGACCTGATGGATGATATCGCGGCGTCGAGCATATAACATCCGCCGGCCGCGGTGTAGGTGCAGTTATTATTATCGCCTTTCAGCGAATATTCGGAAGTTATGAAAAAAATAAGGTTATTCGAAATTGCCGTGAGTATCCACTTCGGATGAACCGAAGGGATGCCGTCCTTCGCGAATTTTTTTAGATCGATCGCGCCTTCCTCATTTTTAGAATTGGAGAAAGCTTCGAATAAAGCCTCGGCGTTTCTGCCGTTTATGCCGGTCGAAACGAACGCGCCGCGGCGGTCCTCTTCATAGCCGCGATAATCGCGCGAGCCGTCCGACCCTATGAAACCGGCGTCGGAAAGAGCGTTTTTAGTGGCGGCAAGGCCGAACCTGACATAGTTTTGAAACCCTTTTAATTTTATGGGATCGAAATTATATTTTTTCAACGATGAAATATCGATCTGGCCGCCATGATCGGCGGGCATCGTTGAATAATCGGCGCAGTCGAGTTTTTTCACCGCGGACCGGCGGTCTTTGAGATCTGTTATTATTTCATCTATGCCGTCATTGCCAGGGGTCATAAATCCTATTCCAGTTATGACTATATCATCTTTCACCTGTCATCACGCCTTTTTCAAAGTTATTACGGCGTTCTGGCCGTTAAGCCCGAAGGAATTGGTCATCGCGAAATTTATTACTTTCTTTAAGGGGACATTGGCTACATAATCGAGATCGCAAGCGGGATCGCTCTCCGTAAGGTTAAGCGTCGGGGCAACGACGCCTTTTTCAAAAGCGAAAAGAACGGTTAAAAGCTCTATCGCGCCGGCCGCCGATAAAAGATGGCCGAAATAAGGTTTTGTCGAGGACATCATGATCTTTTTTGAATGTTCGCCAAATGCGGTTTTAACTGCGAGCGTTTCGGCTATGTCGTTATGATGCGTCCCGGTGCCGTGAGCGTTTATATATTCTATTTTTCCGGCTTCAATTGAAGCGTCTGAAAGCGAGCGGTTCATGGCAAGCGCCGCGCCTTTTCCCGAAGGATCCGGCTGAACGGGATTATAAGCGTCAAGGGATGAACCGTAACCCGCGATCTCGGCTATAGGTAAGTGGCCGCTTTCTTTCAGCCGCGTTTCGTTCTCGAGCATAAAATAAGCCGCTCCCTCGCCCAGAACGGTTCCGGCGCGTGACCTGTCGAAAGGCCTGATGGCGTTCTCAGGTTCGTCGTTGTTTTCAGAGATCGCGCCGATGGAGTTAAAAGCGTTTATGCCGAAAGCGAACAGCATCGAATCGGTCCCGCCGGCAATCGCGGCGTTTATGACGCCAGCCGAAAGCCTTTTAAAAGCCTCGCCTATCGCCTGGGCCCCGGCGGAACACGCTGAAACAAGCGTAACGGGAGGCATCTCCAACCCGAACCGCTCGCAGATGATCTCGCCTAAAAACGCCGGCGGTATCTCCGCGCATAAATGAGAGGACGAAAGGCCGCATCCGTTATCGTTTCCGGCGTTCTCCAATTTCGGTATGTCTATCTCTTCAAGGCCGGCACTCGTAAAAAGAGCGGTATCTTTTAAATGGCGGGCGTCGATATAATTGTCTTTTGTAATGGAAGATATCGCGTTCAGAGCGAAGGCGAGTTTTGGATTTTCGCCGAGTATTATATTTTCCTTGAAAAATTTAGATACTATCTCGCCGCATCCTATCTTTTCAATAATTTCGCCGAGCGCGCACTCGCCGCCGATCCTTGTGGCAAGCCGTGCCGTATCGAAACGGCTTATCTTTTTTATGCCGCATCTCGCGTCTTCGATGGAGCGGTAAAATTCTTCGACGCTGTTTCCAATGGGAGATGAGACGCCCGTGCGGGTTATGAAAACTCGCTGTTTTTTCATACGATACCGCCGAATTTCGCCGAGACGATCTTTTCGGCAAGGTTATTCGAAAGACCTAAAAATTTGGTGAGTTTCATCTTTTTTAAAAATCGCGCCTGTCTAATGTCTTTAATATTTTCGGCGACCTTATCATCCAGCGCTTCGCTCGGCGCGCCTTCGCGGCCTTCATATTTCAGCGCCTGATAAACGTTGACGCCGACCCTGTTTAAAAGTTCGTAGGATCTTCTAAAATCATCGGCCGTTTCGCCCGGAAATCCGACCATCACGATGGAGCTTATGCTTCTTACGCGGGTGTTTTCAAGTATATGATCTATCACGGCGCAGGCGTCGGAAATTTTATAATGGCGGTTCATCTGCTTTAATATGCGCTGGGACCCGGACTGAAGCGGAGCGCAAAACGATTTTATCCGGCCGCTTTTAAAGGCTTTTTCAAGTTTCCCGATATTTTTTATGAGCCAGACGGGCTCGATGAATCTTATATTTATATTAAAATCGCCTTTTATTTTCAATATCTCATTAAAAAGCCAGGACAGATCGGATCCGGCGTCCATTCCGTAACATCCCATATCGTCGCCGGCAAATGATATTTCGCGGTATCCATTTTTGACGGCTTTTTCAACCTCAAAAATTATTTTATCCGGCGGCGTGCTGCGGACCGTTCCGCGGGCGCGTTTTATAACGCAGTAACTGCAGTTTCCGAGACATCCGGTGGCGCCCCGTATAAAATACCAGTCGGGCATAGGCACCGTATCGAGCCATGCCGGAGGTTTTATAAAAGGAATAACTTTTTGGATCTTTTGAAAAAAAGATTTCAGCCTTATGCCGGCCGTGAACATTTTATTTTTTGAATATTCATCTATGCTCACGGTATTGGCGGCGACATCCCGAACGCTATATTCAGAAGGTATTATATCTTCGATCTTTTCCGTTTCGGAAGGAGCGAGCGATTCGACGCCGGAAAATTTCGCGAAAAGCTCAGGATTTATCTTTGAAAGGCATCCCGAAACGATTACGCGCGCGTCTTTTTTCTTAGATGACAGCGCCGCGGTTATAGAACTTACGGCGTCGGTCTCATACTGCTGATTGAAGGCGCAGGTGGTCACGAATATATAATCGGCGGAACTTATATCGTCCGTTTCCCGAAGGCCGCAAAGCTCAAGATAGCCGCGGACCTGATTGATGTCTAATATCAGTTCGGTGCATGGATGGGCCGAGTGTATTATAAAAAAATTATCCATATATCAACCTCATATAACGGGCCTTATCCAAAAATAATGCTTTTAAGATGTTTTTTGATGACGGCGTCATGGACTATCTTATATCTTCTGTCGATCTCTTCGGGCGCTATCTTGCCCGGAAGCGTCGCCGCTTTTGTATTCGGGCGCTCCTCATATTTAAACACCATATACATGCCGAATTTGACCTCGTCGATGAGTCTCATCGTCTTGATCAGATCGTCTTCGAGCGCGAAGGGATCGTCGCACGCGCCTTCGAG
>CAZKCG010000001.1:61654-139763 GCA_964551445.1 uncultured bacterium | reverse complement strand
TTTTACTGGCCGATTTGGACCTCTCGGTGGGGTTTCTTGTTTTTGTTCGGTCGTTTTTGGGTTTGGCCCGGAAAGCCGACGTTTATATTGGTGCTGTTCTTCGAGACCTTCGTTTTTTCCATGACGAAATTGACCGTTTCTTTTATCTGTTCAAAGGTATATCTTCTCTTCATGGCTTTTAAGATGCCGTCCGAACCCGATTGAGCCGGCGCGCAGAAAGCCTTTATCTTTCCGGTTTTAAAAGCCGGTATCAGGCGTTCCTTTAATCTGAAAAGCCAGAACGGGTCTATGAAGCGAAGATTTATCCTGAAATTTCCGGGAAGGCAGACGAGTTCATTGAGAAGATCGGCCAGATTAGATTTAATATCGACGCCGAAGCCGCCCATATCCTCACCGGTCAGCGCGATCTCGCGATAACCCATTTCAAGGCCCTTTTTCGCCTGTGAAACGATAGACGAAATAGATTCGCTCACGAGCGGGCCATGGGCGTTCTTGATGCCGCAGTAAGAACAGTTTCCGGTGCAGCCCATGGCGCCGCGGACGCAGTACCATTTTTCGGAAGGCACGGTATATAAAATTTTAGGGACTTTGACGAACGGCAGGAATTCGAATCTTTCAAATAATTTTCTAGCCCTGAAGAACATTCTTATTCTCGGATCGGTGTCATAATCTTCCTGCGAAACGAAATGGTTCTCGAACTCGTTCATTTTTTTTGGAAAATTCATTATCTCGTCGAATTTTTCAATATTCGACGTCGGCACGGTGCGGCCTTCAAAAACGCTTTTCAGCCTTTCTTTATTGATCTGCGGAAGACAGCCGGCGACGATGAGTTCGCAGCCGGCCTTTTTTATCTCGCCGAGTTTTTTTATGGTCGCTATCTCGTAATCTTCCTGTTCGGATGAGAATCCGCATGTGGAAACGACGATAATATCAGCTTCGGAAGGAACTTTTGTTACCTCCCACTCGTTCGCCGAATACCATCTTCTCAAAAGATTAAGATTCATGGCGTTTTCAGTACAGGGATGTTTAGTGGCGTGAAGATAGACTTTTTTTATCATATATCCTTCCGATCAATATTTTTTTAAAACTATGCAGCTGTTTCCGCCTGAAAAACCGCAGGAATTAGACATAGCCGCTTTTATGTCAGCCTCGACGAATCCGTCGGGACAGTAAAAAAGATCGCATACCGCGTCAGGCTCGGTCAGATTTTTCGTGGGATGGCACCTGCCCTCGGAAATGCTTCTGGCGGTGACGGCCGCTTCAATGGCTCCGGCCGCCGCGACCGTATGGCCTATCATCGATTTAGTGGAATTTATTAAAAGTTTTTTAGCGTGTTCGCCGAAAACAGATTTTATCGCGCGCGTTTCGGACGCGTCGTTGAGTTTCGTGGAAGTAGCGTGCGCGTTGATATAGACCATCTCTTCCGGCTTTAAACCCGCGTCGGATATCGCGCGCGTCATAGCCTTCGCAAGGCCCGAACCTTGCGGATGACAGGCGGTTATCTTCTCGCCGTCGGACGAGGTCCCGAAACCGCCGACCTCGCAGATTATATTAGCGTTACGCCTAATGGCATGTTCCAGCGTTTCCATTATCAGGACCGCCCCTGCCTCGCCGATAACAAAGCCGTTCCTGTTCTTATCGAAGGGCCTGGAAGCCGTTTCAGGCGTTTCGTTGGATTCGGACAGAGCGCCGAGGATCGAAAAACCCGTGACAATATATTCGTCTATCATTTCATCGGCCGACCCGGTAACGGCGATCTCGACGCGGCCCTCGGAAAGTTTCCGGTAAGCCTCGCCTATCGCGAAATTCGACGACGCGCAGGCGTTCGATGTCGAAAGAAGCGGCCCGCTTATATTAAATTTCGAAGCGATATATTTAGGAATGAAGAACGGAAATTTATTTATTATATCGTCCCTTTGAAGCATATCGAGGCATTTTTCACCAAAAAGCCGGTTGTCGACGAGCATGTCCTCTCCGGCGGATCTTTTAAAAATCTCGAACGCGCTTTTAAAAGCTATCCTGCTGGTCTCGACGCCGAAATAAAGCCCGCACTCTTCTTTTGAAAGATCAGCGATACCCGACATGGCAAGCGCTTCATCCATGGCCGAGAGAGCGTACGCCAGTTTTCTCGAACCGTATCTTTCGGCTTCCGGATATTTTTTATATAATTTTTCGATATTTTGAACGCGTGCGCCGATATAAACCGGAAATCCGGCTTCTTTAAATTCGGGAAGTTCGAATATGGCGTTCTTCCCGGCGCACAGATTATCGAAAGTTTCGGTTATATCATGGCCGAGAGGGCTTACCGCCCCGATCCCCGTTATGACGACTCTTTTTTTATTCATATCTTATCAACTAACCTGCCGTTAATTAAAAACAATGTTTTAGATCTTTCAACCGCCGCCCTGTCGATCCTGGTCAAAACCATCGCCGGATCGGGGTATAGCGTAATATCGTTGGGGATCTCTCTCCCGGGGGCGATTATCAGCCCGGCCGCGATCCTGGTCCTATGGCCTATTATTGAACCGGCGAATCGAAGCCCCGTGTCACGGATGCCTTTTGAGGTCATCACCTGAATGGTTTTTCCGTCGAGCCTGTAATCGGACGGTATCGAATTCATTACGGCTGAATCGTAGCCGAAACAGGTGAATTGATAAGGCCCGCTGATGAGAAAAGCCCTCGGATAGACCACGCAGAAAAATATCACATTATTGTTGGCGATATAAGCGCCGTCGCCGATCACGGAAAATTTTACGGCCGAATGATCGTCAATATACGCGCCGCTTCCTATAACGGAAAATTTCACGACGGCATAAGCTCCGATCTTCGCGCCGGCTTTTACTACGCTTCCTTCGATAACGGCCGTGGGATGGACTTCCGCGCCTTTTTCAATTATGGATATCGAGCTTAATATTTTAAACTTATCGATGGATCTCGCGCGCCATAATATAGATAATTTATCTTTCAGGCCGAGTTTTTTATAACGGGCGATCCTGGCGAAGTTCGCGGCCATGTTCGCAAGCGCTATATGTATCGATTCGCGCACGGCCATTATAGCCCGAGTAGTGAGGCAGAATTTAAAATTGTCTTTTCCGATCATGTGCTGCGGAAAATTGCCGCTCTCGTAAAATTCCTCCACGTCTATAATTATCCTTTTTGATTTTTCAGGCTCGAATTTCTTCGCGGCGCAGTAATAAAGAGGAAACCCGAGGATCGATTCGTTCTCGTAAAAGTCCTGAAAAATCGCGATCTGTTTCGTGAAAAGGCCTTTTTTAACGGCGGCCGAACAAATTTCGGCGTCCGAATTCGAGGCCTTCGATATGAATTCGGCGAGAAATTCGGGAGTAAAATAAAGGTAATCATATAAAATAAGCGTGCCCGGGGAAACATGGGATGCAATGGAATCCTGGTTTATGAATTCGACGCTGAACCCCATGTCGGATAACGCTGAAAGCTGATAATCGCGGAGTTTCTCGTTGGATATCAATATATCGCCGCAATGATCGTTGAAAGGCGTTATGACCGTGTCGGTTTTTATTACCAGTGCTTTTCTCGCGTTCATCATATTTCCTTTTAATAAAATTCAAGCCGGCGGCCGTGATCTTGTTTTTCCCCTTGCGGGAGGCGCGGGCCAACATCTTTAAAAACAATTTTCATCAAATTATTTCGATGGCCATTTTTGTTTCAGACGGTTCAATTATAACATTTTAAAGCGCTTATTTCAACTTAAAGCGTATTTTCCAACAACCGTTATGACCGAAACGTTCCCGAAATAGTCCGCGCATATTGAAAGCCCTTCTCCGCTTGAATTTTTAGCGTTAAGAGCATTCATGACCGAAAGAACTGAAAGCGGCTCGGAAGCCGAAAGAAAGTTCCCCGACGCGGAAGGGTTTATTTTAAAAATTTCAAAGTCTTTAACGGCTATGCCGTGTTCCGAACTTAAGGCATCAGTAAATGCGGTTCGATCCGTTGAAACGGTCCGGCATAATTTATCGTCCATTTTAAAAATATCGATCCGTTTTATTGAACCGATGACCGCTTCTTTCAGCGCGCCGTCCTTTAAAACCGTTTCACGGCCGGCGGCCAGAAGCGCGGATGCGCCTTCGCAAAGCGGAACAGCAAAAAAGCCGTCACAAAAAAAACGCCTGTAAGAATCGATATTGAAATATTGGTAAGGCATCGAAACCGACGCGGCTATCGCGGCCGGGGAAGTTTTATTTTCCACCGCCATGCACGCTGATTCAAGGGCGCCGGCCGACGCGGCGGAAGTGGCTGAAAATATTGCGTTCTCGCCGTTCAATTCAAGGTTTATCGAAACGTTGGACATAACTATATTGGGCAGAAGTTTTATGACCGAACTCGCCATAAGCTTCGGATATGTTGAAGTTTTATCGGCCGCGCTCTCCCTGCCCCATTCGATGAAATCGGAAAGCCTGGTGTTGGCGGGGCCGGTTCCTACGAAAAGCCCGGTATTGGCGGCTCCTGAACTTTCAATTACGCGCGCCATGGAATTAACGCAATAAAAGACCGCGGCGGATGATCTGTCGAAGAATTTCTTGTTTTTAGGCTTGATATCGAATGAATCCAGAAGTTTTTCAATAACGCCGGCTTCGATCCCGCCGTTTTGCTCGAATTGAAAACCATCCACCGACAAAGGTTTTTGCGAATAAAATGGAAGCCCCGAAACCAGGGCTTCCATATTCGCATTATTATCAGAGGACAGGCCGGTTATAGAACCGGAGCCTATTATAAGGTTGTTTTCATATATCATTTATATCATTTTGCGGCCATCCGTTAAGGCGCCGCGTCTTCGCATTACTTTCTTATTATCGAACCGGGAACGTATTCTTTATGTTCCGATCTGCGTTTTTTTGTTTGCCTGACCTTGCTGGTCTCTGAATAATCGTATTTTTTCTTTATTTCGAATATGTTGTCGAATATTTTGTCGAGCTTCACCTTGCCGAGTTTGTCGCGCGAGTAATTGAAGCTTGAAAGGGTAAATCCGACGTTTCCAACGTTATACGACATTTCATCGGCGTTATATTTTCCGATCGAGATGTCCTGTAAAAGGTTTACTATCGCGGTGTCGAGCCTTTTGATGACGGATGTTACGACGAGGCCCTTGGCTATCGGGTCCTGGTCCGAATCGACGCCAATGATATATTTGTTGTTGCTGCGCGCCGCGTTGATGGAACCTAAGCCTGAAGCGCCCGCCGCCGCGAAAACTATGTCGCATCCGCTCTTATACATTTCGTTCGCGATGGCAAAACCGGCTTCGGTGTTCGAATAGCCGTCGTTGCCCTTAGATATCATTTTCGAGGAGACCTCTATCGATCTGTTAACGCTGTTTACGGCGTCTTTGAAGCCTTTTTCAAAATCGAATATCGGTTTTGACTCGCGGCCGCCTATGAATCCGACCTTTTTGGTAACGCTTGTAACGGAAGCTACGATACCCGCAAGATATCCGGCTTCATAGTTATTGAAGGTTATCGATTTGACGTTCTTTTTATCGGATTTTCCGTCGATGACGATAAAATTTTTAGCCGGGAACTCATCCGCTATCTTATCGAAAGCGGCGGCGTAATAAAAACCTATGCCGACGATATAGTCATGGCCTTTCATGGCGCTGAATTTTATATATTCGTGGATGTAATCGTCGCTGAAAGGATAGACGCGGGCTATCTTTAAATTGGGGAAGAGGCTGGAAGCGGCGATAATACCGACTTCCGACATGTGTATGAAAGGGTTCGAAGGGTCGCCGACCGGCATGAAAAATATAACCGAAGCTTCTTTATTGGCGGCCTGCGTAGCGGCCGAAAGCCCGGATACGCCAAAAGACGAGATGAGGACGGCGATAACGAAAAACATGATCAAAGTTTTTTTCATTCAATTCACTCCTTGAATTATTTTTGATAATATTATCACAATCGCTGCCACATTGTCAAAAAATAATCGCATATATTGAATAAAAATATAAAAATAAATAAAACATTAAATCGCTTTATTAATTATTTGAAATATGGTAAAATTAAAAAATAAAAATATTTGTGAGCGAATTTGAACATTTTAGCGATAGACGTCCATACTCACTTATTTGACGTTGCCTTCGGCGGCGAAACTTCAAGGCCGAAGCCGCGGGCGGCGCTCCTGCCTGACATGTTCGATATGTTCGAATTTTCGCGGTATAAATATTTCGTCGGCAAAGACAGCGCCTTTATAAGCTTCATTGAAAATTCAATTGAAAAAGCCCTTTATCGTAAAATGGAAAGTTCTTCGGTTGAGGCTTTGAGCCGTTCAATGTCCGGCGCCGGTGTTTCAATATCGGTCGTTCACCCGGTTTTCCCGCATGTTTCGACAAAGACCGTCTTTGACGCGTGCGATTTCAAAACCGCTTTCCCTTTCAGCTCTCCGCCGCCGCGCGGGCCGGAAAGCATTGAAACGGCCGAAAAAGAGATCGAAGCCGGATGTCTTGGAATAAAGATACACCCTCTGATACAGGGCCTTGAACTTGACGATGACGGATACAAAGAACTTTTCAGGTTATGCGCTTTTAAAAGCGTTCCGATGCTGACCCATTTCGGCGGAACGCGCCGCATGTTCGGAATGGACGGAAAAAACGGCCACATGGATCCCGGCGGCATAAGAAAAATAGCGGAGACAGATAAAAACGCAATATTGATAGTGGGCCATTGCGGCCTGTGGCAGAACGGCGAAGTCCTTGCGGAAATGAAAAACATTGAAAACGCATATACGGACACTTCTTTCCAGGAACCCGCCGTGATCGAAAAAATAGTCAAAACCATCGGAAGTGAAAGAGTCCTGCTCGGCTCCGATTTTCCGATAGGCGACCAGAGAATATGCGTCGAGAACATCTTAAGATGCAGGATAAGCGATGAAGATAAAGAAAATATTTTAAATAAAAACGCGCTGAGAATTTTCAAATTTCACGAAAAACAGATAAAGTTCAATAAAAATAAAACATAATTAAAAACCGGGAGTAAAAAAATGGACAGAAACCAAATCATCGAAGGCGTAAAAGAAAGTCTTTTAGAATGCATAAGAGCCAATGCCGAGGATATCACCCTTAAATCAAAGATAATCGACGATCTTGGCGCCGACTCGCTGGATCTTTTAGACATCGTTTTCACGCTCGAAAAACGCTTCAAAATAAAGATCAAACAGGGCGAGATAGGTAAAATGGCGCAGGAAGGCCTCGCTCCTGAAGAGTTCCAGCAGAACGACAAACTTATGCCCAAAGGCGTCGCGCGCCTTCGCGAGATATTATCGGAAGTTCCGCCTGAAGATATAACCGAAGGCATGAATACCGCCAGAATAGCTTATCTTTTCAACGTTGAAACATTCGTAAAGATAGTCGAGAGAAATCTCGCTCAAAAAGAAAATTAAAAATAAATAAATTATGATAAAAAAAGAAACCGACACGCTTCCAAGAATAGATCTCCGAAAAAAAACCGCGCTTATAACCGGCGGATCGAGAGGCATAGGCCGTTCCATCGCGATCGAACTGGCCCGCTGCGGCGCGGATATCGCCATCGTTTATAAAAAGTCCGACGGCGACGCGGACGCGGTCATTGAAACGATCGAAGCGGCCGGCGTTAAAGCGCTGAAAATAAAATGCGACGCGTCGAGCACGGCTCAATCTTTGAAAGCCGTCGAAAAAGTTCTGGAAGGGTTAGGCGGCATCGATATCCTCGTAAATAACGTGGCCGTTTCCGATAACATGCCTTTTCTCGCGCTTGAAGCCGAAACATGGCATAAGGCGGTATCGGTCAATATCGATTCTCTTTATAATTTCACCTATCCCGTCCTTCATCATATGAAAGATAAAAAATACGGAAAAATATTAAACGTCGGTTCTCTCTGCGGCGTCCGGCCGATGGCCGCTGTTCCCGTCCATTACGCAATGACGAAGGCCGCCATGAACGCCTTCACCTACACCCTGGCCAAGGAAGTCGCAAGATATAATATCTTCGTCAACAGCATCGCGCCGGGGCTTATTGAAACAGATTTCGCGTCGGGCCTTCCGGAGATACGGAAAAAAGATTTTGAAAAGTTCTGCCCTATAGGCAGGATGGGCACGCCCGACGAGATAGCTAAATTCGCGGCTTTCATCGTTTCGGACCTTAATTCATACATGACCGGAGAAACGGTCGTAATAAGCGGAGGGCTTTAAATGTCCCGTCCGAAGGTCGCTCTGGTATATACCGCCCACATAAAAAAAGACTCATTCTTCGGATTCCGCCTTCCGTCGCTCGGACTTGAAAGGCTCGGCGCGGCGGTCGAAGATATATGCGATATAGAGCTTTTCGATATCCGTTTCGAACCCGACCTCATTTTTAAAATAACCGAATTTTGCCCCGATATCGTCGCGGTCAACGTTAAAACGACCGTTTACAGCTCGAAAAGCTATGAGATCGCAAAAGAGATCAAGAACCGGCTTCCGAAAACGAAAATAGTCATGGGCGGCCTTCACGCCACATCGTGTCCGATGGAGGCGCTCGAACATTCAGATCTTGTAATATGCGGCGACGGCGAAGATAGTTTCAGAATGATCGTCGAAGGCGTTGAAAACTCGAAGATCCCCGGCCTCGTTTATCGCCATAACGGCGAAGCCTTCAAAAACAAACCGGCGGAGCCCGAATATAACATGGACCGTCTGAAACCTCCGGCCCGTCATTTAAGAAAACCTTACTATAATTATTCAGCCGCCGGCCTCATAAAAATGGACCTGCTGGAAACTTCCAGGGGCTGCACGCACGCGTGTTCCTTCTGTTCTCCCGCGTCCGTCTATCCTCACAAATACCGCGTCCATTCGCCTGAATACGTTTTCGCCGAAATTAAAAAGTTAAACGACATGGGTGTCAAATACTGCATGCTTACCGACGATCATTTCGGCGGCGACCTCGAGCGCGTTGAAAAGATATGCGACATGGTCATCGCGGCGGGGATAAAAATAGCGTTCTTTTCTTTCATCCGGCCCTTCGCCGGAAAAACGGAACTTAAAAAAAAGATGGTCGCGGCAGGTTTCATAATGCTCTCTTACGGCGCCGAATCGCCTAACCCGGAACAGCTTCTCAGATATAAAAAAGGCTTCGCCGAATCGCATGAATTCATTAAAAAGGTCAACGCGGAATGGCTCGAGGCCGGCGCCTGCTACATAGGAAATTCTTATGTTTTCGGCGACGTGCGCGACGGCGTGAAGGTGCTTTCAGAGCTCGGCGCTTTCGCCAGAAAACTGAACCCGACCTACATCGAGCCTCTTTATTCACAGCCGTTCCCTGGCACCAAATACCGCGAGGAATTAAAAAAAGAACAGCGGCTCATACCCGAGCGCGGCTGGAGTTATTTCACCGAAGGCAGAATGCTGGTCCGCCATCCGGATGTGAACGAAGAACAGCTCAAAAAGCTTCGCGTTAAAATGTGGCTCGATTTCTTCTCGCCGAAAAAAGCGGCGGGCGTTTTCAGGGTCCCGCTTTATTTCAGAAATGTTTTGAACATTCCGCTTTTAAGCGTATTGAAATATATGAAGGCCTGCGATTATTCGGTATTTGGCTGCATACTCGAAGACAAGTTCTATAGAAGCGAAAATTTAAGAATGGTAGAGACCTATTTCCGCGAAACGATCGCGACATTCGAGCCGGAAGAAATGGATATGACCGAACATTTCGACGAATTCACCGACATGATCGGCCTTAAATTCATAAAAAAAGCACTGAACGGCCACGATATTTTAATAAACGTGACCGAACACGAAAAACCTCTTGCTACACTTGATATAAAAATAAGAAATGAAAAAATAATGATCGCTAAGGTCAGAACGGATAATAAAAGGACCATCTCAAAAGACAACACCGCGGTCTTTAATTTTCCGCTCTTTCTTTTGAAATATTTCATGGCCGCCAGGAAAAACCTGGTTAAAAATATCGCGCTTTCAACTATTTTAGCGCATAATATCTTTAACGGATTCTACGCCAAGATCTTCGGCCGGATTATATCGCAAATTTTCAAAAGCCTTTTCAGAAAATAAGAAGATTGACTATAGCGCCATTACAAGCAAATACTGCTTTTGCTGTTCAATGTTTTAAAGAATGCCCTATCTCGTCCAATATTCTCCTGCCGCCGCCGTCCAAAAGCTCGTTGGCCAGCTCAAAACCCACGATAACGTTTTTAATGCCGACCTTCGTTCCTTCAACCTTTGTTTTACCTTCGGGGTCGAATATGACGCCGCTCATATGAAAGCGCCCGTCGGACAGCTGTTCGCAGAAAACTCCGACCGGCATCTGGCAGCCGCCGTTAAGCCTGGTCAGAAACGTCCTTTCTCCTTCGACCTCCAGAAAACTTTTGGTATCATTAAGACATTTGATAAGCGCGTCGGTCTTTTTATCGCCGCGCCGGCTTTCGATGGCGAGAGCGCCCTGGCCGCAGCAGGGAATTATCATCCGGTCGTCTAATATCTGTGATATACGATCTCCCCAGCCCATTCTTTTTACCGAAGCGCACGCGAGGACTATGGCGTCGTATTGGCCTTCGTCGAGTTTTTTCAGGCGCGAATTGACGTTGCCGCGAAGTTCGGTTATCTTCAGATCAGGCCGCTGATATAATAATTGGGACTTTCTTCTCATGCTTGAAGTGCCTATGTTAGCGCCCATCGGAAGATCGACAAGCTTTTTTTTATCCGATGTTATCAAAGCGTCGAAAGGATCTTCTCTTTTCATGATAGCGCTTATATAAAGTTCTTTAGTTATTTCAACCGGCATATCCTTGGCGCTGTGAACGGCGAAGTCGGCTTTACCCTCGATGATGGCCTTTTCGATGTCTTTTACGAAAAGACCCTTGCCGCCTATCTTTGATAGCGAAGAATCGAGGATCCTGTCGCCTTCGGTCACTATTTCAAGAAATTCATAATCGTTCTCAGGGTGTTCTTTTTTCAAAATTTCACGGACATGCTCGGCCTGCCATATCGCGAGCGGGCTTTTTCTGGTCGCTATTACAATCTTCGCCATTTGAACTCCTTGAAATATTTTGGCTGCTTCCCGTTTTGCGCCGGTTATGAAAACCAATGACCGGCCGGCATATTCTTCACGCGCAAAACACGAAAGAACCTATACTGTATTGTTATAAAAATCAATCGGATATTATATATCACGCGATAAAAATATTCAAGAAATTGTTTCGCGTTATAAACTTCGCATGTTCTTTCATAACAATTTCATAACAATTTCATAATATAGCACTAAATTTATTTTTTAAGTGAATCCATCGGGAATTTTTCGATGGAAAGCAATTTTTCCTTCACGCCGACCCCGCAGCCGAATCCGCCGATCGAACCGTCAGCCGCTATGATCCTGTGGCACGGAAGGATAACGGGCAGCGGATTTTTATTCAACGCGTTCCCGACAGCCCTTGCAGCGCGGGGGGAGCCTATTTCCTCAGCCATCCATTTATAGGATCTTACCTCGCCGTAAGGTATCTTTAAAAGCGTAAGCCACACTTTCTTTTGAAATTCGGTGCCCTTTAAAAATTTAAATTTCTGTCCGAATTTTTTTAATTTTCCAGAAAAATACTCCATAAGCTCTTTCTGAAAAGCACAGCCGTCTTCTTCTTTTTTTATTTTTCGATCTTTAGTTTCAGCTATGATGCTAAGTTCAACCAGAAGACCGCCGTCGAACGAACATGTTATTTCGCCTACAGGGCTTTGAAACGAATGTTTTTCGATCCGCATATTTTTAAGTTCCTCTTTTTAATTTTATTTAACGAATAAATTTTAACAGAAAAATACGCTTTGCACAACTACGAATTTGAATATTTAAAAAAATGCCGAGGCAGACTCTTTTCAGACCGCCACGGCATTTTTTAGCCTTGTCTTATTGTTTGCTTTTGATCGATTTTCATTCGCTTATTATATTTTTTATCAGCTTTTTCTTTTAAATTAAAGGTTTTATAAAGCATGTCAGGTAAGAACGATCATTTTTTCTGTTCACAGTTGAATATCAGTTTTATTCCCTTTGGCGTTTTATAAAGTCCGGACTGTACGAGCGGTCATTTCAGAAGGGCTTACTCATAATTTTTGACCAGTATCTGCGCTCCTGAAGACTCTCCGCCGTCAGCGGTCTGCGTGCCGCCGCTTTCATAGAATATGGGGTTCTTGTTGTTTTTAGCGCCTGTGAGATTTATAAAGTGGGTTCCGGGAATTATGAGGCTTTTTGAAGGATCGGCGCTTGTAAAGCCGGCGGCTAACTTTATAACTACTTCTTTCGAGTCGGAGCCCCATGATATAATGGGAGCCGGGCTTGCGGCAGGGTCTCCCGCATCGGACTGCGACCATTTTACGAGGGCGCCGGAAGAAGCCGCGGTAAGATCGACAGGAAGCTCGGCGCCGAGCGGAAGCGCCGAGGCGCTGGCGCTTGTATAGTATCTGAAAGACGAGGCCGCGGCGGATGCATCGGAAGTGGTCGAAGCGGCGGGAGCCGTGGCCGCCGAACCGAGATTAACGGCTGAGGGAACCGCGACCTCCTTGTTGAAGTATAAGTGAAGCACGTCGAAACACTTGTTGATCTCGGCGGGATCCTGGAAATTACCGGCCTTGGGATTGACCTCGAGTTTGGCGTTGACGAGAGTGAGCGCTCCGATGTACGCGACCACTATATCGTCCTTATTGGCAGGGCTGCTAGAGCCGCCTCCGTCAACATGCCTGCCGTCAGGGCCTTTTGAATATACTATGCCCTTTCTGTATTCCTGTTCGTATCTGTTTCCCCACGGATCTCTAAGCGTTTCCCAAGTCGATATATATTTGCCTTTAAGCTCTTTCATATATTTATCCTGAACGGTCGTGCCTTCAAGGGAGTTAAATTTCTGGACGGCTTCGACAAGTATGTCGCAATCCTGTTTGGACTTCGTTTTTTTCGCTCCTTCGGCCATGTCCTGGAACTGCGGGAGAGCGACCGCGACAAGTATTCCTATAATGGCTATTACTATCATGAGCTCGATCAACGAAAACCCTTTCGCGTTCTTTGAATTAAGTATGTTCATCATAAAAACTCCTCCTCGTTTCATTTTTTATTTTATCTCATTTTTTTGTTTTTGTTTCTCACGCCACTTGCTAATGCATAGCCCGTGCCAACCGTATCATAAATCAGAGTTCCTTCTGTTTTCGGGCTTTTTAACGGATAATGGCGAAAAAAAAAGAAGAACGATGCGGCCTATCAAAACAACATTATGCAAATTGCAACAATTTTTCTGCAACAAAAGGACTTCGCGGCGCATCAACCTGCGATCCGCGGTAATTTAGCTAAAAAGCGGCAGATTTAAGTTGAAATGTCCCGATCAGCCACAAAAAAATTGACTTAAAGGCTCTTATTATGGTAAAATAACCACAAAAACTTCAGCTAAATTATTTTGAGGTGATATAAAATGGGAAAAATGCCAATGATGGGCGGTCAGATGAACAACCTGGTCAGACAGGCGCAGTCGATGCAGAATAAAATATCGAAAATGCAGGAAGAACTCGCTACATATGAGGTCAGCGGAACCTCCGGCGGCGGAATGGTAACCGCGAAGGTCAACGGAAAACAGGAACTTCTCTCGCTCAAGATCGAAAAAGAAGTAGTGAACCCCGACGACGTCGAAATGCTCCAGGACCTTATCATGGCGGCCGTAAAAGAAGCCATAAAAAAATCATCTGAACACTCGCAGAACGAACTTAACAAGATCACGGGCGGCCTTTCGATACCCGGCCTTTTCTAAGATAAGGAATTGAATATATAGATGGCTCTAACTCCAAGCCTTGACAGGCTTACCCATGAGCTCGAAAAACTGCCCGGAGTCGGGCCCAAATCGGCGCAGCGCCTTGCCCTCTTCATTTTCAGGAAAGGAAGTGAATTCGGCACGGCGCTCAGTTCTTCCATAGAAGAGGTCATCAGAAACGTCAGATTCTGCGAGAACTGCTTCGGGATATGTGAATCGGATATCTGCGGCATCTGTTCCGACGATATGCGCGACCGCTCGAAGATCTGCGTCGTCGAAAAACCGACCGACATCCCCTACATAGAGAACACAGGCCAGTACACCGGCGTTTATCATGTTTTGAACGGCCTGATATCGCCCATGGATTTCATGACCTCCGACAAGCTTAAAATAAAACAGCTCATCGCGAAGATAAATTCGCCGGAGCCGCTTATAAAAGAAATATTTTTCGCGCTTCCGCCGAAAGTGGAGGGCGACGCCACCATGGCCTTCATAAAAAAACAGATAAGCCGCGGCGAGATAAAGATAACCCGCCTCGCGCAAGGGATCCCGACGGGCTGCGAGATCGAACATCTCGACTCGATGACGCTCGCGCGGGCGCTGTGCAACCGGAACTGATATGGATGATAAAAAACTTTTACTATATTCCTTCGCGACCCTTATCGTTATTGTTTCTATAGGCATATCGGGTTATATGTTCATAGAAAAAATGTCTTTCGTCGATTCGCTGTATCTTGTTTCGGTAATATTTTCAACGGTCGGACTCGGCGGCGGAGAAGTGCTTTCACAGACCGGAAAAGTTTTCACGGTCTTCCTGCTCATGGCCGGCGTCGCGGTCGGCACCTACGCTCTCGGAAATTTTACGAAGGTCATAGTAGAAGGCCAGATAAGAAAGGTTTTTGGAAAGGGGTTCAGTTACGATATGATCAAAAAACTCTCAAATCATTATATAATATGCGGCGGCGGCGAGATCACCGAACTCATAATCAAGGAGTTTGAAACCAACAAACTTTCATTCGTAGTTATCGAACACGACGAGAGCATGATAGATGAATATTCAAAAAGAGGAATACTCTACATCAAGGGCGATCCGATAAAGGACGAGGCTCTCGTTGAAGCCGGAATAGAACGGGCTAAGGGTCTCATATCGAATCTTCCGACCGACGTCGGCAACGTTTTCGTAGTTTTATCGGCGCGGAATCTGAACTCGGAACTATATATCATAACCCGTTCCGAGAACGAGAACTCGCTCGAAAAACTAAAAAAAGCCGGCGCGAATAAAGTTATCGCCCCCAACATCATCGGCGGACGAAGAATGGCGGCGGCTATGATCCGCCCGTCAGTAGTAGATTTCCTCGATACCGTCATACACGGCCAGGACCTCGACCTTCAGATGGAGGAGGTCCTCGTGGGCGAAAAGTCAAAAATAAGAGGGCTTTCACTCATGGATTCCGGCATCCGCCAGAAAAGCGGCGTCATAGTCATAGCGATAAGAAAGAACGATAAACTCATGACGAACCCGGCGCCTAATACGATCCTGGAAGACCGCGACAAGTTGATAGTTTTAGGCAGCGCCTCGCAGATAGAGGCGGTCAAAAAACTTTAAATGAATCTTATTTCGATAGACAGGCTCACAAAATCAATAGGCGATAAACCGCTTTTCAGGGATGTTTCCCTCGGCCTCGACGAGGGCAGAAAGATAGCCCTCATAGGCATTAACGGCAGCGGCAAAACTACTTTTTTAAGGCTTCTGGCCGGGGCCGACAACGCCGATTCAGGGATAATATCACGCAACAAAGATCTCAGGATAAGCCTTTTAGAACAGCTCCCATCCTTCGACGCGGCCGATACGGTCCTGGAGCATATTTTTAAAAACAAGAGCCCCCAGACGGAAATCATTAAAAAATATGAAAGTCTCTGCTCGCGCCTGCGCGAAGGGCACAGCGAAGGGCTTCAGACGGAACTCGACGCGGCGAACGCCGAAATGGACAGGCTCGGAGCGTGGCAGTATGAATATCAGGTCAAAGCCGTGCTCGATCAATTGAATATCCGCGATCTCGAGCAAAAAATGAGCGCGCTGTCCGGCGGAATGCTGAAAAAAGTGGCGCTCGCGCAGTCGCTGATAGGAAACGCGAATCTTCTTTTAATGGACGAGCCGACAAACCATCTCGACATTAACACTATCGAATGGCTTCAGGCGCATCTTCAAAAGACCAATAAATCGCTTATAGTGGTGACGCACGACCGCTACTTCCTCGACAGCGTCTGTAACACCATCTATGAAATAGATAAATTGAACATACTTCAATACTCTGGAAATTATTCGTATTACCTCGAAAGAAAAGCCGACATGGAGGAGAGCCTTTTAAAAGAGGAAGAGCGCACTAACACCATACTTCGCGTCGAACTCGAATGGCTCAGGCGCGGCCCGAAGGCCCGAGGCACAAAACAGAAGGCCCGCATAGACAGAATATCGGATATGCAGGCGAAGGATTTTAAAAAAGACGACGAGATCGAAATTTCGATCAACGGAAGACGGCTCGGCAAAAAGATCCTGGCAGTTAAAAATATTTCTAAATCATACGGCGATAAGATCGTCGTGAAGCCGTTCACCTATATTTTTAAAAACCGCGAGAGAATAGGAATAATAGGACCTAACGGCTCAGGAAAAACCACTTTTTTAAATTTGATAACTTCCCG
This sequence comes from uncultured bacterium, assembly GCA_964551445.1. Lineage (GTDB taxonomy): Bacteria > Muiribacteriota > UBA9980 > UBA9980 > UBA9980 > DAOPXV01. Next base: position 123,302 of record CAZKCG010000001.1, on the reverse strand, counting down.
CGTCGAGTCGGATACCGGCGAGATTGACAAAGGCATCCATACATTTTTCGGCTATTTCGACCAGAACAGCGTCGAACTCGACCCTGAAATGAAGATAATAGATTTCATTAAAAAATCGGGCGAGGTCATAGAATTATCGGACGGCAGAACGATATCCGCGAGCGCCATGCTGGAGCGCTTTCTGTTCACGCCCAATATGCATTATACTCCGATCGGAAAATTATCGGGCGGAGAAAAAAGAAGACTTTATTTACTGCACGTTCTGATGAGAAACCCGAATTTTCTCGTTTTCGACGAACCGACCAACGACCTTGATATTAAAACTCTTTCCATCCTCGAGGATTTTATCACCGAATATAACGGATGTCTTCTGGTGGTCTCGCACGACCGCTATTTCATGGACCGCGTAGTAGATTATATGCTAATATTCGACGGCTCCGGAAATATAAACGGCTTCGCCGGCAATTTCACCGATTACCTCGAATTTCGAAAAGAAGAGCAGCGCGAGGCTGAAACCGTCTCAAGGAATGAAGCGGATAGAAAACGGCAGGAACAGACGCCTTCAAAACAGCGCTCCGACAAGAAAAAACTTACCTTCAACGAGCGGCGCGAATACGAGGGCATAGAAGGCGAGATAGCCGGGCTCGAGAACGAAAAGAAGCAGCTTGAAATATACTTTGAATCGGGCGAAACGGACTCTAAAAAACTCGCCGGATGGGTCTCACGCCACCGCGACATAGAGTCGGAGCTCGAGAAAAAAATGAGCCGCTGGGAATATCTGGCATCTATCGCGGATAACGTTTAAATTTCTTTTTTTACTAAATGGTCACTTCAGAAATTTCTTCATTCGTTTTTCTGACGACCGCTATGACGCACTCTTCGCCCTGAAGAGTTATTTTAGTGCCGACGATCTCGACATCAACCGTAGTTTTGTCGCTTTTTTTAACGCATTGATTCGTCGCCCAGACTATATTATTAGTTCTGAACCTGTCTATGTCTTTCTGAATATTTTCTTTAAAAACGGGAATGAAAATATCGTCAAGCGATAACTTGACGACCTCTTCCTGCTTATACCCTAAAAGATCCGAAAAAGCCTTATTAGCCTCAAAAATACAGTGTGATTCGGGTTCGAATATTATAAGCGGCTCATTAGTGCCATTAAACATGGTTTTGAAATAATTCTTTGAATAAGATATTTCTTTGACAAGGTTCGTCACTATTTTTTTAGTGATGAGAAGCGCTATGACGGATAATATGAGAACTCCGAGAATGCATGTCACAAGCAGTTTAAAAGCGACGATCTTGCTGGACCATTTTTTGTCGTCTATATCGACGCCGAAATAAGCGACGGGTTTTTCAGAATTTTTAGCGTAAACCGGCGCCATGGCCGAAACCCATTCGCCCCATTTGTCCGTATAAGGACCTACAACGAAAGGTTTATTTTCAAGAAGACTCTTCGAAAGACCCGCTGGCGCGTCATCATAAACCTCGCCCGGCAACGCGTCGTCGTCCGGCGAACTAAGATCGGCATCGGATATAAATATTATTTTGCCGTCGGGTCTTATCTGCATCAGATAGCATGAACGGCAGTCCTTATTAATTTTTAAAATGGCTTTCAGCTGTTCTTTAACGAACAGAAAGTCAGGGTTCGTTTTATTTAATCCGGCATCTTTAAGCGACGACATTTTTTCGGCGTTTAAAACAAGCGCGAAAGAATCCGCGCGCAGCCTGAAAAGTTCACGGCGGTTCTCGGTCTCATGATTATCAAGTACATTGATAGCGAACCATCCGCCGGCGATAACTAAAATGTTTATAAGCAGAATGGAAAGCAGATACCTTAATTTCAAAAAAAGCCTCCGGTTTTACATATCACTTGATATGTATAACATATTTTTCAAAAAAAATACAGAAATTTCCATTAATATAATCATTTGATTTTTATCAATAAAATTGATAGAATAACTCCCGTAAAATATCAACCCGAAAAGGGCCTTAAAAAATTAAGGTTTTTCGGGTTAGTTTTCGTGTTTTAAAAACCATTTTTTTATGGCTCAATTTAATTTATCCGGCTCAACTGAATATAAGCACATGAAAGAAATGCGAAGCCTGATCAACGGCACGGCTAATTTCGGAAAAACCCTCAACGAGGCTGTTTCCGCTGTAATGAATAAAATGCCTAAAGCAAAATCTTTCATATCTTCGGGGTCGTCCAATAATTTTTCTTCGAAAAGGGCCGAGCTTTTAAATTTAACGGCGCGCCCCGAAACTCTCGAAGACGCGGTTGAAAAATTCAGGCATGATTACAATAAAAGCATTTACGCGCTTCACGCCATATCAAACTATGGTTTCATTGACCAGATATTTATTTACGAATGTGAAAAAGAATTAAAAGAATATAGAAGCGGCGGCGAGGCGTTAAATGAAGATACCAAGGTGCGCACCGCCCGAATAATGCGCAGAAAGGCCGAAGAAACTTTAAGGAACGGCCAGCCGGAAGAAGCCATTAAAATTTTCAGGCAGGCCGAAGAAAAAAATCCTCAGGATTTTACGGTCCAATACCAGTCGGGACTTTTAGATTTTTTCGATATCGCCGACGCCGACGAAGCTCTTGGTTTTTTCAGAAAAACCTGTAAATACTCTCATGGCAAATCCACCATAACTTTTATACACGGCATGACATTTACGGGTCTTTTAACAAGAATTGCGGCGGCCGAGACCAACAACGTCTCGATGTTCGAGGAAGCTTATAACGCGGTGATCCAGGGATTTAACTTCGACCCTAAATATAATTTTTCAATCTACGCGCTTATACAGTGCATGATAACGCTCGCTTTTAAAAAAGAAAATTATATACTTGACGCAAAAAACCTCTTAAAAGATCTTATAAAAAAAGAAAAATTTTACGCTATTCAGGCGATATACGATCCCGCCTTCGATAATTTTCTGGATGAAATGAAAGTACTTTACTCAGACATAATAAAAGAAATGTCGGAAGAAACTCATTTGATCCTGCGCGAGATCGGCGAAACGATGGACAGGCTTGGAAAACAATCCAAATTCATTTCCATCCCCGAAAAAATAGCAGGTTTTAAATCCGAACTCAATATTTTGATAAACGAGCTTAACTATAAAAATATTTTCGATATCCTCAAAGTCCGCGAAGAGGGAAAAATACTGCTCGAAAAAATCCAGGACATATTTCAGGACATCAATAAAAACAAGATATATTTTGAATTGCGTGAAACGGTCGAAACGAGCGTCATAGCATTCAACGAAGACATGAAGGAAACAATGAATCACTTGAATTCGATTGAATTCGATTGCAGCGCCGCAAAAAAGCAACTGGCGGAACTGAATAAAACCTACCCGTCAGGAAACGATGAAAACGAAGAAGCGGCTGAAGGAACACCCCATAACAGCTGGCATAACGGAACCCTGTTTCTGATGATAAAAGGAATAACAGGTTGCGGTTTTTCAGTTCTCACCGTAGCTTCGTTTCTCGGTTTCTACGCCGCGCTGGGAATTGAAATGACATGGATAACTCTGGTTTTTTCATTGCTCATATTTTTATTAACGCCGGTATGCGGAACGATAGCGGCGGAAGCGTACTATATAATGGTTGAAAACAAGCGCAAAAACCTTCAATATAAAGTTAAAAAACTTGAAAAATCCATCGAACTGAGAAGACCGCATGTCGAAGAAGCAAAACTTAAAACCAAATCCAATTACATAAAGGTCTTAACCGAAAAAATGAAAATAACTCCTCAGATGGCGGAACAGATTTTTGACGCGTGTCTCGAAGGAAACCCCGAAAAAATAAAGAAGATAATAAACATAAAATAGTCTTAAAACATCAAAACTATCTATTTCACGACATCGATCGACTGCCTTTGTGTGAAAACGCTTTGAACGTAAGCGTCGGTCAATTTTTCACAGCCGAAACTCTTCAATCTGAATTTTTCAAGCATGCCTTTTAATTCGGCCGCCTGAGCCGAAAGCTCTTCACTCGCCGCGGCAGATTCTTCAGCTGTAGCCGTATTTTGCTGCGTTACCCGGTCAACCTGAGAGATGCCGGCGTTGACCTGAAAAACTCCCTGTTCCTGTTCCTTTGAAGCTGAAGCTATTTCACCCACAAGATCGGTTACTTTAGCGACACCGTTCATTATTTCGACAAGCGATACCGCCGTTTCATCGGCGATCTTCGACCCGGCGTCGGTCTTTTTAATGGAGCTTTCTATCATTTCGGCCGTTTCTTTAGCGGCCTTCGCGCTTCTCTGTGCGAGATTTCTTACTTCCTGAGCGACGACCGTGAATCCTTTTCCGTGCTTTCCCGCGCGCGCCGCTTCCACCGAGGCGTTAAGGGCGAGCAGGTTGGTCTGGAAGGCTATTTCGTCTATCGTTTTAATTATCTTTCCAACATTGAGCGCCGACTCATTTATCGCCGACATCGCTTTCTGCAAATCGCCCATTTTATTGTTTCCTTCCCCGGCGGATGATCTGGCCGAAACGGCAATGCCGTTAGCCTGCGCGGCGTTTTCCGCGTTATGTCCGGCCTGAGAGCTGATCTGCTGCATGGAAGCTCCGATCTCCTCGAGCGAGCTCGCAGATTCCGTAGCGGTCTCCGAAAGCGACCGGCTTGCATCTGAAACTTGTCTCGCGCCCGTATTCACCTGTTCGACAGCGACCAGAACGCGGCTTAATATATCATTCATGGAATCGACGGTCGTGTTCAACGAATTTTTCAGGATCGCATGGTCGCCCTTGTAGTTTCCCGAAACCGCTATATCGAGATTTCCTTTCGACATTTCCAGAAGGCAGTTAGAAGTTTCCCTTATAGGTTCGACGACCGAATCGAGAATACTTGTGACGCCGGCGACTATTTTCTTGAAACCTTTTTCATGTCTTCTGATATCGATCCGATACGACAGATCGCCTTCAAGCGCTTTTTGTGAAAGCGCTTCCATATCGGTCATTAATAGCGTGAGCGATCCGACGCACTGGTTGAGATTGTTTTTAATGTTATTGAAATCGCCTTTATAATTTTCGGTAATGACCGGCGGAATATCGACCTTGCTGATCCTTTCTATGTAATTCGCGGCCGTGTTCAAAGGAATTATAATAGCGTCAAGGGTTGAATTCACGCCAGCGATGATCTTTTTAAAATCACCGTTGTGCCTGGAAGTATCCGCGCGCGCGGCGAGTTTTCCTTCGATCGCGGCGCATGAGAGCATATTCGCATCTTCAATGAGCGCGTTCACAGCGTCTATGCACTGATTTAAATTGTTTTTCATCTCGTTAAAATCGCCGTAGTATGTATCGGTTATTCTTGGAGGTATGTCGCCTTTCGATATCCTGTCAACGTATTCGGCAGTAACATTAAGCGGTTTTATTAAAGAATTCATTATGTCATTCATACCTTCTATTATTCCCCGAAACTCAAAATTTGTTTTTTGAACATCGCCCCTGACGTCAAGATTACCATTCAAAACAGCTTTTGTGAGCTTCCTTGATTCTTCAATGATGAATTTATTAACGCCGGTGATACTTTTTCCAATGGCATATCCAAGCGTTAACAATATTAATAAAGCGGCCGCGCCCGTTATAAAAATAAGCGAAGACGACGAGTCTATATTTATCGAAGATCTTCCGACAAAATCGCTTATTTCATTATTGATAACTTCATTGATCTTTTCCAATTCGATCCGAAGTTTGCCATCGAGTTTTGATAATTTATCATGGTTTTGTTCTATAACGGTGTTCGTTTCAAGGTATTTCGTTATGGTGTAAAATCTGCATTCATCGAAGATATGGCTGATCTGTTTTAAAAGCGGCTTCGTTTCGGAATCAAATATTACTCCCGCCGCCGCAATTCCGTTCGCATCTTTCATCGCTGCGTTGATCTTCGCCGCGGTTTCGTGAATTTTTTTATGCGGCTCCTTGAATTTATCAAGAATGTCGTTTAGTTCTAAATCGTCAGACCTTTCATTTTCCATCCACTTTCCAAACATACACAAAGCATGATCGGCCTGGCCCCTGAACTCTTCGCCCGCGGAAATATCTTTTCCCAATTGATCCGTCCAGGTAACATGATCGAATTCTCGCGCGGTCAAAAAAGCGTTGACGGGAGTGAGTATGCCATTTTCCTTAGTGACGAATTTTTTGCGTAATTTATGTTTTTCAACCATGGCGTCCGCGTATTTTAATATATCTATATTTTTTTGACCGGCGGCTTCGATGAGTTCTTTTGTTTTACCGGTAAATTCAAGTTTACGCAAAGCTTCATAAGAAGCTATAAAATCTTTCTTCGCCTCGTTAAATTGAGCTTCGAGTTTTGATGTATCACCATAAAAACCGACGATTTCATTGGTTTTATTGCCGAGACCGACGAAACGGGTCAAATAATTCATGATAGCCGTGATAGAAGGAATTTTTTCATCGGCGGTTAATTTAAAATTGAATAAAGCCGACCTGGACGATTCATAACCCGTATAGCCTATATAAAAGATAGACGAAGCGGCTACGATCATTAAAATTATTATTTTAGTTCTGATAGTAATATTCATAACACTCCTGTATTTTCGAAGTTCGTTTTAAAATTCAATGGTAATCGCGTTAACGCACGCATATACCATTAAATTTATAAACGACAGGTTTATAAATAACAAGATTAAATTTAATTGTTTTTTGAAAAAACTGGTTCGTATCGATATAATTCTATACCTTAACTAAAAAAAAAGCAATTGTTTTTTATCATGATATCTCGCTGTGGCCGCAGATCTTCCAGATCCACTAATAAAGGCCGCAAAAAAAATCGTGTAATTTCAGGCAATATCATAAAAACAATATACGCGATCGCGGCAAACCGGGACTTAAATTGATCAAGTATTCCTTTACAGGATTGATATATTAGAATAGTTTAATATTTCTTCGGGCATGCCGCAAATAAAAACCGGCCTTGAAAAAGCTCTTCAGGCTAAGTACAAGACCGGTTATAATAAAAATATATGAGTTATTTATAAAAAATATATGAAATTCGTAAAACTTGTTTTAAAATTGGATGTTTTAGAGTCTCAAGTCCGATCTTCGAGATACGCGCTCACCGTTTTTTCGCCGTCCGAATTTTTCAATCTGAATTTTTCAAGCATGCCTTTCAATTCGACCGCCTGCGCTGAAAGCTCTTCGCTCGCGGCCGCCGACTCTTCAGCCGTAGCCGTATTTTGCTGCGTGACCTGATCGACCTGGCCGAGCCCCTGATTTATCTGATGAATTCCGAGCGCTTCTTCCTTCGACGCGGCGGCGATCTCGCCTATTATGTCGCTGATCCTCTTGATCTGCACGACCATTTCGTTTAACGATCCGGCCGTTTCGGCGGCGATCCTGGTCCCGTCTCCCGCTTTTTTCATTGAATTTTCTATCATTTCGGCGGTCTCTTTCGCCGCCTTCGCGCTTCTCTGGGCCAGGCTTCGCACTGCCTCCGCGACCACCGTGAAGCCCTTTCCGTGTCTTCCGGCCCGCGCCGCTTCCACCGAAGCGTTAAGGGCCAGAAGGTTCGTCTGAAAGGCTATTTCGTCTATCGTTTTTATTATCTTTGAAATATTAGCCGCCGATTCGTTGATCTCATTCATCGCGCCGGTCATCTGCCCCATTTTTTCACTGCCCGCCTCAGCCGATATTTTAGCCGCCGATGCCAGATTATCCGCTTCCATCGAATTAGCCGCCGTTTTTTCGATCTGCGAATTTATCTGCTGCATCGAGGAACTGATCTCTTCGAGCGAACTCGCCGATTCGGTCGCCCCTTGCGAAAGAGCCTGACTGGCGTCTGAAACCTGACGGGAACCGGTGTTCACCTGATCCGCCGAAATATATACATGCCCTAATATTTCATTCATCGAATTTATCGTTGCGTTCAGTGAGTTTTTTAATATAGCGTGCTCGCCCTTATATTCGCCGCTCATTTCAACTGCGAGATTGCCTTCAGCCATTTCCGCGAGGCATCTTACGGCTTCCTGTATAGGTTTTATAACCGCGTCGAGCATATCGTTTATGCCTTTCACTATTTTTTTGAAGTCGCCCTGATGTTTAGACAGATCAGCCCTTCCGTCGAGTTCTCCATCTACAGCGGTTTTCGCCAGGCCGCTCGAATCCGCGACAAGTTTATCGATGGCGTCTATGCATCGATTGAGATTATTTTTCAATTCGTTGAAATCGCCTTTGTATTCTTCCTCTATCTTTTTCGGAATATCGCCTTTTGAGATACGGTCGACATATTTCGCGGCCGTGCTTAGAGGCCCTGTCACCGCGTCGAGCGTACCGTTAAAACCTTCCACTATTTTTTTGAAGTCGCCCTGATGCCTGGATGCGTCGGCGCGATCGGCGAGTTTTCCGGCCTTAGCCGAGGCCGCGAGAGAATTAGTGTCGGTTATAAGGCCTTTTACGGCGTTTATGCACTGGTTGAGATTATTTATTATCTTTTTGAAATCGCCTTTGTATTCATCCGTTATCTTATCGGGAATATCGCCTTTTGAAATTCTGTCAACGTATTCGGCGGTGAGATTAAGCGGTTTTATTAAAGAGTCCATTATGCCGTTTATTCCCTCGATAACTCCGCGGAATTCGAAATTTGTTTTTCCGGCGTCGCCTCTGGCGTCAAGATCGCCTTCCTGAACGGATCTAGTGAGTTTCTTTGATTCTTCGATAAGGAATTTATTGACGCTGATGATGCTTTTTCCTATGGTATAGCCTAATGCCAGTAATATTAAAAACGCTCCGGTCCCGATAGTAAATATCAGCCCGGCCGATGAATCGATATCTATCGACGACTTTTCTACAAAACCATTTATTTCTTTATCGATAGTGTCGTTGATATTTTCAAATTCAACGCGAAGCTCTTCATTAAGAGCGGATAATTTATCAAGATTGCGTTCAATGACGGTAGTAGTTTCCAGATATTTAGTTACCGTATAGAATCTGCATTCATCGAAGATATGATTGATCTGCTTTAATAAAGGCACGGTCTCCGAATCAAATATTTTCTTTGCCGTTTCAATTTCGGCGGTTCCTTTCATAGCCGCGTTTATCTTTGAAGCGGTCTCATGAAATTTTTTGTGCGGCTCCTTGAATTTATCGAGAACGGCGTTCAGTTCGGCATCGTCAGACCTGTTATTTTCTATCCATCTTCCGAACATGCATATCGCGTGATCAGTCTGGCCCCTGAATTCCTCGCCCGCGGAAATATTTTTTTCCAGTTGATCCGCCCAGCTGACATGCTCGAATTCTCGCGCCGTCAGAAAAGCGTTGAGAGGCGTAAGTATCCCGTTTTCCTTCGTCATGAATTTTTTGCGGAATTTATGTTTTTCAACCATGGTATCAGCGCAGTTCACAAAGATTTTATTTTTTTCACCGGCGGCTTCGATGCGCTTTTTCATCTGAGCGTTGAATTTTATTTTGCTTAAAACTTCATAGGAAGTTAAAAACGCCGACCTGACGTCATTGAAATCAACTTCAAGGGTCGAGGTATCACCATAGTTAGCGACGATCTCATTAGCTTTCTTGCTGAGACATACGAGCCGTGTCGAATAACTCATGATCGCGGTAATTGAAGGAATTTTTTCATCGGCCGTCAACTTGAAATTAAATAATGCCGACCTGGAAGAATCATAGCCGGTATAACCAACATATAGAATAGATGAAGCGGCTACAATTATCAGAATGATCATTTTTGACCGGATCGTAACATTCATGAGTTTTCTCCATTTCCCGGGCATGTTTCAAAAAGCAAAATACTTGATAATACATACATCCAGTGATAAAATACCACAGCCCGGACTTTAATAAAAAGACGATCGCATTCGACAAGTTTTTTATTCGGACAAATTTTAACCTGTTTCTAATAATTTTATACCTGTTTTTTAAAAAAATCAAGTTTTTTATTTTGCGGCCGCATGTTACCACAGTACCATACCCATCCAAAACACTATTCATAACTATAATAATCCCGTTTCATAAATTTAAAATAAATATTATAAATTAGTATATAATTATATTTTGTTATATACCTTATAAAACATGAATATATTATATTGATGAATATTTAAAATCAGCCGGCAATATAAATCTATACGGCATTGTATCCGGAATTTAAAATATCATTTTGTAATTTTAACGGAAGAGATCATAAATCGACCGCATATAAATAAAAAATCCCGTAATATAAACATCGGCCCCGAAAAAACCGTTTGGTTTAATACAAGACCGATAATATGCGAGAATTTTATTTGTTTTTTTATGCTAAAAAAGAAAAACTATCTAATGGTTAAGATATAGCCGCAACATCCTTTTTCGCTTCCGTTCCGTCAGAACCTAATATTTTCGCCTTGGCGTCATCGAGGAATTTCGAAACGAGGTCGAAAGTTTTTGCGGCGTCTTCGCCGTATAATCCGCCGAGAATGCTTTTAGCCTGGTCGAACCCTTTAGTAATGGCGTCTTTTGCGAGGTTGAAAAATCCGCTTAAAGCGTCGGTCTTTGTCTGGTCGGCATGATTGGACTGAAACATCGGTAAAAATCCCATCGCGAAATTGCCGATACGGTTTGCGGTGTTTTCAGGGCTGAATTCATCATTACCGGCAGGTTTGGTTTCCTTTTTATTTTTGGCGTAAGCCGCCGTCGCCTGCTGAAATTTAAAGTCAATTTTAACCTGAAGGTCGATGTTAAGCTTCTGGCCGTTGTCAAGCTGAAAAGCCGCTTTCAGGTTATATTCGGCGTGGCCTTCGATGGTGGTCGAGGTAAAAGCGCTTGCTTTCGAAGGGTCCGAGAACATTTCAACCATTTTTTTGAAATCAGGCTTGTCCTGAAGGCCGTCAATTCCACCGGCCATAAGCTGTTTGGCGAGATCTGAAATAGTGGTCGGCTGGCCGGCCTTTTTTTCAGGAGTCTTAAACTGCCAGTCGGCGGGATTGGTTGAAAACAAATTCGGGTTGATGCTGCTCATATGATCCTCCTTGAAATATATGGCCTTCGTTAAAAAACTATTTTAGCCGTCATTACTATTATCGTAAAAAAAATTGTTTATTACCACAGCCGGAATCGACTTGATACGGCTTAATAAAACCTTTAGGTCTATAAAGGCGGGTTTTAAGTCATTATCTAACCTATTATCTCTGAATTTCTTTCATTATCGCGTTCAGACCGATTTACTGATTTGCTAAACCTTTGTTTTTAAATGCTTTTCATCTGAAAACCAGAATAGCATAGTTTAAAAATTTGTTTTTCAAGCCATTCAAGACTTTAAAAGTCTGCAATTTCAAAAGTTGTTGACTTTTGTTTTTTTTTGTGATAAATTTACATGCGTTTATTTCGGAAATCCACATAAATGACCTCTGATTGTGATTTTTTTCACAATACACTTAAAAAATGACCTTGAAATTAGTCGATATTTTAAAACTGGTTGATAAAAACATGAGCGTTTATCAATCTTTTTTTGTTATAATAGCGGATGACAAATAAACGGGAAGAGTGCTGTAATAAAGACACTCATTAATTAAGAATAAAAGGCTTTAACATGAGTTCGAAGACAACAAAGATCAATATAACCGGACAGGTGCAGGGCGTAGGCTTTCGGCCTCACGTTTTCCGCCTCGCTTCGGAATTCGGACTCAACGGCTTTATTAAAAACAGCGTCAGCGGGGTTGAGATAGAAGTTTACGGCGGTGCGGGCCAGGTAGAGAACTTTATTTCAACTTTAAAAACATCGCCTCCGCCAAGATCCATCATAGAAAAATTCCTGATCTCAGACATTCCGACGAAACAATATTCGGATTTTACCATACTTCATTCGGACGAAAAACCGGGCGTATCATCCGGATCGGTCTTCGTTTCCGCCGATATCTCGGTATGCGCCGACTGCGCCGCCGATATAACGAACCCGGAAAACAGAAGGCGCGATTATGCCTTCACCAACTGCACCAACTGCGGCCCGCGTTATACAATAACGGAAGATCTGCCTTACGACAGGCCTTATACCACGATGAAAAAATTCCCTATGTGCAAAAGATGCCTCGCGGAATACGAAAATCCCATGGACCGGCGCTTTCACGCCCAGCCGAACGCATGCGCCGAATGCGGCCCGGGGCTTTATCTTATCGAAGATCTTTCAAAAAAGATCGATATGGATGAACTTTCTTATTCAAAAGACCAGGCCGGACTGATCAAAAAATTCGCCGCTATGATCCGAGACGGCAAGATCGGCGCTCTCATGGGAATCGGCGGGTTTCACATAGCCGCGAGGTCCGATGACGATCCAACCGTCATCAAATTACGCGAGCGAAAGAACCGCCCTTCCAAACCTTTCGCGCTGATGGCGCCGTCCGTTGAATTTATTAAAGAAATTTGCTTCGTTTCAAAAGACGAGGAAGCGCTTTTAAGATCGCACATAGCGCCGATCGTGCTTCTTAGAAAAAAAGAAAATACCGGTAAAAATTATAAAATATCGGAACATATCGCGCCGCAAAACAACTATCTCGGCTTCATGCTTCCTTATTCGCCGCTGCATATACTTCTTATGAAGGAATATAACGCTCCGATGATATTGACATCCGGCAATTTAAGCGACGAACCGATCTGTTACAGACTGAAAGACGCGAGCGAAAAACTATCCGGAATATGTGATATCGCGCTCTGCCATAACCGCGACATACTTTTACCCTGCGACGATTCCGTCATGTTCGTCGAGAACGGAAGAAATTTCACGATCAGGCCCTCGAGGGGCATCGCGCCTAACGTTATATCGCTCGGAACGATAGTTCAAAAAGACCGCGAGCGAAAAAACATCAACGCCCAAAGCGATAAATTTAATAGTTCGGACGAGGCTCTTAACGAAGAAATAATTCAGGGCCTGGATCAGTCAGCGAACGCCGCGCCGGAAAAAGTTTCGTCAAAAGATCCGCAGCCGAAGGAAAATAAGAACAATAATATATTCGCCGTCGGCGGCATATTAAAGAACACCCTTTCGTTCAACCTTGAAGATCGCATAGTCACATCGCAATACATAGGCGACACGGACATAGTCGAAAACTTCGAGCTGTTTGAAACGACCGTCGATCATTTTAAAAATTTATATAAGATCGCGCCGGAAAAATTCATTCACGATATGAACCCCGACGCGAGAACGAGTAAATATTCGGGCGAAACTCCGGCAAAACATAAGCCTGAAGCGGTCCAGCACCACTACGCCCACATACTCTCCGTCATGGCCGAGAATAAACTCGCGAAAAAGGTTCTTGGCCTGGCTTTTGACGGGACGGGATTCGGCACCGACGGCACGGTCTGGGGCGGCGAATTTTTAGTTTGCGACGCGCATAAGTTCGAGCGGGCCGGATATTTCAAGCCTTTTACGGCGCATAATTATGACGGAGCGGTAAAAACCGTATCCAAACTCGCTCTTTCCGCAATTTACGGCATGTGCGGAAAAAAAGAGAGCGGAAAAATAATGAAAAACATCGGCGAAAAAGAAAGCTCGATAATTTTCAAGGCGCTCGAAGCCGGCGTGAACACCGTAAAGACCTCGTCGCTTGGAAGAATATTCGACGTAGCGGCGGTAATGGCGGGTTTTGAAGGCAAAGTAAGTTTCGAGGGCGAAGCCGCAATATTTTTAGAGATGAATTTTCCTCGAGGCCGTTCCGAATTCTGGCGCGATGAAAACACTGACGATTGTTATAATATTGACATTACCGAATATAATAGAACGGTGATATTAGACTGGAAAAAGATGCTCGAAGAAATGATAAAAGACGCCGGCGAAGGCGCTGAAGCGGCCGAAATATCATATAAATTTCATAAAGGCGTCGTCATCTCTTCATTTAAAGCCGGGAAAAAAATAGCGGAACTAAACAAAATATTGGATATATGCCTTTCGGGGGGCGTTTTTTACAACCGCGTCATCCTCTCAAATCTGATATCGATGTTTGAAAGAAGCGGTTTCACGGTGCATACCCCGAAGTATGTAAGCATGGGCGACAGCGGAATATCGGCCGGACAGTGTTATTTCGGCCTGATGAATTAACCGGGGGGGTTTTATGTGCCTGGGAATACCAGTACCTATAGTTAAAAAGATAGACCAATATTACGCCGAAGTTAAGATCGGCGACGTATCGAAAAAAATAAACGTCTCGATGGTTGACGCGGAGGTCGGCGATTTCGTCATACTTCACGCCGGTTTCGCGATCTCGGTCGTAAGCGCCGAAGAAGCGGAAAAGACCTATAAGATGCTCGAGAGCATTGAGAACGGAAGCGAAATGATGTTTTTTTAAATAATCTTAACGGGGTTTTTTAAAAAGTATGAAGAAGTTTTTCGGCGCGATAGAAAATATATTGATGGCGCTTTTCGCCATATTCATAATAGGAGTGGCCGTGATGCCTTCGGGACATGGACCGAGGCCGGGCGCCAATAAAAAGTCATGCATAAGCAACATGAAGACCATCGAGGGCGCAGTAGAATTATATCACATGGAGAACGGACAGGCGCCGACCTTAACGGTAAGCGATCTTGTAGCGAAGGGATATTTAAAAACCGAGCCGCAATGCCGCCCGTACGCGAAAAAATTCATGGGGTTCGCGGTTCAGCAGCCGGCTCCATTGCCGTATAAAGTAATGATAATGAGCGTCGGGGTCCAGCCGGGCCAGATACAGGTCGACGTCGAATGCAATATTCACGGAAGGCTGACGCTGCAGGATTCTACGGATAAAACAAAAGGATTATAAACAAAACTTAAATAATACAACATGTTTTTAATAAAACCGCTTTAATATAATACGATCATGGAGAACAGAACAATGGGTTTCAATTACGACGAATTCTCGGAAAAATGTAATAAAAAAGAGCCGGCTAAAAAGATACTCGATAAAATAGCCGGCTACTGCGCCGCTATAGACAAACCCGTCATTAATTTAATGGAGGTCTGCGGAACGCACACGCACGAGATATTCAAATCAGGCGTCAGAACGATGCTTCCGGATAAGATAAAATTAAGATCAGGCCCGGGATGCCCGGTCTGCGTCACGGAAGACTCTTACATAGACGGCGCGATAAATATGGCGCGCGATAAGAACTTCATCATAACGACATTCGGAGATATGTTAAAAGTTCCGGGAGAAGTTTCGAGCCTGAAAAAAGAACAGGGCGCGGGAGCGGATGTGCGCGTGGTTTATTCGCCGACGGATTCGGTTGAAATAGCGGTTGAAAATCCCGGTAAAAATGTTGTTTTTCTCGGCGTGGGATTTGAGACGACGGCCCCGGCGGTGGCGTTTCTGGCGAAGGAAGCGAAAGATAAAGGGCTTAAAAACCTTTTCATATATGAGGGAAATAAAACCGTGCCGGAAGCGCTGAAAGCCATAGCGAACCACCCTGCCGTTAAAATAGACGGATTTATTCTTCCGGGGCATGTCTCGGTCATAACGGGCGAGGCCGCGTACAGGGCGCCTCTGGCTCAAAGCGGCATCTGCGGAGTTATATGCGGATTTGAATATATAGATATCCTGCTTTCGATAGAAGCGCTTCTGAAAATGATATCTGAAGGCAGGCACGAGGTGCAAAACGAATACAGCCGCGTAGTGACCGAATCGGGAAACACGGCCGCGCAAAAGGTAATAAACGAGGTATTCGAAGCCTGCGACGCCGAATGGCGCGGAATAGGCGTTATACCCGGATCGGGCCTCAAATTTCGCGGCGAATATAAAAAATATTCGGCGGACGCTAATTTTGCCGATATCATAAGTCCGGCCGGAAAAACCGCTGGAACGAATCATCATCAGGGTTGTAAATGCGGAGAAGTGCTCTTATCGGTGATAGAACCGCCGCAATGCCCGCTTTTTAAAAAGGTCTGCAACCCCATGTTCCCGATAGGCCCCTGTATGGTCTCGAGCGAAGGGACCTGCGCCGCTTTTTATAAATACGGATCGGCCGGAGATAAAATAGAGCTGGAATAACGACGGAAAGTAACGCCTGGAGTATTTAAATGAATTTGAACGAACAGAAAAAATATATAACCGAAGCGCACGGTAACGGCGGAAAATTAACGCATGAACTCATAAGCTCCGTTTTCGTAAAACACTTCGACAATCCTACGCTTTCGGAAGGTCTTGATTCGGGCCGGCTCGATATTTTAAAACTCGCGGCTAAAATTTCGGAAAATACCGGATTTAAATTTTCGGGCCAGAAGTTAGCCATGACGACCGATTCGTATGTGGTGAAACCTTTGTTTTTTAACGGCGGCGATATAGGAAAACTCGCCGTGACCGGAACGGTGAATGATCTCATAGTAACGGGCGCGATACCGGTCGCCATAACCGCCGGTTTTATAATAGAAGAAGGCTTTGAGATCGAGGTGCTTGAGACCATAGTTAAAAGCATGGCCGAAACAGCTTCTAAAAATGGCGTTTTTATCGCGACGGGCGATACGAAGGTCGTCGGGCGCGGCTTGTGCGACGGAGTTTATATCAACACCTCCGGCGTCGGATTGATACCCGACGGAGTGGATCTCGCGCCTTCTAAAATAGCGGCCGGGGACGCGGTCATAATAACCGGGACGCCCGGAAATCACGGGGCCTGCATATTGAACGAACGCGGCGGATTCATCGAGCGGACTTCAATTAAGTCTGATTGCGCGCCTCTTGTCCGGCAGCTTTTTGGGCTTCTGGATAAAAAATTCGAAGTTAAAGTTATGCGCGATACTACCCGGGGAGGCCTGGCCACGACTTTGAATGAATTCGTATCGCAGAACAATAATTTCGGTATAATGCTCGAGGAAGAAGCGATATCTTATGAACCGAACGCGAAATCGCTCGCGGACATCCTCGGGATCGACCTTCTTTATTCAGCCTGCGAGGGGCGCGCGGTTATAGTATGCGCGAAGGACGCGGCGAAACCGGTTTTAGCGCATCTTTCACAATTTGAAGAAACTGCAGGCGCGATGGAGATCGGACATATCAGCGAAAAAAACAAGGGCAAGGTCGTTATAAAAACCAGGATCGGCGGCGGAAGATTTTTAGATATGCAGGTGCTGGAACAGTTTCCAAGAATTTGTTAGGAGAACTACGAAATGCACGAAATGTCCATAGCGGTCAACATATTGAAAATAGCGGCGGATGAGCTTTCAAAGCGCGGCATAGAAAAAATGAAGATGCGCGAACTGAAACTGTCGGTCGGAAAAATGATGCAGGTCGTCCCGGAATCGCTGAAATACGCGCTTGAGATCTTAGGAAAGAGCGAAGGGTTCGACAACGCTTTATATGTGGTCATAGACTGCCCGCTGGAAGTGGAATGCAAGGATTGCGGATTCAAAAAAAGTCTTTCGGAAGTGGATATGGTCTGCGCCGGATGCGGCTCATATAATTTAAAGATAACCGGCGGACGCGAGCTTAAGATAGATTCGATAGACGTGGACGATTAATTTTTTCACCCGGCCGGCGAGGGGCATCAAAAGATTTATACCTTTTAACATACGCAAAAAAACGGAGGTTCAAATGTCCGAAATAGAGATCGCAAGAGATATAATGGAAGAAAACGACGAGATCGCCAAAGAGGTCAATGATCTTTTAAAAGAGAAAAAAATATTCTGCGTCAACATCATAAGTTCACCTGGCGCGGGAAAAACGACGCTTCTGGAAAAAACGCTCCAGTATCTTCAGGGCAAGATGAAATGCGCGGTTATCGAAGGCGATATTTCGACGGTCATCGACCGCGACAGACTGCTTCCTTACTGCCGGAACGTATATCAGATAAACACCGACACTTTCGGCGGCGACTGCCATCTGAGCGCTTTTATGATAAAAGACGCGCTGGCTGAATTCAACCTCGACGAACTCGAGCTGATAATAATCGAGAACGTCGGAAATCTGATCTGCCCGGCCGATTTCAACATCGGAGAAGATAAGAAGATATTGCTTTACTCGCTCACGGAAGGCGAGGACAAGCCGCTGAAATACCCTGTTTCGTTTAACGTTGCCGACGTCATTGTGGTAACTAAAATGGATCTTCTGCCTCATCTGGACATAGATATGGAAAAAATAAAGGAAAACATCAAAAAAGTCAACGGACACGCGAAAGTTTACTTTGTTTCGTCAAAAACGGGCGAAGGCCTTGAAGATTGGATGAAATATTTCCTGCCCTTTGAAATAAAAGATTAATTATATAAAACCAGCGTATTTGCAAAAAGAAATTTAAAAACCAATCAATAAAAAAGGAGGTAGAGTTTTAAATTAAGTTTTAAAACAAACTACAAAAATTTCAGGAGGTTTATTAATGTCGAAAAAAGTTTTAATTATCGATGACGATCCGGACATAGTCGAAACTATGAAAATGGTCCTTGAATCAAAAGATTACACGGTAGACTCAGCTGTTAATGGAACTGAAGGGCTTGCCAAAGTTAAAGCTTTCAACCCTGACATTATAGTTTTAGACGTAATGATGGACTCGGTTACCGAAGGCTTTCAGGTATCATATAAACTCCGCTCAACGGAACCTAATTCGGAATTCGCGAAATGGGCGAAAACGCCTATTATAATGGTTTCAGCTATCAACACCACGTCGCATTTCAAATATTCGCCTCAGACGGATTCGGATTTCCTTCCCGTAGACGAATTTTTGAACAAACCGATCGAGCCTGAAGCTCTTTTATCGACGGTTGAAAAATGCCTAGCGAAAGCGGCAAAGTAATATACGGGGAAAATTAAAATATGCAGGAAAAACCAAAAGGTCTCGAAATAAGAGTATTTGAACTCATCGGCAGGCTTCGGTGGTTAAACGGCCTCAGATGGATAGCCATCTTAATGATAGTTATCGTCATAGAGACCGCCGGAATTTTTTTCGGTTTGAATATCAACAGGGCTCCTCTCTATACCTCGGTCATAGCCATGGCTGCGGGAAATTGCATATTGATATTCATGGTTGGAAAAGTCGTTTCAGTGAACGGAAAGCATAATTTAGAGTACCGCTCGCGCATGACCTCGATCATCGCAAACTCTCAGATAGCGTTCGATCTTATCATGCTAACGATACTTCTTCATTACGCCGGCGGAATTGAGAACTCGTTCAATTTTTACTATATATTCCATATAGTCATCGCCAGCATGCTTTTAGAACCGCTCCACTGCGTTTATCAGGCCGCTCTTGCCTGCGTTCTCTACTCAGGACTCATCACTTTCGAGCACTTCGGGCTACTGGGCCATTATTCGTTGTACGCGAGCACGGCTATGCCTTACGCCGCGGAAAACGTGAAACTCATCGGATCTATTGTCGCTTTCGTAAGCACAATAGCTTTCATGGGCTATATGGCGACCTCCATATCCATGAAACTTCGGGCGAAGGAAAACCTTTTACTTGAGACAAATCTCAAGCTCGTGGAAATGGACGCCAAAAAATCCGAATTCGTAATGATAGTGGCGCACGAGCTTAAATCGCCTCTGGGAACCATACAATTTATGATCAAATCCCTTACAGGCGGCTTCGCTAAAGCGAGCGTCGATGAAAAAGCAAAAGAGGTGCTGGCGAAGGTCGAGAACCGCGCCGAAAATCTTCTGCGTTTCGTCAACGAACTTCTGGACCTTTCAAAGATCAAGACGGGTTTCGGCTCGAAAGAATTCAAAACCATATCGATAGCCGAAAAATTAAAAAAATCCATAACCGCGCTTGAACCGCAGGCAAAAACTGCAGGCGTAACGATCAGGTCCGATATCCGTGGAACGGACGAAGAACTTAGCATCACGGGCGATCCGGAATATCTCGAAAATGCTTTGACGAACATTATTTCCAATGCTATTAAATATAACGTCAAGGACGGTAAAGTAGAGACGGAACTTTACAGGGAAGATGAAAATGTTGTGTTCACCTGCAAAGACACCGGAATAGGAATCCCTCCCGACGATCTGCCGAAGATCTTCGACGAGTTCCACAGAACTTCCATCTCAAAGAAACATACCGCGAATGGAACCGGTATCGGAATGTCGATAACGAAAAAAATAGTCGAATATCACAAAGGAACCATAAACATAGAATCAACGGTTGGACAGGGAACTAAATTCATAGTGACCCTGCCAGTTAATAATATCGGAAAAGCTAATCCTGAAGGAGGAAAATAAATGTACAAAGCAATGACAAGGGCCGAATTGGCCGTTTTTGCTGATAAACTCATCAAAGGCAATACCGTTTACGGCGTTATCGCCAAAGACGGTCAGTTCGCGTGGGATCACATACACGACCATAAAGAGCTCGTGTTGGACTACCCGACGACTATATCATCGCCTAAAAAATATTTTCTGCCGCCGACCGAAACACTCTTAAAATTCAAACTCGCGGCGAATAAACCGGATCCCAAGGCGGTCAATGAATCACACGAAGCGATATTATTCGGAATGCACCCCTGCGACATATACGCTACAAGGATGCTCGATAACGCTTTCTCGGAAACAAATAACGACGTGAACTACAACGAAAAGCGTAAAAAAGCAGTAATAATAGGCGCTTCCTGCCAACCCGACCCGGACTGCTTCTGCAATAAAATGGGCGTTGACGAATTCGTTTTCGATCAGAAAAAGATCCAGAGCAAGTCGGCCCCTTTCGACCTCTTCATAGTAAACCTCATCCATAAATACGTGGTCATAATAGGCACCGCGCGCGGCGAGGAACTGCTTAAAAAGAACGCTAAAACGACAGAGGCCACGGCGCAGGACCTTGAACAGATGAAGATAATAGAAAACAAACGCCAGGAATCCTTCACCAATAAACTCGCGCTCAGCCACGAACAGCTTCCGAAACTTCTCGCGAAGACCTACAGCTCGCCTGTATGGAAAGAATACGCCGATAAATGTTTCGCCTGCGGAACATGCAATCTCGTATGCCCTACCTGCTACTGCTTCGACATCCAGGAAGAAGTTCATCTCAACCTTCAGGACGGCCAGCGCAACCGCGCGTGGGACAGCTGCATGCTTCCCATGTTCGCAGAGGTCGCCGGCGGCGAGAACTTCCGCGAACACGTTTCCGATCGGCTCCGCCACAGGCTTTTAAGAAAAGGCATGTATATACAGGAAAAATTCAACATGTCAGGATGCGTCGGCTGCGGCCGCTGCTTCAGAAACTGCACGGCCGACATCTCAATAACCGAAATGTACAACCGTTTGAAGGAGGTTTCAGAGAATGACTAAGACCGCTACCAAAACCACGGAACACGCTCACGCTCATTTTGTGAACGCGGAAATGTTCGTTCCTAAAATGGCAAAAATAACTAAGGTTGAAACCTTCACCGAAAAGGAAATGTTCTTCGAACTCGCGTTCGCGGACGGAACCGATCTCAATCATACGCCCGGCCAGTTCGTCGAAGTCTCAATGTTCGGCGTGGGAGAAGCCCCTATTTCAATATCCTCGCCTTCAACCAAAAAAGGCGCTTTTGAACTTTGCGTCAGAAACGCGGGCGTCGTAACCAATAAAATGCACCAGCTCAAGGTCGGGGACATGGTCGGCATACGCGGGCCTTTCGGAACCGGTTTCGATATAAAAAAATTCGAGGGAAAAAATATATTGTTCGTCGCGGGCGGCCTTGGATACGCTCCGCTTCGCTCCTTCATGAACTACGTCGTAGAAAAACGCAAGGATTTCAAAGAGGTCCACATCCTTTACGGAACGCGCGATCCTAATTTCGTTCTCTATAAAGATGAAATAGCGCTTCTGGAAAAGAACAAGGACATAAATTTCCATATCACGGTTGACCGTACCGGCGAAGGCTGGACGAAAAACGTCGGCGTCATAACGACGCTCTTCCCGAAAGTGAAGATATCCGACCCGGCTAACACGCTCGCCGCCGTATGCGGACCTCCCGTAATGTATAAATTCGCCATAATGGAAATCCTCGGCAAAAAGATCCCGGCTGAAAACATCTACATATCGCTTGAACGCAGGATGAAATGCGGCGTCGGAAAATGCGGACACTGCCAGATAAACAGCATTTACGTGTGCTGCGAAGGCCCTGTATTCAACTTTGCCAAAGTTCGTGATTTTAAGGAGGCTATATAAATGAAACCCAAAATAGCGTTTTTTGATTTCACCTCGTGCGAAGGCTGTCAGCTTGAGGTTTTAAACCAGGAACCGGGCGACATGATAGACCTTTTGAACGCGGTGGAAATAGTAAATTTTCGCGAAGCCATAAGCGACAAGGGCCAGGATTACGAAATAGCCTTCATTGAAGGCTCTATATCCCGTCCCGCTGATGAAACAAGGATCAAGAAAATAAGAAGGCAGGCTAAACTTCTGGTCCCTATCGGCGCCTGCGCATGCAACGGCGGCATCAACGCGTTAAAGAACAAATATTCGGCTGAAGATTATAAAAAATACGTTTACAAAGATAAAGCGCATTTCGAATGCTATGATTCTTATGCCGTAAGGCCAGTCAGCGCGGTAGTAAAGGTAGATTTCGAGATACCCGGCTGCCCTATAGACAGAAAAGAATTTTTAAGCGTCGTAAAATCGCTTCTTATCGGCGTAACGCCGAAGCTTCCCGAATATCCTATGTGCGTTGAATGCAAGATGAACGACACCGTCTGCATGTATCAGCGCGGCGAGACCTGCATGGGTCCCGTCACAAGGGCCGGCTGCGGCGCGATATGTCCGAAATACGGCGATCCGTGCGAAGGATGCCGCGGCTACGTAACGCACCCGAACCTCAACGCTCAAAAAGACGTGCTCGCGAAACACGGCCTTTCTCCCGACGATATAATGAAGAGGTTCACCTTATTCAACAACTACACCAAGGAGGACACAATCAGATGACCAAAAGCCTGCAGTTAAATCTTGAACATATAACAAGGGTAGAAGGACACGGAAATATCGTCATAAACGTAAAAGACGGTAAAATAGAAGAATCGAGACTTCACGTAGTGGAATCTCCGCGCTTTTTCGAAGCCATGCTCCGCGGAAGACACTATTCCGAAGCAGCTCCCATAACCTCCAGAATATGCGGTATCTGTTCGGTCGGCCACACTCTCGCGTCGTTACGCGCAAGCGAGGCAGCTCTCGGCATCACGCCGTCGACGCAGACCACGCTTCTTCGTAAACTTCTCATGCACGGCGAAACTCTCGAATCACACGTTCTGCATGCGTATTTTCTCGTAGCCCCCGATTGTTTCGGAAAGAACTCGGTCATCCCTCTCGTAGGGTCGCACCCCGACATAGTCGTGCGCGCGCTTCGTATGAAACGCCTCGGCCACTATATCGGCGAAGTTCTCGCCGGCAGAAAGATACACACGATCTCAGCTGTCGTGAACGGTTTTACAAGGATCCCGAAGGCTTCGGAACTTAAGGAACTGCGCGAGAAGCTCGAGAAGGAATTTTTGCCCGACGTGAAAGAAACCGCCAAACTTATGGCTACGCTCAAGCTTCCTAATTTCACCAGAAAAACCGAATACGTCGCTCTCTCGAAACCCTATGAATACGCTTTTATCGACGGCGTCATCAAATCGACGGACGGCGACGTCACAAACGTTCAGAACTATAAAGACAAAATAAAAGAATACATGGTTAAACATTCAGCCGCCAAACACGTTAAAGGCAACAACGGACCGATATTTGTCGGCGCTCTCGCCAGATTTAACGTCAACCACGAACTGCTCTCGCCTTTCGCGAAAGAAGTAGCCGCGATGCTGGGCCTCAAAGCTCCCTGCTACAATCCTTACATGAACACCATCGCGCAGGTCGTCGAAGTCGTCCACTGCACCGAGGACGCTATCAGGATAATCGACGAACTTCTCGAAAAAGGCCTCCGCGAAGAGGACAGGCATGTTCATACAAAAGCCGGAAAAGGCGCCGGAGCGGTAGAAGTTCCCCGCGGAACCCTCTATCACGAATATGAATACGACGACAACGGCTATATCGTCAACGCCAACTGCATCATCCCGACCGGCCAGAATCTGGCCAATATCGACGCGGATATGGAAGAACTCGTTCCGCAGATACTCGATAAGCCCAAGGACGAAATAGCGCTGAACCTCGAAATGCTCGTGCGCGCTTATGATCCGTGCATCTCATGCGCCACGCACATGCTCGACGTTAAATTCATAAACGAATAATTCAAAATATAAAACATAAAAACGGAATAAACTAAACTTTTAAAGAGCCTTCAGGCCGTCAAAAACCTGAGGCTCTTTTTTTATGTATTAAAACCCCACACTTGTAGGCTTTTTCAACACACACATTCAATATTTCGTCTGATTTTACATCAAAAGCAGATATAACGAAGGGTACGTTTTTTGCTTTCCTTTCTTTAAAGCGGTCAAATACAAGCTCAATAAAAAGCTTTTTGTAATTCTTTTTCAAAGCTTAAAATACCCTTACTTTTACAAATGCTATACGCGAAAGGCAGATAATAAGTGATTGCGGCATGATGATAAAAAATGCGGATGAAAAAACATTAAAGGCAAGCGAAGAGCAATTTCGTCTAATGATAGAGAATACCCCCGTCGGAGTCTCTATAATCGACGACTGTGGAATATTCGAATATGTGAATGAAGCTTTTTCCATGCTTTACGAATACGAGCCGGAAGAACTCATAGGAAAGCACATCACGATAATAGTGCTGGAAAATCTTTATGAAATAGCGCTTAAAAGTTATAAGGAATTTATAGATAATAACATCCCGTTAAGCCGTCAATGGTCGGCGACCACCAAGAGCGGCAGGAAACTCGAAGTGCTCGTAAGTTCGGCGAAAATATACGGCGCCGGAGAACACCCCAAAACTATATTGTCCGTAATGGATATAACGGACCGTCAGAAGATGGAGGACGAGCTTCGAAAAAACAGGGAGGAATTAAGGATCGCAAGAGAAACCGCGGAATCCATGAACAGGCTGAAAACATCGTTTCTCGCGAATGTCAGCCACGAGATAAGGACGCCTCTTAACAGTATTATAGGATTTTCAGACCTTCTGGAACATGAGTGGCCCGAAAAAGAAAGGGCCGAAATGATAAACTGCATTAAAATAAGCGGAAAGGAATTATTATCCATGGTGAACGATCTTCTGGATATTTCGAAGATAGAAGCAGGCAGGTTCGAGATCGAAACGGCGGAGTTCGATCTGATATCAATAGCGGAAGAAATAATGACATTGGTAAAACCCGCCGCAGGAATAAAAAAGATCGATCTTTCGATGGAGATCAAAGGAAACATCAATAAGCGAATAATATCCGACAGGCACAGGTATAAACAGGTAATAATAAATCTTTTAGGCAACGCCATAAAATTCACCTCGTCCGGAAGCGTAACCTTTTCCATCAGGCTGCTTGAGGAAGACGAAAATAATTTAGTGATAGAAACTTCCGTCACTGACAGCGGCATAGGAATATCACAAAAGGATATAGACCGCATATTCATACCCTTCATGCAGGCGGACAACACGGTAGCGAGAAAATTCGGGGGAACGGGCCTCGGGCTTTCGATATCGGATGAAATAGTTAAAATGCTTGGCGGGTCCGGCATCAAAGTTGAAAGTAAGCCTTGTGAAGGAAGCAGATTCTACTTCGTCATAAAATTTAAAAAAGCCCTTTTAAAAAGGCCCGCGCATGAACTAAAACAGGAAGAAGATGCGCCTCTGATATCAATGCCGTCCATCAATGAGAAATTCGCTATGAGCGTGCTTGTAGCCGATGACGATCCGGCGAATTTAAAACTGATCAAGAGATCTCTCGAACAGGAAGGCGTCGCCGTCACTTTAGTTGAAAACGCCAGGGATTCGGTGGAATTCGCGCTGAAATACAGATACGATCTCATTCTCATGGATATTAACATGCCGGATATGAGCGGATTCGACGCATCCCGCGAGATAAGGCGCCTCGGAATAAAAACTCCGGTCGTAGCAATGTCCGCCTCGACGCTGAAGGACGATATGAAAACTTTGACGGATTCCGGCATGAACGACCAGATGTCAAAACCGGTGGATATAAAACTATTGATCTCAAAGGCGCATGTTCTGGCCGGAAAATTTTCACGCGCCGGCGTTTGAAAAATATTAACATTTATGGTAAAATAAAAGCCTCGCGGTATTTTTCTCAAACCGTCAAGGAGGCAATAAATGTTAAATAAGAACCGGCTCGAAATAGAGATCACGAATTTGCTGAAAACCGTATCCGAAAAGGAACTTGGTGAACTTTCAGCTAAAGTCGCGGAATTAAACGAAGTAATAAACAAAAGAACCGGAAAAGGGAACGAATATTTAGGATGGCTCGACCTTCCGTCGACCACTGAAGACAGCTTCATCGAAGGTATCGAAAAACTCGCGGAAGAGATACAGGAAAAGGCCGACGTGTTTTTATGCATAGGCATAGGCGGATCGTATCTCGGATCAAAAGCCGTAATAAACGCTTTGAATAAGCAGTTTTACGACGTTTATGAAAAGAAGGACAGAAAATACCCGGCCATAGTTTTCGCGGGACAGAACCTCTCGGCGGATTACATGAACTCGCTCTTCAAATTTCTCGAGGGCAAGAGCGTTTTCGTTAACGTTATATCCAAATCCGGAACGACGACCGAACCCGCCGTATCTTTCAGAATAATTAAAAAATTCATGGAGGAAAAATACGGAAAAGAGGCTAAGAACAGGATAATTGCGACGACCGACAAATCGCGGGGCGCGCTTAAAAAGTTAGCCGACACCGAGGGATATAAAACTTTCGTTATCCCGGACGACGTCGGCGGAAGATTCTCCGTATTGACTCCTGTAGGGCTTCTCCCGATAGCGGTCAGCGGACATTCGATAAAAAAACTCATCGAAGGCGCGAGAAATTTCGAGAGACTTACGATCGAACCGGATATTTATAAAAACCCGGCTTATATGTATGCCGCGTGTCGTTATCTGCTCTATAAAAAAGGCTACAGCGTTGAATTATTAAGTAATTTTGAACCCGCCCTTCACTTCGTTTCAGAGTGGTGGAAACAGCTCTACGGCGAATCGGAAGGCAAGGATAAAAAAGGTATCTTCCCGGCCGCCGTTGATTTTACGACGGATCTTCACAGCATGGGACAATATATCCAGGACGGCGAAAGAAAGATCTTTGAGACATTCTTGATGGCCGGCCCGAAAACTAAGCTCGACATACCCGTCGATCCGCAAAATCTGGACGGGCTTAACTTTTTATCGGGCATCGATATAAATCACGCGAATAAAATGGCTTACGAAGGCACCAGGCTCGCCCATTTAGAGGGCGGCGTGCCTAATATGACGATAACGCTTCCGGAATTGAACGAATACTACCTTGGCGAACTCATTTATTTCTATGAAAAGGCCGTCGCCATGAGCGGTTATCTGATCGGCGTCAACCCGTTCGACCAGCCCGGCGTCGAAAGCTATAAGAAAAACATGTTCGCTCTGATGAAAAAACCCGGATTCGAAGCCGAAACGGAAAGGCTCAATGGCGTTCTCGCTGCGGCGAAAATAGTGAAAGTATAAAAGAACGGAGAAAACAAAAATTAGTGAATAACGAATAGAGAATAGAGAACAGTTGCAGTGGACGGGCTGCGCCCGTTTAAATTTTGAAACTGTTTAATTTATGGTGGCGGCGACCCGCGAATACCTTAACTATTCTCTATTCTCTTATCTCTCTTCTCTAGAAATAAATTGGAGTGATGAATGTTCAAAAAACTTGACCGTGTAAAAGTAGATAAGTTCGTAGATTTTTGTAAAAACAACACACTTTTGTTCGACGGGGCCATGGGCACGCAGATACAGCAGAGAAACCCGGAGCAGGGTCTTTTTGGAGGCCATGACGGGTTCAACGAATATTTGAACATCACCGCGCCGAAAATAATCGAGGATATCCATTACGATTATCTTAAAGCGGGAGCTAACGCTTTCGAGACCAACACCTTTGGCGCAAATATCATAGTCATAGCCGAATACGGCATAGGCACCGCCGAAAAGGTCTATGATATATCTAAAAAAGGCGCCGAAATAGGCCGGAACGCCATCAAAAGATTCTCTGCCGAAAAACCCGGAACTTATTTTGTTGCCGGCTCCATTGGCCCTTCGACGAAACTTCCGTCGCTCGGACATATTTCATTTTCGGAAATGTCTGCGGCCTATATGCCGCAGATAGAAGGCATGATGGACGGCGGCGCGGATATTCTCATCATCGAGACATGCCAGGATATTCTGCAGGTCAAATGCCTCATATACACCATAACCGAAGCGTTCCTGAAAAAAGGGTATATGCTTCCCGTGATGGTCTCGATAACGCTTCAGCAGAACGGATCGATGCTCGTCGGAACGGATCTTTCGGCGATAGTCGCGGCGCTCGAGGATTACGAGATAGTGACATCGATCGGTTTCAACTGCGCGCTCGGGCCTTTTGAAATGGAAAAACATATAGAGGATCTCTGCCGCATAACGAAAAAAATGGTTTCGGCGATGCCGAACGCCGGCTTGCCTGAAAACATAGACGGAAAGCTCGCGTACAGACTGACGCCCGCCGATTTTGCGGGGTTCATCTCACGGTTCGTGTCAAAATACGGCGTGAATATCGCGGGCGGCTGCTGCGGAACGACTCCGGCCCATATTGAAATGGCCGGTAAAGAACTCGCTAAAACTAAAAGAGCAGTAATATCGCTGGAATACACGCCGCAGGTATCGAGCCTTTATACGGCGTGGACGCTGAAACAGGAGCCCAGGCCTTTTATTATAGGCGAACGCACGAACGCCAACGGCTCAAAGGCGTTCCGCGACCTTTTGTTAAAGGACGATTTTGACGGAATGCTGTCAATAGCGAAGAACCAGCAGAACGGCGGCGCGCACGCGATAGACCTCTGCGTGGCTTACGTCGGGCGCGACGAAAAGCGCGATATGCACGAGGTATCGAAGCGTTTTGCAACGGCCGTTAATCTGCCGCTCGTTATCGATTCGACCGACCCTGAAGTTATAGAAATAGCGCTTTCAAATCACGGCGGAAAATGTATCATCAACTCGATAAATCTCGAGGACGGCGGAAAGAAGCTTGCTCAGGTCGTCACCATGGCTAAAAAACACAACGCCGCGCTTATCGCTTTAACGATAGACGAAAACGGTATGGCTAAAACCTGCGCCGAAAAACTTCGCATAGCCGGAAGAATTTATGATATATGCGTTAAAGAATACGGGATACCGGCGCACGATCTGATATTCGACACTCTGACGTTCACCATCGGTTCCGGCGACGAAACGCTGCGCGAAGCCGGCATGGAAACGATAAACGCCATACGCGCGATAAAGGAAAAATTCCCCGAAGTTATGACCTCGCTCGGAATATCGAACGTTTCGTTCGGATTGAAGGCTTCGGTCAGAAGTGCTTTGAACACTATATTTTTGAAACATTGCATCGAAAGCGGCCTCGATATGGCGATAATTAATCCGGCGGGATTTTTGCCTTTCCATAAAATATCGAAGGAAGATCTCGCGGCGGTTGAAAACCTTATATTCAATAAATGGGCTGACGGCACCGATCCGCTTCTTTCGCTCTTGAAATATTTCGACGCGAAAACCGCGACCCCCGAATCGGAAGCGGCGGCCGCGGTTGAAAAAGCAAGAAAAATGAACGATGAAGAGCTTCTGGCATCAATGGTCATAGACGGCGAGAAAAAAGGGCTGGAAGATGTTATCGACCGTATCTTAAAAGTCAAAAAACCTCTCGAAATTATAAACGGGCCGCTTATCGCCGCGATGAAAAAGGTCGGCGAGCTTTTCGGCGCGGGCATTATGCAGCTTCCATTCGTTCTCCAATCAGCGGAGGTAATGAAGGCGGCGGTGCTCGTACTCGAAAAACATATGGAAAAAGCCGGATATTCAAAACTCGGAAAAATGGTGCTGGCCACCGTTTCCGGCGACGTCCACGATATAGGCAAGAACCTCGTGGATATAATACTAACCAACAACGGTTTCGATGTTTTCAATATAGGCATAAAGGTCCCGATCGAAGAAATGATAAAGACCTGCGAAGAGAAAAAGTGTACAATTTTAGGTATGAGCGGGCTTCTCGTAAGATCGACGCAGATAATGCGCGATAATCTTCTCGAGCTTGAAAGACGCGGGTTAAAATATGACGTTATTTTAGGCGGCGCCGCTCTGACGAGAAAATACGTTGAACAGGATCTCTCGAAGTTATACAGCGGCCGCGTTTTCTACGCCGAGGACGCTTTCGAGGGCCTGACCATAATGAAAAAGATAGCTGAAGGCTCGGATATGAACGCCGGCGAAAAAAACATATCGTCGGCCAAACCCGTTAACGCCATGCCCGCCGTTCAGGCTGAAAAACTTCAAAAAATAGATATTTATAACGACATCCCGAAAGTTCCGTTCTTCGGAAGAAAAATAATCCGCGGCGTCGATCCGGCCGAAATTTATCCGCTGCTGAACAAAACGACATTATTCCGCGGACAGTGGCAGTATAAGCGCGCCAAAATGAAAAAAGAAGATTTCGATAAAATGATCGCCGAGATCGTTGAACCGGTATTTGAAGACATAAAAAGAAAATGCCGCGAAGAAAAAACATTCTCGCTCGATTGCGTTTATGGTTATTATCCTTGCGTAAGTGAAAATGATTCGATAATTTTATTCGACCCCGAAAACAATAAAAAAGTTATAGGAAGATTCGATCTCACACGCCAGAAATTCGAGGGCGGCCTCTGCATCTCCGATTTCATTCTGCCGAAAAGTCATGGAAAAATGGATGTTATTGGAATGATCGTCGTAACCGTCGGCCACAGGGTGGGCGAAATGATCAAAAAGCTTTTCACCGAGAACCACTACAAAAATTATCTTCACCTGCACGGACTATCCGTTGAAATGGCGGAATCTTTCACGGAATATATGCACCTTATAATGAGAAAAGAAATGGGTATTTTAGAAGAAAAGCCCGTTGACATACAGGACATGATCACTCAAAAGTATCGCGGTTCGCGCTACAGCTTCGGGTATCCGGCGTGTCCGGATATGAATTCCCAGAAGGTCATGTTCGACATATTAAAGCCTGAAGATATAGGCGTCACGCTCACCGAAGAATTGGAGATGGTGCCCGAACAATCGACATCCGCCATCGTCATACATCATCCGCAGGCTAAATATTTCGCTATATAGGAAAAAATATGTCAGAGTTTAAAAACGCGCATATCCTCATCGTCGACGATCAGCCGATAAATCTTGCCGGTTTGAAAAAGATCGTCAGGCAGGATAATTCGGCGCGCATTTCACTCGCTTCAGGCGGGAACGAAGCTATTGAAATAATTAAGCGCGATCCGCCGGATCTCGTGCTCACCGACATATTGATGCCGGAAATGGACGGATTCGAATTATGCCTCAGGATAAAGAACGGCCAGGGCACGGCGGCTATTCCGGTATTATTCATAACATCGCTCAACGACCCGGAGAGCATCGAAAGAGGCTTTGACTGCGGCGGAATAGATTACATATTAAAACCCTTCAACCCACGAGAGGTCAGATCACGCGTCCGGGCTCACCTTGGCCTGAAACTCTCGAACGACAAAGTCATCGCTTTAAGCTCGTGGAAGGACCGGCTCATATCCATCCTCTCCCACGACCTGCGCGGACCGGTCGGTAATCTTTCAATGTTCACCGAGATCATGGAAAAAGAGAGCAAAGATACATCTCCATATTTTTCAGACATTTTGAAAAAGATAAAAACTTCAATCACATCCGCATCTAATCTCATGGAGAACCTTTTAGAGTGGGCTTCTATTCAACGGACCGGTGTTTCAATGAATCCGGAGCTTTTCAAACTTAAAAATTTCTTCACCGCCTGCATAGCCGCCTATTCAAGTTACGCCGCAGATAAAAATTTAACTCTCGTCTCCGGCTATAACGACGACGATGAGATCACCGCGGACAGACGCATAACTGAGACGGTGCTGAGAAATCTTGTGCTCAACGCCATAAAATTCACATCCGCCGGACAAATAACGATAGACGCCATGGTATCTGACGCATCCGTGACCATAACCGTTTCGGATACCGGCGTGGGAATAGATCCCTCAAAATTATCTAATATCTTCGAAATTAAAAAAGCATCTGAAACGAAGGGCACTATGAATGAAAAAGGCTCGGGGATAGGCCTTATGATATGCAACGACCTCGCGGCGGTCTGCGGAGGAAAAATTTCGGTTGAAAGCTCGACGGGCCTTGGAAGCAAATTTTCGTTCACTTTTCCTGAGCTTTCCGGAAATAAAGGAAATGATTTTTAAAAATGATTTTTTTTGATCTTCGAACTCTGGCATTCATTTTCTTTCTTGAATCCTTCCTGCTCGGCTCGATATTTCTGGTCTTCAGCCATTTCAGGAAAAAATATCCCGGAACGCGCGAGCTTGCGTTAAGCCTTATCATCATTTCCTTATCGATGATATTATTCGCTCTTCAAAACCCGGCGAAGCCTTTTTTGACGATAGTCATACCCTCGATCATCAGCGTGATCGGCGGATTCTTTACTCCTTACGGGTTCAGAAAATTTTTCGGTTACAGAACTAATTTTAACTATTACGCGTCACTGACCGCCATAACTTTCATCTCAACCTATTATAATGTTATTATCGAACCCGCTAACGTAAAAGCAAAGCTTATCACGCTCTGTTTAGTTTGTGCTTTAACCTATTATGAAGCTTTTTACCTTTTATTCTTCAACAATATATCGCTACTTAAAAATATCAGCCGCGCCACATCAGCCACTTATTTTTCTTACGCCACATTTTTTCTGGTCAGGATCTATATGATATCTACCAGCGGCACTCCTGCGTTTAATATGATCAACGCTCAGCCCGGCATGGAAAAAACAATGTATGTGCTAACCCTTGTCCTTGGAATGCTCTGTGTTGTCTGCGCTTATACTATGTTTATTTTAATGGTCAATTTCAGGCTGGAAGGCGAGCTTATCGAAAACGAGAAACAGTTGAGAAGATACGCCGAAGATCTGGAAAAAACCGATGCGGCAAAGGGAAAATTCATTTCGATAATTTCACATGATCTTAGAAATCCCGTTGACGGAATGATTTCACTTTTAGGCACCATGGTCTGCGATAAGGACATTCCGCCTCAGACGGCATCTGAAATAGAGCTGTTGAAAAAAACATCCGACGGCCTTGCGGCGCTGCTCGCAAACCTTTTGGACTGGGCAAAGGCGCAGACGAAAAATATCGAGTGCAGACCGGAAAACATATCATTGAACGAAGCGATTTCTGAAACAATGAAAATACTTGAGATCAGGGCGCTCCAGAAAAAAATAAGCGTGAACAATGAAATAGACGGCGAAACGAGAGTTTTAGCGGACCGGAAGATGCTTTCAACGATGCTTAGAAATTTAATATATAACGCGATAAAATTCACGGACGAAGAAGGCAAAATAACTATTTCAAGCGCTTCTCAAAACGGCATCACAACGATCATGATCCGCGACAATGGAGTCGGCATGAAAAAAGAAGCGCTCGAAAGAGTTTTCAGCCTCGACAGATCGAATTACTTTTCAAATGGAACAGCCGGTGAGACCGGAACCGGGCTTGGACTTTTGATCTGCAAGGAATTTGCGGAGCTGAACGGCGGAACCATATCTATCGCCAGCGAACCGGGGGCCGGAACTACGGTCACGCTGATATTTTCCGAACCTTTTTAAGAAGCGGGGGATAATAATGAATTTTATAGACATTCGAACAATCTTGTTCATATTATTTTTGGAATATTTTTTACTTGGCGTTATTTTCATTCTATATGCGCTTAGGCGAAAACCCTATCCCGGAACATTTTCGATAGGACTAAGTCATATTTTAATTTCAATGTCAATGGGACTTTATTCGATTCAAAACATCGCCGGGCCTTTTTTGACAGTCGTCACAGCCAATGCATTATTGACTTTCGGCATTTGTTTGACGCCATACGGATTTCGACAGTTTTTTGAATTTTTCAATAAAAAATTATTTTATTATTTATCACTTACTTTCATAGCTTTTTTTTCATCTTATTATTTTACTTTCATCATCAATAGTTATGTATGGAAAGTTGCCATTTTATGGTTTATTTTCATCATAATTTTTTTTGAGACTTTTTACGTGATGTATTCCGCCCGATTCGAAATAAACTGGTTTGTTTGTATTGCGGCGGGTTCTATGTACGTCTTTCTGGCTCTTCTTCATATAGTAAAAATTATTCTTGTCTTTGTCTCGCCTCATTTAACAAGTCCTATCATTATATCAGCGGTAACCGAGCAGCAAAAAATTCTTACTTCGATAACGTTAATAATTTCCGTTCTTACTTCGATAAGTGTTTTTACAATATTTATTATGATGATCAACCTACGGCTCGAGATCGAAAAACAAAAATATGCCGCAGAACTCGAAAAAAGCGATGCGGCAAAGGGAAAATTCATTTCGATAATTTCACATGATCTCAGAAACCCCGTCGATGGAATGGTTTCACTTCTCGGCACCATGACGGAAGATAAGAATGTTCCACAAAATATAGCGTCCGAAATAGAACTATTGAAAAAAACATCCGACGGCCTTGCGGCGCTGCTTGCAAACCTTTTGGACTGGGCAAAGGCGCAGACGAAAAATATCGAGTGCAGACCGGAAAACATATCATTGAACGAAGCGATTTCTGAAACAATGAAAATACTTGAGATCAGGGCGCTCCAGAAAAAAATAAGCGTGAACAATGAAATAGACGGCGAAACGAGAGTTTTAGCGGACCGGAAGATGCTTTCGACGATGCTTAGAAATTTAATTTATAACGCGATAAAATTCACGGTCGAAGCAGGCAAAATCTCCATTTCAAGCGCTTCTCAAAACGGCATCACAACGATCATGATCCGCGACAATGGCGTAGGTATGAAACCTGAAGCGCTTGAGCTAATTTTCAGCCTGGATCGTTCAAATTATTTTTCAAATGGAACGGCCGGTGAGACAGGAACCGGGCTTGGACTTTTGATCTGCAAGGAATTTGCGGAACTAAACGGCGGAACCATATCTATCGCAAGCGAACCGGGGGCGGGAACAACCGTCACGCTGACGCTGCCTGCGCCTTCTGATGCCGCTCAGGCTTAATTTTATTATATTGCCGCCTTTTATTGAAGTTCTCTTAAGATTTTTGCCGGAACAATCCATTTGACAGCTATATAATAAAATGTTAGAATAAGTTTTATGAAAGCTGAAAAATACAAAATTTTTATAATCGACGACGACGATATTCTCGTAGAAGGACTTACCAGAACCTTTGAATCCGCAGGTTCAACGGTGGAATCGGCCGTGACCATAAAAGACGCCGTGAAAAGGCTCGGTATCGATTTTAAAAATTCTAACGATTTCGATATAATAATCCTTGATATAATGCTTCCGGACGGCCGGGGCTTCGATCTTCTAAGGAAGATAAGAGCCTCCGGAGCCACGATCCCCATAGCTATTCTTTCTTCACAAAATAATGAAATGGACAAAGTCTCAGGCCTCGATCTCGGCGCTGACGACTATATTTCCAAACCTTTCTCGCTGCTCGAGCTTCAATCCCGCATAAAGGCGGCGATCAGAAGGGCGGCGACCGTCCATAAATCTTCCGCTCCAAAAGTCCCTAAAAAGTTTTCTTTCAAAAAACTCGATATAGATTTTGAATCCGGAAAGGCGACCTGCGACGGAAAAAAAATACAGCTCAGCTATACCGAATTAAGCATACTTAAAATACTCGTCATGAATCAGAACCGCGTTATAGGCCGCGAGGAACTTATCGATATGGTCTGGGGCAATAACATCATTGAATCCAACAGCCTCGCGCCTCATATATCCCGGCTTCGAAAAAAAATAACGCCTTATGAAGATCTTATCAATAATATTCCAAAACTTGGATATTCTGTCAATTTAGAAGCTGAGGAAACACACATAACCAAAAAATAAAAAGCGTTTAAAAAATCGAATGAACGCCGGACATACTAAAAAGATGGCTTTTGTGGAATAAAATCCGCGAAGGCCTTTTTTCATGCCACTGAAATTTTTTTGATAATCTGTGTAAATCATCGATCATGATGAAATACAGACGGGACATTTTTTTGCGTTTTTCGTATCTCGAAAACTCAGATCCGGTTTGATTTTACAATTGCAATAAAAATGCAATAGTAATGCAACATTAATACAAAAGTAATTTGGTAAAGTATGATGTAGTTCGTAAAAGATCATATTATATTTAATTCAAGCGAGTTATTAATGCGCATCGATCCTAACTTAAATAAAATACTTATAATCGGCGATAACCGGCCATCGGTAATATCGCTCGGACGGTTTTTCAATTCACTTGAATATGCTGCTGTTTCAATATCAGACCACACAGAAGCGTTATCAGCGATAAATTGCATAAACAGAGGCATCGACCATTTCAACACGATAATTATTGAAATACGCAGCTCCAACGACGACTGTTTTACGATGCTTGAAGAACTCAATAAAATTAAAAATCGCATACCCGTGATAGTTTTAGCGCCTGAAATTAATGATATGGATATGATCTCATATCTCGAAACCGGCGCGGATTGTATCATGAAAAAACCATTTCTGCCGGCGGAGCTTGAGGCGCGAGTAAATTCTCTTGTAAGAAGAACGAATATACCGGATACCGAAGCGCCCGTGGACGCCGCCAACAAAAAAGCAGCAGAAAAATTTAAGGAAATACGGCGAGAAATTATTAACGAAATACCTTTAAATATAAGCTAAAAACAATATTAAAAATAATTTTACAATATATTCTAATAATAATATTTTCAAGGAGATGGTGTTAATGTTCAGATCAAGGTCAGGTTATCTGGTAAAAGCGGTTATTTTATTTATCATGATGTTTAGTTGTTCTTTCTTTTCCGGCTGCGGATGCGGCGATGACGGCGGCGGTTCAGCGGTAACAACGATCACTGACAGCACAGGACAACAGGGTTCTTCAGCAAAACAGCTTATAATAGAAGGGCCTATTCCAAACGACATATCTGAAAGCACGACTATAAGTTTCGCCGGAAGCTCTTCGGCGCAGAGAGCAGCCGAGTTCGGCGATGGAAAACAGTTCGTCATAGCCGTCATCGACAGGGACGATCCCACGCTTGTCCGCGAACTGGCTCCGGTCGTTATATCGACGAGCGAGAACGCTCTTTATAAATATAAATATACTACTACTATAACCATAACCCCGGACAAAAAATCTCCTTTCATAGTTATAAAAAGCAAAATTTTGAACAAGGTAATGCTTTCAAGCATTCCCGGAAAGGTCCCCGCTTATTCGGAAGTTCCGAAAGACGTCAGAAAAATATACCTCAGAGGCGCGCTCATAAACTCTGAATCGACCGCTCGCGCTGTGCTGGCTCTTGACAAAAAACTCGAGATAAACGTTCCTATAGTAGCGATATCGCCTAACGAAGAATCGCAGGAGATAGTCATACGCGAACTTACATCGACCGACAAAACACCGGCGGACAGCGTAATAGAAAATAACGTCGGAGGCATCGAAACTATCCGTGAAATGGCCAAGGCTATAGACGCTATTAAAAAAGTAGTCGTGACAGGTGATATAACCGAAGCCGATAAACGGTCGATATTCGAGAACACGCGCGAGAAAAACGTCGTGCCGAGCGCGGCCGGAGTTATTTCCGATTATGTTCTTACTTTAAAAAACAGCCGCGTTCAGGAAAAAGCCGGAGATCTCGATATCGCCACAAGTATAGAACTCGCCGGAACGAAGATAGACGGCCGTTCGACGGTAGCGGTCGTGGACGGAAGCGCAAGAAACGCAGCCGGCGTAACAGACGACGCTCCGCCGTCGGTTACATCGGTAACCATATCTCCTAAATCTATAAAGGTCGGCGACGAACTTCAGCTCGCGTTCACCACGAGCAAACTGCTTATTTTTCCTCCGAAGGTAACAATATATGAAAGAGAGGTCGTAACTACCAAAATAGACGGAACCACCTATGTCGCCACGACCACGGTCCGCGAAACGGATCCGAAGGACGTAGGTTTCAAGATAGACAACCTTGTCGGCGAGAACGGAAAAACAGCGCCCCCCGTCACTACAACCACCGACGGAAAAAAGACTAAAATAGAAGACGGTATTACCGACGTTCACGCTCCCGTATTCGATCCTCCGACCGGCGTCTATAAAATGGCGAAGGTCGTTACGATGTACACTAAGACTGCTGGCTCGCAAATACGCTACACAACGGACGGAAGCGAACCTTCGGCCAACGGCGGAACCATTTTTGAAGCTCCGTTCACCGTAACCGCGGATACTACGGTTAAAGCCGTTGCCATAAAGGGTGGTATCGCCTCCAGCATAAACCAGGCGCTTTATGTTATCAACAAGCCTTCGGTAAAAGTAGAAGCGCCCCTGTTCAGTTTTTCCGGAGGCAATTTTTCAAAAGCGCAGAATATTGAGATAAAAAGCCTTACCGAAGGCGTTACTATAAAGTACACGATCGACGGTTCAATTCCTTCAAAAACCAACGGCCTTGTTTATTCATCGCCCATAATAATAGATAAGCAAATAGTTTTAAAAGCCATTGCCGTAAAAGATGGAATGGATGATTCGAACGTGACATCGGCTGTCTATGATGTTAACATCGCTACCGAAAGCGCGCCCTCGCCGGTCTTTAATCCGGCCGCGGGCAGCTTCATATCGAAACAAAGCATAGTTTTAGTCAGCGCCGTAAATGACGTATTGATAAAATACACGACGGATGGGACCATCCCGTCATATACGAACGGTTTCATTTATAAAGAACCGATAATGATACTCGAACCCACAACGGTAAAAGCCGTCGCCATAAAGGACGGCATGATGGATTCCGAAGTAGTTACGGGCGTATTCGACGTCAATATAGTAGGTCCCGTTCCGGAAATCGTAGCCGAACCCGTATTCTCGCCGGCCGGCGGAAAATATACAAATTATTCACAGTTTTACGTCAAACTCATCACGCAGGTCAGAGGCGCCGTTATAGTTTACACTACCGACGGCTCGACGCCGACCTCGACCAACGGTGAAATGTATACCGCGCCATTCAGAATAACCAAATCCACGACGGTAAAAGCCGTAGCCATAAAAAATAAGATGGTTGATTCTCCAGTAGTATCAGCGCTTTATGAAATAAAGAACGACTTTGCGCCCCCGGCTCCCCCGATCATACTTGGCGTAAAAGAAGGAGCTATATCACCAGAAGACGTTACGCTTTCGTGGAATGAACAGGAAGGCGTATCGAGCTCGGCTAAACTCATAAAGGACGACAAATCACTCGAATATTCCAAGAACGTTCCCGTAAAAGAAGAGGGGTCCTACACTCTCGAAGTCTCCGTAAAAAAGACCGCTAATAACGCTTCCAATAAAGCGTCCGTAGCTTTTTCAATAGACAGAACAGTTCCGGAGGTTCCCGTAATAATCGGCGTTAATACAGGCGAAGTTTCAGCGAAACCCCTGTCGCTCTTCTGGGAAGACCCCGCAAAAACTAAATGTTCCGCAAAACTGGTTAAAAATAACGGCCTCAAATCCGATTACATTAAGGGATATGAGATCGCGGAAGACGGCGAATATACTCTGGAACTAACCGCGACGAGCGACAGGAACGGTCTCACCGCCGAAGCGAAAATATCGTTCGCCATAAACAGCAAACTTCCGGAAGTCCCACTCGTAACCGGAGTTTACGATAAATCGAAGGTCGCTTCCGACGTTACCCTTTCGTGGGAAGAAGTTCAGGGCGTCACGCTCACCGCTAAACTTATAAAAGACAACGGCGAAGCTATACCTTATACTAAAAAAACGGCGATAGCGGCTGAAGGTTCCTACAAACTTATTCTCGAAGCGAAAAAAGACGATAGCGGAACGATCAACAGCCGCGCGATCGAATTCGTCATTGACAAAACCGAACCCGCCGCGCCGGTAATAACCGGAATAACCGAAGGAACACTTACAGCCGCCGAAGTGAAACTTTCATGGGAAGAATCGAAAGACGTAAGGTACATATCGGAACTTACCAGAGATGAAGGCAGACCCGATAATTATCTCAAGAATTCATTGATCGCCGCTGACGGAAAATATACGCTAACGGTAACCGCGATCAAACCTAATGGTCTTAAAAAGGCGTCACGCATAACTTTCACCATCGACAGAAACGCCCCCGACGCTCCCGTAATAAGCGTAACCGATAACGGCAAGGGCGCCTCGGTGATCAACTGGAACGAACAGGACGGCAACAAATATTCGGCTAAACTGATCAAAGATAACGGCGAAGCCGTAGATTACGTTATGGGAACGCCCGTCAACGAAAAAGGCGTCTACGCCGTCACGGTAACCGTAGTACGCATCGCGAATAACGTTTCCAACAAGGCTTCCGCTAACTTCAACAGACTCTTCACCGACCTCGTCGTAGGCCCGAAGGCCGTGGATATAATCGGCGTCGAGAATAACGCGGTCGTCGGACAGCCCGTGACTCTCGACTGGAAGGCCGCTGACGGAACTGAAACGGCCGCAAGGATAAAAAAGGGCAACGGCGAGTTCGTTCCTTATACTAAAGGCGCCCTTATTTCAGAAGAAGGCATTTATATCGTAGAGGTAGAAATCACCGACACTTTCACGAAGCTCACATCAAAAAGTTTCATAACTTTCACGATAAATAAGACCGCCCCCGTAAAACCTGTAATAACAGGTATAAATGAAGGCGCCATAACCGCTTCCGAAGTCAAGATAACCTGGAACGAGCAGGAAGGCGTCGAAACATACGCAAAACTGATAAGGAATTCAATATTAGACGTCCAGAACGACAACAATAATACATTCAATAATTCTAATATGTTCTCACGCTATGAAAAATCTTCTTCCATAAGTGAAGAAGGTTCATATATTATAGAGGTCGTAGCGAAGAAACTTTCCAACGGAATGACCAGCTCCTCGAAAATATCCTTCACGATAGACAGGACCGCTCCCGCGAAACCTGTCATCACCGGTATAGATAACAGGGCCTTCACCGCGTCAAACGTCACGCTTTCTTGGAACTCTATAAACGGCGTAGTATATTCCGCAAAACTTATAAAGAACCAGAATACCGCGATAATATATGAAAAGAATACCGTGATCCCGGATGAAGGTTCATATGTCCTTGAAGTTAAGGCCACAAAATCCACGAACGGGCTCTCGAGCGTTTCCATGATATCATTCACGATAAATAAGACCGTTCCCGAGGCGCCCGTCGTAAAAGGATTGAAGGACGGCGATGAGATATCAGGCACCGCTTCGGCTTCCTGGGATGAAAAACAGGGCTTCACGACCACTGCCACCCTTTCGAAGGACGGCGGCGACCCCGTCGCCTACAAGTCCGGCGACCCTATAACCGCGGAAGGTTCATATATTCTTGTAATAACGGTCAAAAACAATATCACCGCAGTGACAAATGTCAGAACGATAAACTTTACGATAGACAACAAATTTCCCGAAGCGGTACATTTTACGGGCGTCAAAGAAGGCCAGATATACGGCGGCACGGTCAACGTATCGTGGAAAGAACAGGAAAAGGCCTTTTACGAATCATTTGTGACCGTTAACGGCGGCAAACCTTATACTTTCGTTAAAGGATCACCGCTTTCAGCCACCGGAAATTACTCGATCAAGGTCATAGCCAGAAAACATAACGGACTTATTAAAGAAAGCGTCGTAAATTTTGAAATAGACGCCGAATCACCACAGGTTCCTGTAGTAAGATATATAGACAAGGGCAACGGCGTTTCCGTCCTCACCTGGAACGAACAGGAAGGCGTCACAGCCGCCGCGAAAATAAGAACAGGCGAAGGCAATGAGATCGACTACGCCAAGGACACACCCGTGACCGTGGCCGGCGAAACGGCATCGTTCAATCTCACGATCACCGCGCTGAAAAACCGTAACGGACTTTCTTCACGCTCGTCCATGAGTTTCACAAGGACCCCGGCCGGCTTTGATGCAGGCCCGGAATATCCTATCATAAAAGGCATAAACAACGGGGGATATTACAACAAAACCGTCTCGGCCTCATGGGACGAGGCTAACGGCGTTTCTTACTATGCTAAACTGGTAAAGGGTGAAGATAATATATCGCTTTACAATAAGAACGCGGCCATATCGGCCGACGGCGCTTACATCCTCGAGGTAGTCGCGGTCAAGGCCTTAAATGGAATGAAGAATAAAGCGGTGGTAAGCTTCAGGATCGACACCGCGATGCCTCCGGCTCCCGTGATAACCGGTGTCAAAGCTGAAGAAACAGCCATCAACGACGTTATCCTCGACTGGAAGGAAGCTTCCGGTGTACTCTATTCGGCGACCATCTCGAAGGACGGCGCCGCCGCTGCCGGATATGGAAAAGGTTCTCTGATCTCATCCACCGGAAAATACTTCGTCGAGGTTACCGCAACCAAACTTGCCAACGGCGGCGTATCTAAGTCGAACATAGCGTTCGCCATAGACAAGGACGCCCCGGAAGCTCCAGTTGTATCCGGTATCGAGGAAGGTTCGACAACCCCTAAGGATGTCGTGATTTCATGGAAACTCACCGGCACCGGCCTGACCTCGTCGGCAACCATATCCAGAAACGGCGGCCAGTCCGCCGCTATTCAAAACGGCGCGACGGTTTCAGAAGACGGTTCATATATCGTTGAAGTAACTGCCGTCAGGACCTCGAATAATAGAAGCAGCAAAATAACAAGAAAATTCACTATTAATAAATCCCTTCCTTCCGCAGCTGTAATAACAGGCGTCAGCGAGGGAACAAGCGGCTCGAATGCCGTTACGGCCACCTGGAACGAACAGGAAGGCGTATCGAGCTCGGCCGTGCTTTACAGAAACGGCCAGCCCGTTCAGTATTCAAAAAACACACAGATCACCGACGAAGGCGAATATATCCTTGAGGTCGCGGTCGTCAAAAATTCAAACGGGCTTTCGAACGGTTCACGCGTAAAGTTCAGGATCGATAAGACGGTTCCGGCAAAACCCGTCATCAAGGGAATTTCTCAGGATGAAGTTACGGCCGGCCCCGTTAAAATATATTGGGAAGAACAGCAATGGACCGGCTTCACCGCGAAGATATCCAGAAACAACGGGCTCAAATCCGATTATGTAAGCAACTTCGAACTCTCCGAAGAAGGCTCTTACGCGCTCGAAGTAACCGCTAAGAACGAGCGCAGCGGCCTGGAGGCTAAATCACCGGTCAGCTTTAAGATAGACAGGACGCTGCCGGGCATGCCCGTTATCACAGGTATAACCGACGGTTCAATTTCAAATAACGATATAGATCTATCCTGGAATGAACTTACCGGAGTGACCGTCACCGCGAAGATATCAAGGAACGGCGGCCAGGAAATGGAATTTTTGAAAGGAACCAGGCTCACCGAGGACGGTTCTTATGTACTCGTAATAACATCGAAAAAGAATTCCACCGGCGTTACGGCCGTTAAAACCATTAAGTTCACAATTGACAAAGGCGCGCCGCAGCAGCCAGCCATAACCGGCATAAATAACGGCGCAACTTCAGCCTCGGCAGTAAAACTTTCCTGGAACGAACAGGAAGGAGTAACTTATAAAGCTGAACTTTCAAAGGACGGCGGCAAACCCGAAATATATTCAAGAAATTCTGCGGTCGCGGAAAACGGAAACTTCACGCTCGCCGTCACAGCCTCAAAACCGAACGGACTTACCGCCGAAGCGAAAATATCGTTCAAGATAGACAAGAACGCTCCCGACGTTCCTGTAGTAACAGTCACCGATAAGGACGGCGCGTCCTACGTCAGCTGGAACGAGCAGGAAGGGGTCAGGTATGCCGCAAGGATAGCTAAAGAAGGCGGCAGCGCTGCCGATTACGCCAAGAATACAGCGGTAAAAGAAAAAGGCAATTACATCGTTACAGTCATC
Organism: uncultured bacterium; assembly: GCA_964551445.1. GTDB lineage: Bacteria > Muiribacteriota > UBA9980 > UBA9980 > UBA9980 > DAOPXV01. The sequence continues at coordinate 79,377 of CAZKCG010000001.1, read as the reverse complement.
GCGACGCGTATTTCAAATAACGCAGAGACGAAAGCCTCCGTGGCATTCAACCGCGAATCAATGCAGATCCTCGTCGCTCCTGAACCGCCGCAGATACGCGGGGTAGAGGACGGCGCAGTTGCCGGCGTCAATGTTTCGCTCACATGGCAGGATATAACCAGTGTCGTGACCACCGGCCGCATCAAAAAAACCGGCGGCGAATTTAAAGAATACCAGAAAGGCTCGGCCATAATAGAAGACGGATCTTACACTTTCGAGCTCGAAGCGAAAGAACCTAAGACGAATATGTCATCAAAGCGCACAATAACTTTCACGATCGATAAAAAAGCTCCATCGGCTCCTGTTCTGTCGGGTATCAAGGACGGCGAGGTTGCCGGCGGCGAGATCAAGGTATTATGGAACGACCAGGACGGCTGCGAGACGACCGCGAGACTTACCAAGTCCGGCGAGATCAAGACGCAGACTACCGTCACTCAGAATAATAATAGCAATAGCGGCATGGACATGAATATGATGGACATGAATATGATGGACATGATCAACAATGCATCATATTTTTACCGTGATTATTACGGACGCTATTTTAACGAAAACAATATGAACCTGCCATACAATCCCGGATATGGCGGATATAACTATAACTTTAACAATTCGTACGTCAGGCTCGAAGACATGGATGAAAAAGCCCGTCTATATTATATGACAGGCAATAGTTTCTATATGATGGAGCGCATGAAGCAGTATCTGTACGAACAGTCGATGAAGCAGAGCAACGAGTCGGTCACTACTACCAACATACAGAAATATCTTGAGGCCTCTTATGAGAAAAATTCCCTCCTTGCTGAAAAGGGAGAATATATACTTGAGGTCGTAGCTCACAAGAAATATAACGGCCTGAAAGCCTCGACAAAGGTAAAATTCACCATTGATCCGAGCGGCCCCGAAGCGCCGGTATTGACAGGAGTCAATGAAGGCACGACCACTTCGTCTAACGTTACCGTATTGTGGGAAAAAGCCAAAGGCGTTAATTATCTGGCTAAACTCATCAAGGATGCAACGCTTACGCTTCTTTATGAATCAGGCTCGCCTATAACTCTCGAAGGTTCTTACAGTCTCGAAGTAACCGCGACGAACCAGTCCAACGGAAAATCAGCGACCTCAACTAAAAAGTTCAAGATAGACAGGTCGGTCCCGGCAGTACCTGAAATAAAAGGCATAACCAACGGCGCATCAACGGCTTCAGATGTAGTTATTACATGGGACGCGGCCGAAGGCACGACGGTAACCGCTAAATACATAAAAGACAACGGCGCCGCGGCCGAATTCAAGAAGGGCGACAAACTCACCAATGAAGGAAACTACTCGTTCGAAGTGACGGTAAAGAACACCACCACCGGCGCAATCAATAAAAAGACCATCTACTTCTCGATCGACAAAAAAGCGCCGGAAGCGCCGGTAATATCCGGAGTCCAGCAGGATATGATATATTCCGACTCCGTAAAGGCGTCCTGGAATACTAAGAACGGAATCACTTATAAAGCATATGTGATCAAGGATGAATCAGGCCAGAACGACTATACTAACGGTCTTGCGCTTATCGCTGACGGCAATTACACGATAAAGGTAGTTGCCGAAAAATCGAACGGCCTTACCGGTGAAACAAGCGTCAAGTTCACGATCGACAGAAAAGGTCCCGACGCTCCCGCTGTCGATATAATCGATCAGGGCGGCGGAAAGACCATCATTACATGGAACGAACAGGAAGGCTGCCAGAGCGTAGCTAAACTTTCCAGGAACGCCGGTGAATCGGCCGAATATTATAAAGAGACCGTCATCACCGAAGACGGCAAATACGTCATTGAGGTAACGGCGCACAAAGCAAAGAATGGAATGAAGAACAAGACCGTCCTTCGCTTCAACAGAACTCCGGCAGGACTCGACGCCGGCCCGCAGGCCCCGAAGGTCATAGGCGTGACGGCCGGAACGGTATATTCGAACGAACTTACCATAGCATGGGAAGAACAGCAGGGCGTGACATATTACGCGTTGCTAACCAGAGGCGAAGAAAAACCCGTAGAAATAACGAATGGAATGAAGTTATCCGCAAACGGTCTTTACAAACTCGAGATAGTCGCTAAAAAGACCCTTAACGGAATGACCAACAAGACCTCGCTTTCATTCACGATCGATATGGCGCTTCCCGAAGCTCCCGTGATCGAAGGTATTGAAGCCAACGGAATTTCCGTCACCGACCTCCGGCTCAAGTGGAAAGAAGTACCCGGAGCGTTCTATTCGGCAACTATCGTCAAGGATAATGAACAGTCCGTAAGTTACGGCAACGGATTTCCGATAACCCTCAATGGAAAATACCTGCTCGAAGTAACTGCTGCCAAACTTTCGAATAATCTCAAATCGAAATCATCGATCGAATTCACTATTGACAAGACCCCGCCGGAAGAGCCGGTCATCTCCGGAGTTGAAAACGGAGCTATAATACCCGATTCCGTTACGATAACCTGGACCGAGAAAGAAGGCGTAAAAACCTCGGCTATTATATACAGAAACGGCGGAAATCCTCAGCCCGTAACCAACAGATCGGCCATATCGGCCGACGGAGCCTACAAGATCGAAGTAACGGCCGTCAAGACGGTCAACAAGCTTCAGTCTAAATCCGTAAGATCGTTCACCATAAATAAATCGATGCCTTCAGCGCCCTCAATAACAGGCGTGGAAGAATCGAAGGTGTTCAATTCCGCCGTCATCCCCTCATGGAACGAACAGACCGGAATAACCACGAAGGCTAAACTTTCAAAGGACCAGGCTGATGCCATAGAGTTCGTAAAAGGAACTCCTGTAGCGTTAAGCGGAAAATACAAACTCGTCGTGACCGCTTCCGGAAATAATGGACTTTCGAATTCATCGGCGGTCTCGTTCACGCTCGATCTCACATCGCCCGTAACGCCCGCCATCACGGTCACCACAAAAGACAACGCTATGATCGCGACCTGGATCGAAGAAAAAGAATACGCATATTCTGCTAAACTCGCTAAACAGGGCGGACTCGCTTCGGATTATATTAAGGAATCACCTATAACCGAAGACGGTTCGTATGTTCTTGAACTTACAATCACTAAGATTTCCAACGGCCTTTCCAATAAGACGTCCATCAATTTCACCAAAGCGGGAACAAAGGTCGAGAACGGCCCGAAAGCCCCCGAAGTAACCGGAGTAGCAAACGGCAAGTTCTATAATTCAGCGGTCAAACCTTCCTGGAACGATGTCACCGGAACGACAGTAGCCGCAACGATCATGAAGCTTGGCGGCCAGCCTGCCGAATTCGTCAAGGGATCCGGCATATCGGAAGACGGCAATTACATACTGGAGGTCACTTCCACCGGTACCACAAATAAACTGACATCGAAGACTGTCGTATCATTCGTTATAGATACTACGGCTCCTTCCGCCGTGCTCATATACAGCGCTAACCCCGCGGGCGAAGGCGCCATGAGGATCACGGCTTCATATTCCGAGATACTCGCCAAAGGAAGCGTTCCAAGAATATCGATCGATCAGCCCGGCACAACGGACATAAAGAGCGTCGTAATGACCCAGGATGCTTCCTCGCCGGCCAACTGGTACTACGATTATTTCGTGAAGATGGCCGATAATGCGGCTTATTCTGACGGCGTTGCAATCGTTACGCTCTCAGAAATTTCTGATATTGCGGGTAATGTTTCAAATAACACCTCGAACACTAACTTCATAATCAACACTTCGGCGCCGATGACATCGATCAATTACAGTTTCGTTCCTTCGGTACCGCAGCCTCAGCAGGCGGCAGATCATATACCAATAACCATAGGCGGCTCCAACATAACCATTCCTGGCATTTACACGACTGGAAATCCTGCCGATACTACCAGCATCAACTTTACAAACTTCCCTCCGACGAACGGCTTACCGGGGAATACTCAGGCATCTAACGTTTTCAGGACCGGAAAACTAACGATAATAATCACTTTCACTAAGGACGTAAAACAGGGCGCGGTTCCTGCGATATCTATCGACCAGTCAGGTTCATCGGATATAACGAACCTGCCTATGACGATAGGTAACAGCCGCAGGATATGGACCTATGATTACACCGTAAGCGCCGACAACGGCCAGGCATTCATCGATGGAAAAGCCGCTGTGACGATATCGCAGACCATGGACGAAGTCGGAAAGATATTCGCTCAGCCTTCTAACAGAAACTTCACGATAGATACCAAGGAGCCAACGGTACAGATTTCGTACAGTTCAAATCCCGCTCCAGCGGGTAAACTAACGATAACGGCGAAGTATTCCGAGCCTCTGAAGGCCGGATTCGTGCCATATCTTTCGATCTTCCAGCAGGGTTCTTACGAACTGACGGACGTTTCCATGACCAAAGGAATCGCGACCGATATATGGACATATGAATATATGGTCGGTACGCCGAATTCACAGGCCGTGTCAGAATTTAAAGAAGGAAAGGCAATGATATTCCTGTCGTCCGTAACCGACGAGGCCGGCAATATCTCAAAACGCCCTGCCAATCAAACATTCCTTATAGGATCATCGGTCAAGAACTACGCCACGCTATCTTTCAGCGCCAACCCGACAAAGGCCGGAAAAATGACGATAACGGCAACCTTCAAGGAAGATTATACCGGCCAGAACGCGCCGCGCATCTCGATCGAACAGCCCGGCAAAGCCGATGTCCAGCAGAAGTTCATGAGTCCCGGCGCGAGCAAAAAGATATGGACCTTCGACTATGTTATAAACGACAATAACGGGGCCGATTTCATGGACGGCATAGCGACTGTAGGATTGATGGACGATAAGATGAATCCGATCGACATAATCGGCAACAATACTTTTGTCATAGATACAACGCCGCCCGTCGTAACGCTTCAATCGCTCAATGACGCAGGCCAGAAACTCGCCGGCGGAACCACTTATACAATCAAATGGAGCGCCTCCGACTCCGGCGGCCTCGACCCCAAACCAATAACGATAACCTTTTATAACGGGATCAACACGACCACGATAGAGACGGGCCTGGCCAATACCGGCTCTTACGAGTGGAAAGTTCCCTCGGTCGATATCAACACGGCCAAGATCAGCGTAAGCGCGGTCGATACGGTTGGAAACAGAGGAACAGCTTCATCACAGAACGCATTCGCAATTACTTCTTCCGGCCCCGCATGGAGCGCCGGATATCCGAAGCTGGTTTCGACCACTACAAACACCGCAAGTCTTTCGGCAAAGTCTGACATAACCGGAAAGCTTTACTTCATCTGTATTCTTTCTTCGGCGAACCTCGCAGCCATTCCTCCGGCCAGCGTCAAGATCGGAACAGCCGGAACCGGAGTTACAGTAGCCGCATCAGGCGCTTTAGCTATCACCGCCAATACAGAACTTCCGTTCGAGGCGAAAAACCTCGCCGCAAGCACTTCATATGACATTTTCGTCGTCATCGAGGATTCTAAAGGCGTGATCCAGAACGGAGCGCAGAAAATCACGGCGAAGACCAATATGCCGAATTTCTCGTCCGGATATCCCAAGGCGGTCACGGTCACTTCCACTTCGATAACGATGGCCTACAAACTGGACGTGGTCAATCCTGACCTTGGATTCTACTCTGCCGTAGCGCCTTCCTCGGCGGCCAGAAGCCTCACGCCGGCCGAATTGAAAACGCTCGTCAACACTTCCCCGCTTCCGGCGGGCTGGGTATTTTCGACGGGCGCCACCCTTCCGACCGACGCTGAAAAACTGTCCGCGCCGATCTCCAAACTTACCCCGGGCACTCAATACGACGTTTTTTCAATTGTCACCAATGGAAGGACAGGGGAAATGCAGGCGGCAACGACGAAAACAACAGTGAAGACCGTCGCTGGCCCGCCCAACTTCGGGACCGGGACCGATAACACCGTTTACGCCATCAATTTCGACGCGGCGGGAAACATGTATATCGGCGGCGATTTCGCCAAGGCCGATACCGTCGCCGCGAGCAAGATAGCGAAGTATTCCGGCGGCACGTGGTCGGCCCTCGGAAGCGGCGCCAACAGCAGCGTTAAGACCATCGCTTTCGATTCCAGAGGAATGAACCTCTATGCCGGAGGGGACTTTTACAGCGCCGGCGGCGCGTCGAACACTTCGAACATAGCAATATGGAACGGCACCGGTTGGACCTCTGTTCCCTCGGGACCGTTTTCGGGCGGCGTTTACGCGATCAACATAGTTAAAAACCAGTGGGGATCGGAAATGATCTATGCAGGCGGCCGCATATCCATGATCGGCAGCAAGCTCATGAGCGCATTCGTCAAATATGAAAGCTCCAACGGCTGGTTCTCACCGGGCGGCCAGGCATTCGGTTCCGGCTCGGTGATCAACGCCACCGCCGTCGATAATTCCGGAAACATTTTCGTTGCAGGGCAGTTCACTTCCGGCGGCGGACTGAACACTTACAATATCGTTAAGTGGGGTCCTTACAGCTGGTCGTCACTCAGCAGCGGATTGTATGGCACCGTTTATTCTCTGGTTATTGATTCCAAAGGCGTTCTCTATGCAGGCGGCACTTTCGGCGTTTCGAAATGGGACGGCTACACCTGGACAGGTCTCAGCGGGATCCAGGGAACTGTCTATTCCCTTGCGATAGACTCGAACGGCAACGTCTATGCCGGAGGTATGTTCCCCAAAGCCGGCGCTCTTACAGTTAATAACCTCGCAAAATGGAACGGCACGAGCTGGTCCGCCGTCGGGACCGGCGTGACAGGAACCGGATATGTGGCTGTATTCGCTTTAAAGATAAGCCCGCAGGGCGATCTCATCGTCGGAGGAAAGTTCAGCACGGCCTTCGACAAGCCGGCGAATAATATCTCGCTGTTCCCCGGCGTATCCGCCCCGATAGTCATCAACCTGCCGCCTGTCTGGTCCGCCGAATATCCTAAGGTGGTATCCACGACCAGCAGCACGGCTAATCTCTCCGCAAGGTCAGACAAGTCCGGAAAGCTTTATTATATATGCGTTCAGAACACCGGAAGCATATTCGGCGTTCAGCCTTCCGAGGTCAAGGCCGGCGTTTTGAATAACGGAATAAAGGTCGTTTCCTCGGCCTTCGTTCCTATGACGGCCGACACGGAATCATCATTTGAGGTTAAAAATCTTTCCCCGAACACCGACTATGACTTCTACGCCGTTATGGAGGATTCCACCGGCCTGATGCAATATGACGTAAAGAAGGTATCAGCTAAAACGCTTGTTCCCGTGATGACCGTCAGCTCGACGAGCTTCGCTTCCGGATATCCGAAGTCACAGCCTCTCGACGATATGCAGAACGGTCCGGACGTCAGGGTAACGGTCAAGACGACCCAGCCAGGAAAAGTACACGTCGTTATGTTCGGAAGTTCCCCCACCGCAAGAGCGGCCGCTCCTAGCGCTTATGAGATAAAGACCGGCACGTTCGAAAGGCAGTATCTCGTGAGAAAAAGCGTCAGCATAGAGGCAAACACCGAAGCCAGCGTCGATCTCACTTTAAATACCGAGGTCAGCATGAGCAGGTATTACTTCGACATATACGCCATCGCGGAGGATACGGCCGGAAACTTCATGGCCGCTCCGGTCAAGATCGATTACGTCGTTCCGATACCTTCGGCGTGGGCGGCTTATTATGACTTCGTTTCATTCAATCAGATAAAGTTCAAGTTAAGTAATTCAAGTATCGAATCGGCCGGAACAGTTTATTATGTTTGCCTGCCTTATAACGGCGGAGCGGCCCCGACGGCCCTTCAGATAAAGAACGGACAGAACGCTTCCGGATCACCTGTAACAGCTGAAATGAAGGGAAGTATGGCCGTAACCGCTCCCGCCTCCGACATACCCGTAACTATAAATGGTCTGGTCACCGGAACCGCTTACATAGTTTATTTCTGCGGCGAAGACAAGACAAGCGGAAGGTTGAGTTACCCGTCATCATATGTTCCGCGTAATAATGTTACATTTAATTCCGGATATCCGGCCTTCGCTTCGGCCGATGCGACCTCTATGACGTTCAAACTCAGCCTCAGCAGCCCGTGCAACGTATACTACGTAGCCATTCCGGCCAGCGTATCGATTCCTTACATGAGACCGACTCCGGAAGAGGTCAAAGCGGGCGTGGTCAATTATCCCGGCGCAACTGTTATCTCGAATGGCATGACAAAATATAATACGGCCAACATCGTTCAGTCACCCGAAATGAGTCCTGAATCCCCATCAAGGATCGTAAGCACGACAGACGTTACCGCTCCCATTCCTCCTCCGCCCGTCACTACCAGCACCGCGACGGTTATAAAAGGGTTGACCGCGAAGACATCATACAACGTTTACATGGTGGCCGAGGTCAACGGCTGGCTGCAGAGTTATACCACCAAGGTAAGCGCCGCGACGACAGCGGTAAGATCGACGATGGCGTTCTACTCCGGGTATCCCAAGGCCGGAACGGCAACCGCGACGTCGATACCTTTCGTTGTGAAACTCGACAGGGCATGCACTTTATATTATATATGCGCCGAGGCATCGCGTCTGACGATGAACCCGTCGCCGGAAGAGATCAAAAATGCAAGCGTGGCAAACCTTTCGAGCAGTTTTATATTGAGCAAGGGATCGTTCCAATACAAGGCCCACGCCGAAACCATCTCGAACGCCGTGACGAACCTCAGCGGAGGAACCTCTTACAAAATATTCATCGTCGGCGAAGATACGACCGGGCTTCAGGCAATTCCCGGAATGATCACCGCTACGACGGCCGCTCCGCTGCCTACGGCAACCCCCGAGTTCAAGGCAGGATTTCCGACATTCAAATTCTACAGGTCGGAGGGCCCGCGCCTTACAGTGAACGCCAACAAGAACTGCACGGCTTACGTGATAGCTTATCCCACATCTTACAGGGCCGCGACGCCCACCGTCAGCCAGATGACGTCAGCGAATCCCTATAATCCAGGCCCGGGCATGCTGGCTATCGGCAGCCAATCTTGCACGGCCAATGTTGACACCGTGGCCTTCTCACGAATAATGAGCGGCTATCAGATACAAAGCTACACAAGCTACGATATTTTCGTATTGCTCTACGATACGGTCAATGCCAGCCAGCTGAAGGTCAACAAGTTTACTATAATGACAGAATCTGTTTGGTAATACCTGAAAAGGTTCATAACAATATTTTTTTGTTGATTAATGACGATCGAAAAGATTGGAGGGCAATATGAAAAAAAATAACTATAGATCAATATATTCCATATTACTTATATTGTTGCTGCCGGCGGCCATAATGTTCGGCTGCACGGGCGGAGGAGGCGGAGGCGACTCGACGGCGCCTGCCGGAACGGGTTCGTCCCAGAGCGCCCCTATAATAACCATAGCCGGAGAGCTTCCGGCCGAACTGGCCGCCGGAGTTTCGGCAACGGGCGCACCCGCAAACGATATGTCACGACAGGCGGCGGACCTCGTCAATAATTTCAATAATAATTACACATTATGCGCCGTCGACAACACGAAATTCAGCCAGTTCATGTCCGGGGGACAGCAGTTGACCACGAAATCAATAAATAATTTTTCGATAGGCAACCAGCCGTCACTAAGCTTCGGCGGCAGCGCGATCAATTACAGCATCGGCATTCCCTTGACGAACAATTCCCCTAATTCATCGCTAATGTGCTTTAATAATACGAACGGCAATATCATGTTCGCCAAATCGCTCGGAACTATACCAAGCGCGAGCGATCTTGGATACTCACCGGATTCTGGCGGCACCGGCGGTTCGAACACGAATACCGGAGGGACTATCGCTAACAATGGTTCTCCGAAAAACTTCAAGATAAGCAGCTTCGGAGCTGGAAATCTCACAATAGAAGGATTAGGAACCGGTTATACCGTAAATAATTCCGGAACCGGAAGCACATATATAACCCTTCAGGACGGAACCGTACTTACATTATCCGGCAACAATTTGTCTTCGAAGCCGGACGGTAACGGAATTATCACTTTTTCAAACTATGGCAGCGGCTCAATAAGTATAAATTCAATATATTCCGGATCCACGATCACGAACAATTCGACCATTCCGCTGACCATAAATAATTTCAGCGGCAACGGTTCACTTATAGTCAACGGAACCGGAACTATAATTATAACCAGCGCCGGCAGCGGTTCAACCATCACCAATAACGGCAGCGGCCTTATAACGATAAGTAATTCAAACGGAAATATAAGCACAAACGGCAGCGGTTCAATAAGAGTTTTAAATAACATCACAAACGGAACTATAAACCTTCCCGGCAATTCGAACGTGACGGGATTTAACAACCTCACACTTTCCGGCAGCGGAAACTTCACGATCAAAGACGTCAACATCGACGCAAATTCAACAGCCAGATGCCTTTTCAATATTGAAAACAATATAGTCTCCAACATTCCGATCATTAATATCAGCAATCTGCGCAACTCCATAAGCAGCAATCTGAACACTATTTCAATTAACGACACAAACTTCAGCAACAATAACATCATCAATAATATCATCAACAGCTCCTCGAACGGCGTCATTGACCTCGACCAGTTCGCAAATTGCATAAAAACAGTAAATAATACGCTTCTTTCGAACTTGATCTCAAACGATATCAAGAACTCCGTAATACTTAACAATTCCACGAACGCGAATACAGGAACGCCCGGAAGCCGGCTGAGTCTTATGTCGAACACGATCAGCAATTTCGTCAATTGCGTTTCCAACGATACGATCGTAAACAAACTCAACAACATAAATACATCGATCAATCTCGGCGGCACGATAATCGATTCAAGGACCAAACCGAGCACTATAGGCAGTATCAGTTCGGTAATAACCGGTGTGAAGGTCGATGACAGGATCCCCGCGCTTACGCTTGTAAAGGTTTCACCTTCATTCGCAAGGCCCGGCGAATCGGTTTTCATAACGTTCTCATCGAACATGGATATAGCTTCCACTCCTTTCGTGAGCATTTTTGGAAGAGCGGCCTCCGTAAAGAAGATATCCTCCACCGAGTTTTCCGCTTCGGCGGACGTTCTCGCAACTGATCAATCTTTCAAATTCAGCATCTCCGGAATAATCGGCCTGAATGGGAAGAACGCCGCGCAGGTATCGGCAACCACCGATGGGTCCGTTGTCACGATCGGGAAGACGCCGGCAGCAGTGCTTGCGCCCGTAGCCGACCCTCCCCCTGGAACTTATTCAGCGGCACAGAACGTGACGCTTTCGACGAAGAGCGCCGGCGCTCAAATAAGATACACCATCGATGGTTCCCAGCCGACCGCGGCGACCGGATCCGTTTATTCGACGCCGGTCACTGTATCGTCATCAACGGTCATCAGAGCCATTGCTATATTAAATGACGCGTCTTCATCGGTAGTTAACGTATCCTATCAGATAGTTCCAATTAAACAGACCGTATCCGCTCCGGTTTTCAGCGTATCCGGCGGTTCCTATAACCGCGCGCAAATGATAGAAATAACTACGGCCACCGCAGGCGCAAAAATAAAATACACTATCGACGGAAGCGCGCCGTCTAAAATTTCGGGTACGATTTATTCAGGACCTTTCTCAATCTCAAAGAGCTTGATCATCAAAGCTATTGCGTATAACGAAGGCATGGATGATTCAAAAGCATCTTCGGCGGTTTACGACATAAGCGAAGAGGTTCTTCCAGCCGTCGCGGCACCCGTGATCACGCCCTCATCCGGCGCTTATTCGACGCCTCAGGCAGTATCTATATCGTGCTCGACGGCCGGATCTTTGATAAGATATACCACCGACGGCTCAGTTCCTTCTTTTTCGAAGGGAACGATTTATTCGTCGGCATTCGTGGTCTCAAAGAGTTCGACCGTCAAGGCGATAGCGCTCAAATCCGGAATGGCAGATTCCGATATCGCTTCGGCCTCGTTCGAGATAACAGGTGAAATCACCGTTAAACCGACCGTCACAGGAATAACTGAAATGGAACCTAAGAAAGACGGCACAACGGTCAATTCAAATTTCGACATAATGGTTTCCGTACCGACCGGAACGAAGCTCGCGGCTTCTATATCCGGCGTCAACGCCCTTCGCGAGACCTCGTTCGTTATGGCATCCGGCGACATGGCCGCGCTTCCTGTAAACATCGTTAAATTGACCGAGGGCATAAAAAGCGAGATAAAGATCACCGGCGTTTCAATATCCGGAGCGGATGCCGGTTCAATTACCGTTTCCGTCACAAAAGATACCGTCGCGCCGAAACGCGAGAAACTCTCCGCAGCTTCATCCAACACGAGCAGCCAATCCATAGCGGAACTCGGCGACAGGATAGTCATTACTCTTTTAGCCGACGAACCCGTCAAGAACGTCACCGCGACAATGATGAACAAGCCTGTCACTGTAAGAAATACCGATGAACGCAACTGGACGGTCGCGAGATACCTCGACGGCACGGAGGACGCGGTCGAATTCGACTTTCTTATCAGTTTCACCGACCTTGCCGGAAACAAGATCTCATATCCTTTAACAAAAAAAGACATTAATGACGGACAGCCGCTTGTGCTTAAAAAGGCAGGTTCCGGCATTTCCGGCTTCAGCATATCGAGAAAGGCAGGCGTTAATAAACTCTATTTGTCAGCGGTTCCGTCCGAAATGGAATACTGCCTCAATGGCGCTGCCGCTAATAACTCCGGTATATGGTTCACCGGAAAAGGTGAAGAAATAGACCTCAGCCAGGTAGTTTCCGGAAATTACATTTTCGTCCGCCAAAAGGGGCTGTCAGCCACGGCTCAATGTCTTGGCAGACTTGTAAAAGGCCCCGATCACGGCATCGACGGGCCTGGATCAAACAATAAATGGGCTTTCGACGCGCTCGCGGGCTCCGTCTTAATAACAAACATAAATGACGGTTCCTCAAACCTTTCAGAAGAGAATTTTTCCATCCGCATATATTCAGGCTCCACGGCAACTGACGGCACGCTTGTATATGAAGGCACGACCGTTTCCATCGCTTCGGGAGCGATAGGCGCCGTCAATGTTCCATCATTTATCAGAACGGCCTGGAACAGCGATGAATTCGTAAGTTTTTACATGAATTCCAACAACGGCACCCCGAACGATACATCCGACGATATTTATATCCAGCCGGTCGCGGGCGTTCAAATTAAACCTGCACCGGTCAATTCGACCAACGCGTTATCGGGCAATTTCATATTTGACGGACGCTCTAATTCGCTTGTTTTCGCCGGCACGGGCTCTTCAGAACCCGGAGCCGCTCCAATGTTATCTATCAACGGCGGAACTTCGGCTAAGCTTTCAGCTTCGGCAACTATTGACGGATCCGTCGCTTATAAACTGAGTTCGTCCGTAAAGGCCGGCGACAGTCTTATGATCGCAATGAATCATGGCGACGGCAGCGTAGGAACGGCTGCTAAACTTTTGGTCGCCGGCGCGCCGCAGAATCTTTCCGAAGGTTTCGGAAACTTCAGCGTAAAGGCTTTAGTAAGCCAGATAGCTATAACCAACTTCGACAGCGCGCGCGACGGATATACAGCCTTCGCTTCAGTCGATAACGGCGCTACATGGAAAGAACTTGGCAGAATAAGCTCGAGCGTAGGCCAGAACTTCGATATCTCAATGTCTGTTTCCAGCAAAATAAAGGTTGCCATGCGCGATAACAACGGCAATTTTTCGCTCACTCAGACATCCGGCGTTGCTACAGCGCCGGCTCCGGCGAACCTTTCCGGCGGCGATGGTTCATTCAGAGTGCTCGGTCATGAAAAGAAATTCGAGCTCACTAATTCCGGCGGCGGCCTGAATGGATATAACATACTTTATTCAACCGACGGCGGCATCAATTGGAGTTCAACCGCGGCGATGAGTTCGTCCGGCATATCCAGGTTCGATATGCCGCAGTCCATAAAGGCCGGAGACAGGGTTAAAGTGGCCTTTCTGGACGGAGTCACGGGAAACGCGTCATTCGCTTCCGACGACTATTTCCTCAAAAAAGCTTCCAATAAAAAGACCGGAGCGGCTGACGGCGATTTCATCGCGATGGCCGCTGTAAAAAAGGTCGAAATATATAACCCGACGGCAACCCTCAATGGAAACATGCTGTTCGTCAACGGCACTCAGGCCGGAAACGTCAGTTCGCCAGTTCAGACTTTCACTTATCTGCCGGGCGCCTCGAGCGAGGTTTCAGTTTATTACGCCGACGCAAAAGGAAACACCTGGATCGCGGCGCAGTCGAAACCTGTCACGATACCAAGGAATAATAAACTTGCCGACGGCGATTTCTTCGTAAATTCCGAATCCGGCAAGATCACTTTCAAAAACATCGGAGAAGGCGTAACATCACTGGTTCCTATGTTTTCAACAGACGGCGGGGCCGCATGGAAAGACTCCCAAACGATGCTTTCGGCAGGCGACAGGGCGTTCGATATGGCGGTCAAGGCCGGCGATAAAATAGTTGCGGCTTTTAAAGACATAGACGGCAACAGCGGAGCCGCATCCGATCCGTATATAGCCGCAGGCCCGATAGTAAATAATCCGATCAGGCTCGTCCTCGCCGGAGACGGCGGAACCGGAGCGAAAGCCGGAATGATAAACGAATCCGGAAAACCAGCTTTAAAGATAAGACCGGGCGTTACGCTCAAAAACGGCGAATCACTTAAAGTTACGGTCAAAAACGGCGGAGCCGTCACAATGACCGCAAAAGCCATGGCGGACAACGTTACACCCGTCTTCGGCGAATCGACGCCGGGAGTTATCTTCGAAACCGCTTCGACCGGCAATGGCGATACGGCTTCAGGCTCGTTCAATTTGAACAATCCAGGCGGCGTTCCGGTTTCGATCACAGGAACCGTTGAAGTTTCATCAGTACATAACGATATCCTTGGAAACGTCTCGCCGGCATCAAAAATATATCTGACATCCGATACTACGCCGCCGGTATGGATCTCCGGATATCCCAACGGCTTCGCAACCGAATTCAATAAGATCGGCGTGAACCTTAAAACAAACGAATCAGTTAAAGTTTACATGATATGCCAGAAGACCGGCCTTGCGGCTCCATCGGCCGCTCAGGTCAAGGCGGGCCTGAACGCTTCGGGCACATCGGTTGCCGATAGCCTCAAAGCTTCCGTCGATATAGTTTCGTATGAAACCGGGATGACATATTCATTCGCCGGGCTCGAAGGCGACGCCGAATACGATGTTTATGCCGTCGCGGAAGACGGTTACGAGAACCTTCAGGCTGCACCGGCTCTTGTCAGACAAAGGACCATGGATTCGACCGCTCCCGTCTGGGCGCAGGATTATCCAAAGGCACAGCCTTCATATTTCAACATCCGCGTAAGCCTGATGACGGATGACACCGCCGCGGTTAATCTTGTATGCCTGCCCGCCGGAGCTCCGGCGCCATCGATCGCTCAGATCAAGGCTGGAACGGACGCTTCCGGCGCGGCCCTTGCGGAAGGTTCGAAAGGAAATACGATCATATCTTCAAATGTCGCCGGATATTTCGAGTTCAAGTCGCTCCAGAACATGAAGAAATATGACGTTTACGCAATAGCGGAAAACCGCAACCAGATAATTCAGACTGCGCCGGTAATGCTCACGGCGACCACAATATACTACGACGGCGTGCCGCCGACACTCTATTCCGGATTAGCCTCAAGACAATCGCTTTACACATATGACGCCGACGCCAACGCCAGGATCGACCACATAATAGTAAGATTCAGCGAATACGTTACGGCCCAGAACATTGTGAACGGCGATATAGCCGTTACGGACGGCGGCTACACTTATACCGTAGCCGGAGTCAAGACCGACGCGGACGGCAAGGTCGCTCTGCCCGCCACGGACGGCGACGGAACAGGCGGCGAGTATCTCGTGATAAGAGTCAATGAGCGTGGTTCGGACGATTCTACGATCAAGCCTTCAGTGACGATCGCCGCGAACAAAATCAATGATTCATTCAATAACCAGTTCGCGGGCATCCTCGTCCCGACGGCCTCGTTCGACGGCATTCCTCCGAGACTCTTCGGCGGGTCCGTATCGGCCAACAGCGTCTACACCATGGACGCCGACGGCAACGGCAAACTCGATCATATGATAGTAAGATTCGACGAATTCATCAAAAATTCGACAATAGCGGCATCCGGCATTACCGTCGCAGGCTACACGGTCGCCGCCGTCACTACAGACGCCGACGGAGTCGTGGCCAACGCTTCTTCGGACGGAGACCTCGCCGATTCTTCATTCGTGGTCGTCAGGATAAATGAAGGAGCTTCACCCGACACGAACGCCGCTCTGACAATAACCCTTTCATCGACAAGCGTGGCCGATCTGACGGGCAATTTCTTCATCGGAATGACCGCGACAGTGTCTAACGATAAGGCGGCTCCTGCGTGGGTCGCTACCTATCCTAAGTCATCGACGGTCAACACCCACTCGATCAAGCTCCTCGTTAACGCGACAGAGAGCGGAACGGCTTACTTCGTATGCCTGCCTTCCGGAGCATCCGCACCAACCGCGGCACAGGTCAAGGCTGGAACAACCGCGGCAAACGGCGCTCTCACTGCAAATCTCAAAGGCAATGTAGCAGTGACGGCTAACGTTGAGAACAACTTCACTGCGACGCTGCTCACCCAGACGACGACCTATGACATATATATCACGGTCGAAGACGCGATGCTCAATATCAGAGTCCCCGCAAAGGTCACCGCTACGACCGGAACCGTTCCCGCTCTCGCGGCCGGCGATCTTACGAGCCTCTATTACAGCAAGAAAGACACTAAGGCCGTCGCGGCGACAGGCCCGATATGCGATAACGCATATGACGATCTTAAATTGCGCATATACGAGAATAACGGAGGAACATATACAGTCAAAGGCACTGCCGCTTCAGCTAACGGAGCCGGCGGTTATTCGACCGGAGACATCGTCACCGGCGTGACCGCTCTTGCCGACGCAACGACAGTTTCCTACTGTTTAGTCGATCCCGCCGGTAATGAATCGGCAAGATCCAACGACGGCGTGGTCCCGACCGCTCCCTCGCCCACGAAGACAGAAGGCAATACGACGGTCACTATCAACTGGAGCAACGCGGCAAACTACACGTCGACCATCACCGGAAACAACGGAATCGGAACCCAGACCGCCAGCGGTTCCGGAGCTCAATCCAAGACATATAACAGTCTCACCAACGGAACTGCCTATACTTTCACTATCTACAACACCGACGGTTCTACAAGCAACATATCCGGCCAGGCATCAATAACCGCAACGCCGATAACACCGCGAACAATATCGGGAAACACTTCCAACGCTATGAACGGCGCCATAATTTCCGGAGCTACTATCAATGTGAGGTCAGGAACCGGAGTTTTGACCGGTGGCACTGTAACAACTACTACAACGGACGGATCAGGTAATTATACCGTTACAGTCGGAGACGGATCATATACTGTTCAATACGTAGCGGCAGGCTTTGAAAACGACTTTGACAACGTAACGGTTTCGGGTTCAAACCTTACAGGCGTCAGTTCGAACATGGCTCCAACAATAGTCGGTGCCGGCAAAGCTATTATAGTGCTAACATGGTCTACGGCAGGTGACGTTGATTCTTACACAACAATGCCAAACGCCGAGATAGTTATGTATAGTCATT
>CAZKCG010000001.1:0-61554 GCA_964551445.1 uncultured bacterium | reverse complement strand
GACGTTGATTCTTACACAACAATGCCAAACGCCGAGATAGTTATGTATAGTCATTTAATATCGGCTGATGGAAAAGTAAGTTTGGATAGGGATGATCTGGTCGGCACAGGCCCTGAAACTTCAACTATTCAGGCCGATGCTCCCGATGGCACGTACTCATTTGAAGCGAAAAACTTAAGGGCTGGTAACACTTACATAAAAGTGTTTTACAACCGCACCAACAATGGCGGCGGTAGCGGATTTATAACCGCCACGAGTTCAGCCGGCTCTGGCAATTGGACAAATGCCGTTACCATTGTCAAATCCGGAACTTCATTGGTGATTAATGGCCAATAGTTTACAGTTGAATAATGCAGATCGAAATGGTATCAAGCCAATGTCTGCTAATGTTAAATAATTTAACTTATCAAAGCTGAAAATAACATTTATAGCCGCTCCTACACCGGGGCGGCTTTTTTTATTCAGCTTATGTATGAATTATATTGATGCCGCCGAAAGGGGAGGCAGGACTCTCGCCATCCCTGGCTTCGCCTGCACTTCCAACGTCGTGTTGGTCGAGCTAAAAATTGTGGCTCGCGCGCGGGGAAAGGTCGCCTGAAAATAATCGGGTCACTTTAAAATTCCATAGTGTACTGCGTCGCGAAAAGGTCATTATTGATAGTTTTTCCGGGCTGCTCGATGCGGTTCTCATAAACGAACTGTATTTTACTGATCTTCGAAAAATACCAGTTGAAACCGTATGCTTTTATTTCGCGCCTGGATGAATTATCGTCAGTATCGGGCGTGAACAGCTCGTTCTTCAAAGTGAGTTCGAATTTCGGCTTTATCCTGTAACCGGTTTCGAGATAACCGCCCTTTCCTTTCAGGTTAGCCGAACGGCCGGCCATTCCCGTTTCAAAGAAGCAGTATTCGCCCTGCCAGAACCATCTGGCGCCGGTGTATTTCAGGTCGAACGCTTTTCTCTTCCTGTCAAAATCTCCGTCGGGCGTGGCTGCGGCGTATTTCCCAAAAGACGCCGTCGCGGCGGACGCGGCCTTATAGCGTTTGCCGTCGAGCGCTGAAGCGCCTAAAACGAGACCTTTCGCGGCTTTATAAGTGAGTCTTCCGACTAACGTTTTGCCGTCGTTGGAATCGCTTTTTCTGTTAATGCCTTCACCGTTTAAAATGGCGAGAGTAAGGTTGAGCGGCCTGCCCTTTTTTTCGAAATCAAGCCTGACGCCGGTATCAAGAAGGTCTTCATTGAACTGCTCGTGGTCGAGGTTATTGTTTATCTGGGAGAAATTGATCATGTGAATTTTTGAAGATCCCAGCGGGACCTCGATGCCGAAGGGGATGACAAACTGCCCGAACCAGGCTTGAAAACCGGGCGTTCCATTGTATCTGACGACGGATTCCAGCAGCATTATTTTTGAATAAGTGTCGTTATTTCCGGTGATATTTCCGTGAAAATAAAAATCGAAATTGTTATCGATCTTTTTATATGTTAAAAGTCTTATTCTCGCGATGTTAAACCCCGCGGCCGCGGCGGGCGCGTTATCGTCAATATAATTTATCTGGGCGTAGCCGAAGATCGATAATTCTTTACTTTTGGCTAATTTAGCGTCTTCGTCAGATGTCTTTTTTTCGGCCGCGAGCGCAGTTTTAACTTCAGGTAAAAGGTCATGTTTAATTGCCGTTCCAGCGGTTTCAGCGACATGTTTTCTCACGCCGTTCTTTTTCAATTCTTCCCTGACCTCGCTGGTTATTTCTGCTTTCAGTTCGCTTTTAAGATCCTGTTTGATCACGGCCGCTTCTTTTTTCGTGATACGGCCTTTTTTGACGAATTTATCAAGGCTTTCATCCTTCGGTGCGGCGTTCGAAACGGCCGCGGCGGCGAGCGTTATAAATACCAGAATATAAAGAGTCCATGTATTTTTAAATATTTTTCTCACAATCAGCACCTTTTCAATCAACAATCGTTGCCGTCATTTTAACACGGCCACCCCGAATCGTCAATAATAAAATTTAAATGTTTTTATTTTCACATAACCGTCAACGGTTTAACGCTGATAATATTATAACGCTTAAAAACATACACGCCCGACCTTAACTACGGCCAGGCGCATATGCGTTTATTGAAATATTCTTTTTCCGGCGGGCGACTGAAGGATCAAATATAAAAACAGGGCCGGGACTCCGGTCTAAAAGCTATGAGATCAGCTAATATAATGATTCTATTTTTCAGGATCGGTATATTTTTTAGCAACGTATAAAACAATGAGTATAACGGGGCCTATGAAATCGCCGAAGAAGACGGGGCCGGCGTTGAGATAATTCATATTACCTTTTGCTAATATTTCCTTTAAATGGACCGTTCCGGCGCCTGTTAAGAAAGCCGCGTTCATTATTATCGTGGCAAGCCAGAAATTGCCGCGAAACCACGCGCAGAGGATGCCCAGCAGGCCGATACCGAGGTTGGCGAAAGCGACCTCCTGCTGGAATGGATTTCCGGCTGGCCAGCCGATACCGGCCGCGACCTTGTCCGGGACGAAAAAATGGCCCATAAAGGCGAAAATTGAACCGAATCCGACGCCGCAGACGAGGAAAGCGAGAAGGAAAGCCGTCGCGAAACGCATTTTTTTGGCCGCCATTAAAATTATGCCGGCGATCACGCAAAGCACGGTGATGTAAACAGGGAACATTTAAAACTCCATTTTATAATTGTATTTCCATTCCTTCGGCCGCGCCGAAACAATCGACACCCGACTTCATTTTTTTTATGAGCTTTCTGCATTCCTCGACCCGCGCGTCCATATCTTCGTCGGAACGGTCGGGGTCGTGATGAAAAAGGCCGAGTTTTTTAACGCCCGCGGCGACGCCTATTTCTACGGCGTCTGAAAAGGTCGAGTGGCCCCAGCCTTTGGTCAGTTTATATTCCTTTTCAGTGTATTGCGAATCGTAAAAAAGCAGGTCCGCGCCCTTGCAGAATTCGATATATTCTTCTTTAGGCCTTCCGTTCGGGTGTTTGTGGCGCGTTTCATTATCGGTAAGAAAAACGAAGACCTTGCCTTTTTTGGTGAATTTATAGCCGTATCCGCCGTCGGGATGGTTCAAGGGTATGGCCGAAAATTCGAGGAGCCCGATATCGCCGATGTTCGGGCAATCGTTTCCGAATTTAAAATTAGCGTTCATGTGCGAAAAATCAACGGGGAAATATGGCGGCGACATCTGATGTTTCAGATAAAGTTTAAGGGAATCTTTAGCGGAAGGGCCGCCGTAAACGTTGATGGTATATCTTTCAAGATAGGCGGGAACGAAGAACGGGAACCCTGAAAGATGGTCCCAGTGGGCATGCGTGAGCATCAAAAATATTTCTTTGGTGTCTTTTTCCTTCAATAATTTCTTGCCGAGAAGCCGCAAACCGGACCCGGCGTCGATTATAACCATCTGGCCCTCGCGGGTTCTGACCTCGATGCATGTGGTGTTGCCGCCGTATTTTATGGTCGTCGGCCCCGGCACGGCGATGGAACCCCTGCTGCCCCATATCTTTATCTTCATTCGAATCTCCCTTGAATTTATCCCTGAGTTAAAATTTAAAACCGGGCAATGAAAACGATATATTTAAAATTTGTCGAAAAAAAATTATCAGGTACTATTATACATAATTTTTTTAAATTTTTCCATAGAGTTATTATCTAATTTTAAAATTTTTGAAATAATTGATGCGGAAGGGATTTTTTTTTTATATTTCCATAGATTTCTTGCCGAATTTTTAAATTTTTGAGATAATTGATGGAGAATGAATTTTTTTAGTGCCGAAAAGCTTTTTTTTGAAACTTTTAGCGGCATGTAATAGTATAAATAATAATGGGCCGAATTTTGAAATATTTTTTTATATATATTTGAGGATGGTGTAATATGACGCGGATAACCAACAAATTAGTATTACTGGTTTTTTTGACCGTTGTTTTGAGCGTTTTCGCCGCGGCGGGAACATCTATAGGCGCCGGCGTTTCGACGAAAGACGCTTATGAAAGATATCTCTCCGATTATAATGAATTGAAAAATGCCATTGATAAAGGGGCCGATACGGAAATTCTGAATTCGCTCGCTGAAAAATACAGGGCTTCTTATGAAATTTATTCAAGAGCGAATAGCGCAGCGGTCGATCAGAAACGAATTAATTCGGCTGATATGGGCGCCTATGAAGATAATTCGGAGCCGGAACCGCAGAATATCTCAAACGACGCGGCAAAGGCTGAAAGTGTATCAAATGCGCCGAAATATGCTGAAAATGCTGATCAAAAAATAAACGATCTCAGAAAAAAGATAGAGACAGCGAATGATCCTTCTGAAAAATCATCGTTGATGGTAGAACTCGCGATAGTTTTATTGAAATATAAAAACGACGGCGCCGGGGCTCAAAATTTATTGAATAAAGCGGCTGAAACGGCTAAAATCATCACTTCAAAAACCGCTCTGGACGGCGTCAATGAAAAACTCGCGAAACTTTCGAAAATAATGAAACTTAGAGCGGAAATTTCCACAAGATATATGGCGATGAAAAACAAAAAAGACGCTTTTGACGCTCAGTCATGGCTGAACCCGGCTGCGAAGGGGCTTAAAAAAATAGAGTATCAGGTTTCAAACGCGAAGTATAAAAAAGCGATCGCTGATTATTCGTCGGCGCTCGACGGCAAAAACATAGTTTTATCATATTTTAAGGCCGGCGATCCGGCCA
Organism: uncultured bacterium; assembly: GCA_964551445.1. GTDB lineage: Bacteria > Muiribacteriota > UBA9980 > UBA9980 > UBA9980 > DAOPXV01. The sequence continues at coordinate 56,834 of CAZKCG010000001.1, read as the reverse complement.
GGTTCGAATCAAAAACGAAATTTTTATTCATACTCTTAGACGGCGTCCGCCAGGACCGGTTTAAAGAACTGCTCGACGCGGGAAAACTGCCTAATATTCAAAACCTTATATCAAACGGCGTCTATGTAGAAACAGGAGTTTCCGTGCTTCCTTCGACGACCGGACCGGCGTACGCCCCTTTCATAATGGGCGTCGGCCCCACTAAATCAAAACTTTCGGGCATAAGGCTTTTCGACAGAAAGACCGGAACTTACAGGGTATATTGCGGAACGGACAATTCAAAGATCAACGACGACCTCACGGCCGAGTATAAAACGATATACGAAATACTATCCGATAAGGCCACTCTTTCAGTTTTCGGCATGGTCGACCGCGGCGTCTCAAAAAGCGGAGTGCCCTGGATCCAGGTCGCCTATAACAAGATAAAGAAGGAATATAACGACATGGACGCGTCCCTTGTCGGAAAATTCCTGTCCGAGACCAAAAACGGCCTTCCAGTGTTCTCGTTCATATCGCTTCACTCACCCGATTCGAACGGCCATTCTTACGGCGCGGGAAAAGAATATTCAGAATCTATAATATTTGAGGATTCGATGGTCGCGAAAATCGTCGATCATCTTAAAAGCATAGGCGAATGGGGCAGGGTAAATATCGTTATATCATCCGACCACGGCCTGGCCACATCGAATAAAAGCTACGATATAGACGCGGCTCTGGCTAAAGACCTCAATATGAACTCATATCACTCGATCCCGCGAAACACGATCGATTTCAACCTTTTAAAATCAAGATTCAAGGCCGATATAATTACCGCCGTTTCAGGCAACGCCTGCGTTCTCGTTTACGCTAAAAAACCAGGCTCGAAAAATTTCATTGAACGCCCGACGGCCAATGAACTTAAAAATTACCCGGACCGCACCGGAAAGAAAAAAGTCGACCTGATCGGCTTTTTCGCGAAAAGCGAAGGCATCCGCCATGTTTTATACCGCGACGGCTCAAACAGTTATTTCGTGGAAAGCGCCTCCGGAAGATCAAAGATAGTTAAAAACGGCGAACAATATTCATATTCAGTAATAGAAGGCGTAGATCCTTTCGGTTACGCGTCCGATAAAAAAGCCTCTGCGCTCACGGGCGGCGCGTTCCATTCTTCGAATGAATGGCTAAAAGCCACTGCGGGAAGCCCATATCCCGATGTTCCCGTCCTCGTTTCCGATCTTCTCGATTCCGGATGCGGCGGCGACATGGTCTTACTCGCCGCGCCCGATTATGAACCCTGGAACGAAGGCCAGAAGGGATTGCACGGAAATCTATCTTACGACCAGATGAAGGTTCCGATCTTATTTTACGGCCCCGCGTTTAAAAACGGCGTTAAGATAGAATGCGCAAGGACAGTTGATATATTTCCTACAATGCTCAAAGCGCTCGAAAGACCGATACCTGAAAAGATCGACGGAAAGATCATAGAAGGCGCGCTTAAATAAAAATGTTTCAGGCTCTTTCGTGTTTTTTATGGGAACAAATATACTAGTGAATAGATAACAGTGAACAGAGAATAGTTGGTCGCTTCTCGCCATCCATGGCTTCAGCGACACTGCGGCATCCGTGCCGTGCGCGTTCGCGACCTTCGGCCGCCTGGTTTTAATTATTTCGCGTTCTTATTTTATTATCAAGCAATCCACAACTATATCTATTATCTAATCACTGTTCTCTACTTTCGATACCCACACCAAATAAGAAGGGACCATGTCTTAAAGCCATGAAAATAAACTCCGGTTTTTATAAAACTATATTTATCATATTCCTGTTTTTTTTATTAACCTTTTTTTTACCGCCGGAAACGGCAATATCGTCTAACGCTTTTTCCGCCGGCGATACGGATCAGGGCGGCGAAGAACGCATGCTGGTCTGCGTGAAGATCCCCGGTGAAAACCGTATCGAATATGAAACGCTGTGCATAAATTTCAGCGAAAAAAATTTCAAATGCCGTCCAAAGAAAAACTCTATACTTATTTACAAGCCGAAAGATACCGGAGGATCTGAATTTTTCGACCTGGTCCCGTTCGAATTGAAATGCGGATCCAATATAGACTGCCACATACCCGATCTTAAGATCGGTTCTTTTTATCTTTCAAACTCAGAAGCGTCTTCGGAAATTCCAGTCCTCGACGCGAGATCCTTCGCGCCTCTGAATAATTATTCCGAAGAGAGCGCGATAAATTTCGCCGACGCGGGATTTGTCAGTTTCGAAAAAAAAGTATCGGGAAGCGAAGGCGGAACATGGCACCCGTCCTATGAAAAAAGATGCGTCGCGAAACCCGATCTTTTTGAAAAAAAGGCCGAAGTAACACACAAGCCGATAGAAGACGAGCTCGGCGATGAAAGATCGAAGGGATTGATATCCATGGCGGATATCTTCGGCGATAAAATAAAAAAAGACCTCATTGACGCGAAGAAGGTTAAATACGCTGAAAAGCTGAGGCCTCACGACGAAGCCGTAAATGAAACCGATGAATATTGCTGGAATATAAAAAGGGAATTCGGCCGTTTTATCGTATCCATGGATGTCCGTTTCAATTTTTCCAACTCATCGTCATGGTCCGTCAGATATAAACACTTTAAAGATCTTAAAAACGGGTCCGATGTATTATTCAAAAATATCAATCTCGAAAAACGCCTTATCGGCCGTATAAAAAAGGCCATGCCGCAGGCGGATGATGCTTTTTTGTCGCCTTCGGGAAGATATATCGCGATATTACGGAAAAACAGCCTTTATATATTCAAAAAAAATAATATTTTCGGAAACTTTTTATTTAAACATGAGATTTTAAAGGCCGTAAACGGCGGTTCCATCAAGATCATTTCGCTTCAGGATATTTCCAGAGGAAAGTTTATCGATGTTCATTAATATAGAAGTTTTTCACAATTGTCTTCTTTTATATCTTCGCGTAACTTAAAATTTATTACTTCATCGGTTTTATATCTTCCGCGGCCCGAAAATGTCGGGCGCGCAAAAAACAGGCGCCCATTTCTGAACGCCTGTTTTTTATTTTTTTGATCTTATTAAATTATCGCGCTTTTACATTACGCCGCTTTGTATTTATCTCCGAGTATCGCTTTAAGGTCGGCTTCGGCCGTCGTTATGGGAGCGATATTGAATTTTTCGACGAGCACGCTTAAAACGGCCGGTGTTATGAAAGCCGGGAGCGACGGTCCGAGGCGGATATTTTTGATGCCTAAATGCAGCAGCGTGAGAAGGATACAGACCGCTTTCTGTTCGTACCATGAAAGTATCATTGAAAGAGGGAGGTCATTCACTCCGCAGTTGAAAGCTTTCGAAAGAGCGACCGCTATCTGGATCGCTGAGAACGCGTCGTTGCACTGGCCGATGTCGAGGAGCCTCGGTATGCCGCCTATCGTTCCGAAATCAAGCTTGTTGAACCTGTATTTGCCGCAGGCGAGGGTCATGAGTATCGTATCTTTCGGGGCCAGCTTCGCGAAATCGGTGTAGTAGTTCCTGCCGGATTTAGCGCCGTCGCATCCGCCGACGAGGAAGAAGTGTTTTATAGCGCCTGATTTAACGGCTTCGATGACTGTTCCGGCAACGCTGAGAACCGCGTTATGGCCGAATCCGACCATTATCTCATGGTTTTCGGCGTCGGAAGTGAAACCGGGAGCGTCAAGCGCCGCTTTTATAACGGGCGAGAAATCATAATTTTTGATATGATCCACGCCGGGCCAGGCGACGAGGCCGGAAGTGAATATTCTTTTTATGTATGTGTCTTTAGGTTTTTGTATGCAGTTGGTCGTCATAAGGATAGCGCCAGGGAATTCGTCGAATTCTTTTTTCTGGTCCTGCCACGCGCCGCCGTAGTTTCCGACGAGGTGCTTGAATTTTTTAAGTTCGGGATAACCGTGCGTCGGGAGCATTTCGCCGTGCGTGTATATGTTTATGCCTTTTCCTTCGGTCTGTTTTAAAAGTTCATAGAGATCTTTCAGATCGTGGCCGGATACGAGTATCGCTTTTCCTTTAACGGGCGTCGTTCTAACGCTCGTAGGAACGGGGTTTCCATATGTTCCGGTGTTGGCCGCGTCAAGAAGTCCCATAACGGTAAGGTTGACCTCGCCGCATTTGAGGTTATATCCAAGAAGCTCGTCCACCGTGGGTTTCGGGTTCATTAAAAAACTGAGCGCTTCGTGGAAGAACGCGTAAACGCTATCGTCTTCTTTTCCAAGAACGCGGGCATGTTCGGCGTAAGCGGCGGTGCCTTTCAAACCGTAAGTGAGAAGTTCCTGAAGGCCGGCTATATCTTCGCCGAGGGATTTTCTTCTGTTCTCTATCGAGAGGTGTTCGCCCTGTTTTATCATTTCATCGAGAGTGCCGCCGACTTTGAAAGCCGCCGGGCATTCGAGAGCTTCGGGAGTTTTATTCTGTTTGGCGCAGGCGCCTTCGTATAACTTTTTAGCGTTGGCGAAAACTTCGCTTCCTTTTATAATTATGGATCTAAGTCTTTCAGGGTCGAAATTGACGTTTGTGACGGTCGTAAATAAAGCTTCAGTAACGTATACGTCCAGGTTTTTATCTTTCGCGCCGAGGAGCCCGGCCTTGTGAGCATACATTGAAATGCCCTTCGCGACGTGGATGAGAAGGTCCTGTAAAGAAGCCGTCGAATTGTCTTTTCCGCAAACACCCATAGCGGTGCACCCTTTTCCCTGAGCGGTCTGTTCACACTGGTAACAAAACATTTAATTTCCTCCTTATAATTTTTCCGGTTATTTTAAGTTCTATATTTCAAGTTTCCTGTCGTTTAAAACTTTCCTTAATTATAGGTTAAAAATTCACTTTTGTATTTGACGCAAGTCAATTATAACTAAAATTTTGAAAATTTCATATTATTAAGATTTTATCATGGTGAGCATCATTTTAAATTTAGTGATGGAACTCACGGCGTGGGGCACATTGGCCGGCATTATAATAAATTCACCGGTTTTTAACGATACCGGACGACCGCCGACGGTTATCTTCGATTCGCCTTCAAGTATCTGGACCATCGCGTCGAAAGGCGCGGTGTGTTCGCTCAATGCCTGACCTTTGTCGAACGCGAAAAGTGTTACCGTTCCGGTCGTTTTGTTGATAAGGGTCTTGCTTACCACCGCGTCGGCCTGATATTCGACGCTATTTGAAAGCATTAACGAAGCTTCCTCCCCGCAATCCTTATTCCCGCAATCGCATTTATGTTCTTTCTGCATATTAGATCCTCCCCTTAATATTGATGTTATTTTATGATTTTTTTATCTTTTTTTGACATAGCGTCAGCGGCGTATTTACATTTCAAATTGTTCCCGGCAGTTCTGACCAGGCCGCTTCTTCAAAACCTGCTTTTAAAATGAGCGAGCGGCGCGAGCCTTCATTAACTCTTCTCTCTTCACTCTTAACTTTTCACTATTATTAAGATTCCCTTATGCTTCCGTCAACGCCGATAACTATGACCTTAAGGGGAACGTTCGTTCCGGAATTTTGAACCGCGGTCTGCACCATTCTTAAAAGCCCGCCGCAGCAGGGAACTTCCATTATCGCGCACGTCACGCTTTTCATGTTATTGGCCTGTATTATCGCCGTTAATTTCTCGACATATCCGTCAGTATCGTCTAACTTAGGGCACGCGATCGCGAGCGCTTTTCCCGCGAGCATCTTTCTGTGGAAATCGCCGAACGCGTGAGACACGCAATCGGCCGAAACGAGAAGTTCGGCGTTTTTAAAGGCCGGATGGTTGGGCGATACGAGATGGAGCTGAACCGGCCACTGCGCGAGCTGGGACTTCATCTCAGGACCGCTGGCCGAACTTTCGGAAACCGGAGCTTCAGCCGCCTTATTAAACTGCATGAACCTGGCGGAAGGACATCCGCCATGGCCGTGATGATGATCGTGTCCGCCGCCGGCCGCGTTTTTGTGGCCCGCTTCTTTCGCTTCGTGAACCTTTTGCGCTTCATACATTTTTTTCACGGCGTCCTCGCCCTGTGTTTTTCTGAGGTGTTCCTCAGCCGCTTTAATATCGAACTCGGGAGCGTCTCTTTCCACTATTTTTAAAGCGCCGGTCGGGCAATGTCCTATGCAGTCCCCGAAGCCGTCGCAGAATTCCTCTTTAACGACCTTCGCTTTTCCGTTCACTATCTGAAGCGCGCCCTCCGAACAACCCGTGGTGCAGTTCCCGCATCCGTTGCAGAGTTCCTCGTTGATCTCGATCATCTTTCTTTTCATTTTAACTCCTCCCGATATTTTTTTCAAATCATTATGTTCCCATTATAACGCACTTTTACGGTTTTGTAATTGACCTATGTCAAAGGCCTGATATTTTTTAAAATTCCCGGGATTTATTAATAAAAAAGCGGGGTTTTCAATAAAAAATATCCGGCGGCAAAAACAACCGTATCAGCCTCCGGAATAATAAAATTATATTCCCGGCATTTCTGAAATGCTTGAAATTAAACCTTTTATATGATAAAATGATACCTGATCAGCAAGCTTATATTAAGGTAAATATAATAATTCAAAAATATATAACAGGGGTGGGCAAATGTCAGGATTCGATCACGAAGTTTACGCCGAACCATATAAAATTAAAATGGTTGAAAAAATAAGAAAGATAACCAAGGTCGAACGCGAAAAAAACATTAAAGAAGCGGGTTACAATGTTTTTAACCTCAAATCGAAAGACGTTTATATCGACCTTCTCACCGACTCCGGAACGGGCGCCATGTCCGACGACCAGTGGGCCGAAATGCTTAAAGGCGACGAGGCTTACGCCGGCTCGAAATCGTTCGTGAAATTACAGGAAGCCATAAAAGACATAATGGGCTTTAAATACGTGCTTCCGACCCATCAGGGCCGCGGCGCCGAAAACGTTCTTTTCTCGGCGCTTTTAAAAAAAGACGACGTGGTCATCGGAAACATGCATTTCGACACGACGAAGGGCCATATCGAATTCCGCGGCGCGCACGCGGTGAACTGCGTCACGCCGGAAGCTTTCGATATCAATTCCGATTATCCCTTTAAAGGCAATATGGACACCGAAAAACTTGAAAAACTTATAAACGAATACGGCCCCGAAAGAATACCAATGGTCATGATAACCGTCACCTGCAACAGCGGCGGCGGCCAGCCCGTTTCGATGGAAAACATCAAAAAAACGAAAGAAATATTAAAAAAATATAATATACCTCTCTTCTTCGACGCGGCCAGGTTCGCCGAGAACTCTTATTTCATAAGAACGCGCGAAGCCGCCTACAAACATGTTCCTATAATAGAGATAGCCCGCCAGATGTTCTCATACGCGGACGGGACCACGATGTCGTGTAAAAAGGACGCCATCGTCAATATAGGCGGTTTCATAGCGCTCAACAGCCCCGACACTTATGAAAAATGTTCTCAGTTCTGCGTTATATACGAAGGATTCGTTACCTACGGCGGCTTATCCGGGCGCGATCTGGGCGCAATAGCTCAGGGCTTATACGACGGAATAGATTATGAATATCTTAAAAGCCGCACATATCAGGTCGAATACCTCGGAAGAAAGTTACGCGACATAGGTATCCCTATAATCTGGCCGGTTGGAGGCCACGCGGTTTATGTCAACGCGAAGGAATTCCTGCCTAACATACCGCAGGAAGAGTTTCCCGCCCAGGCGCTCGTGGTCCATTTATATACCGAAGGCGGCGTAAGAAGCGTCGAGATCGGAACGGTCCTCGCCGACCGCGACCCGATGACCGGCCAGAACAGATACCCGGAGCTCGAACTCGTAAGGCTCGCGATACCCAGAAGAACTTACACTCTTTCGCATATGAACGTGGTCGTCGACGCTTTCGAAAAAGTTAAAAAAATGAAAGATCATATAAAAGGCCTTCGTTTCACATTTGAAGCCAAGGTTCTCCGCCATTTTACGGCAAGATTCGAACAGGTGAAATAATTCCCCGGTTCAATAAAAAGGAAGGATCTAATATTAATAACAACGAAAAAGCAATTGTTATCGGAGTATCTATAAATTCGACGAGGATAGAGCGGACCCTTAAATATCACAGCGTTTATGAGGCCGAAACATCCGTCGACGAACTCGAGCTTCTGGCCAAGACCGCCGGAGCGAAAGTTTGCGGAAGATTCATCGTCAACCTTCAGAAGATAAATCCGAAAACCTTCATCGGGTCCGGAAAAATAGACGAAATAAAAGAATACATAAAAAGCCTCGAAGAAGAGCCTGACCTTATAATCTTCGACGAAGAGCTGACCGGCATTCAATTCAAGAATCTCGAGGAACTTTTCGATAATACCGTCCTTGACCGCACTCAGCTCATCCTTCACATTTTCGCCATGCGCGCACGCACCCAGGAAGGCATGCTCGAGGTAGAACTCGCCCAGCTCGAATATATGCTTCCGCGGCTCATAGGTCTCGGAAAAATATTGAGCCGCTTAGGCGGAGGAATAGGAACGCGCGGCCCCGGCGAAACGAAGCTCGAAGTGGACAGGCGCAAGATCAGGACGAGGATCTCAAAGATAAAGGACGAGATCGAGGAAATTAAAAAACACCGCTCGCTTCACAGGAAGCAGCGCAGCGAATTCCCTTACCCTCAGGTCTCGCTCGTCGGCTATACGAACGCCGGAAAATCGACGCTTTTAAACGCGCTTGCTAAATCGCACATACTCGCCAAAGACCAGCTTTTTTCAACGCTGGACACCACCACTAAAAAAATAAAGTTACCCGCAAGCGCCATGGAGATACTTTTGACCGATACCGTCGGATTCATCAACAAACTTCCGCACAAGCTCGTAATGTCCTTCAGAGCCACTCTCGAAGAGGTCATTCACGCGGAACTTCTGCTTCACGTCGTGGACGCTTCGAATCCTGAATATATGTCGCAGATCGAAGCCGTGAACATAGTCCTTAAGGAAATAGACGCCGACGATAAAAACACAATAATCGTGCTCAACAAGATAGATAAGGCCGATAACGCCGATCTTTCGAACTTCACGGATATTTCATGCGTAAAGATATCCGCGAGGGAGCAAAAGAATTTCAGCGCCCTGTACGACGAAATAGAAAAAAAATTCGCGTCCTTTGTCGATGAATACGAACTCAGCGTACCGGTTGAAAACGGTAAATTAATAAGCTTTTTAAAAGGCTATTCGAGGATACTCAAGGAGAAGGTCTCCGAAGACGAGGTATATTTCAAGATAAGAATGTATAAAAGGTATCTCAACACCATCGAGCCTTTTATAATCAAGAAGAAAAAAAAAGCAGAAAAGTAACGCCGGGCTGATATAACAACAGATATGGCGCATAACGCAAAAAAATTAGCTTGAATTTTTTTTGAAAATTTTGTATAATGATATTATTAAAAGTTATGACATTGAAGGGCCAAAGACTTCGCGCCTTAAAACCGCGTCGTGGCGTTCGCGCCTCCCGGTATGACATAACTTTTTTTATTTAACGATATCTGACAAAAAACGAATTATATCAAGGCATTCTGACTATGAATGTGGTTCCCTCGCCCGGCCTGCTTTTCAATTCTATGGTCCCGCCGCAAAGATCGACGCATCTTTTCACTATCGAAAGCCCGAGTCCCGTTCCCTGGATATTTCCGACGTTCGATGCGCGGTGGAAAGGCTCGAACAATTTTTTATGTTCTTCCTCGGGTATGCCTATGCCGTGATCAGAAATGGTATATGATACAAGGCCGTTATCGGAAGATATATCGATCGCGACCGCCACCTCGCCGCCTTCCGGCGAGTATTTCACGGCGTTGGATATAAGATTTAAAAGTATATGCCTTAATATTTTTTCATCGGCTAAAACTCTATATTCCATCATATTCGCCGAAAAATGAACGCTCGCCTTTTTACCGGCCACCATACGCATTTCATCGCATATTTCAGAGCACAGCCCTACTATATTTATCGACACGAAATTAAGCTTGATCCGGTCCGAATCGACCCTGTTTATAAAAAGAACGTCGTCTAAAAGATTGGTCATGCGCGCCACGGTATCCTGTATCCTGTGCAGATGCTCTTTCTTTTTTTCTTCGTTGAGCCTGTCGCTGTAAAATTCAAGAAGCTCGGTCGAAGAAAGAATGACGCTTAAAGGCGTTCTGAAGTCATGTGAAACGGTCGAAATAAATTGGGTTTTAAGCTGATTAAGCTCCTTTTCTTTCTGGAACGCCTCGTCGAGTTTTTCCTTTGTCGCGTTCAGTTCAATATTAACCGCCTCGAGCTGTTTTGTCCGTTCGCGCACTTTCCGCTCTAGATTCTCGTTGAGATGCTTTATCTGTTCTTCGTATTTTTTCTGTTCGGTTATATCGAAACACGCGCCTATAAAACCTGAAAAAAAACCGTTTATATCTATGAACGGATTTCCGACGTTCGCCACCCAGTGATATTCCCCGCTATGCCTTCTGAGACGGTACTGAACTTCGAAAGGTTTTCTTTCATTGAAGCAGTTTATATAATTCGAAGAAAAAGCGCCGCGGTCGTTTGGATGAACGCTTTCAAGCCAGCCGTCGCCGATGCATTGGCCCATCGTCATGCCCGTATATTCAAGCCACGGTTTATTCACGTAATTACATTTAGCGTCCTCGCCGGACCGCCATATCATGGCCGGAAACTTTTCAAAGATAGAAAGATAGAATTCATTCAGCGAGGTCAGTTTCTGTTCCATTTTTTTTCGGTCGGTGATATCGACGATAAAAACTATACTCTTAGTTTTTCCCGAATTCTCTTTTATTCGAATGCGGTTGGGCATAACGACGATAGTTTTGCCGTTTCGGGCTTTAGTTTCAATTTCATCCGGTATGCCGTGCTCCCTTCCTGAAATATATTTATTAAATTCCATATGCACCACGCTGCGGTCTTTTTCAAAAAGGAACATGTCAAAGCTTTTTCCGATAATTTCATCGGCCGAATAACCATAAAGATCGCAAAAGGCGGGGTTTGAATATTCTATAATGCCGGTTTCATTTAAAATGTTTATTCCTATGGGGGAATTGTGCGTTATATTTTTAAACCTGGCCTCGCTTTCGATAAGAGCGGCTTCGACCTTTTTCCGGTCGGTTATATTTTCAACCACGGTTATAGCGCCCGTAACTTTTCCGTCCTCGTCATATACCGGTTTGACCTTATATTTTAAATAAATATCTCGCCGCGGCGAAACGTAAGGCCGCTCAAAAACGCCTTCGGCGCCGGTCTCCATACATTTTTCCAGATCGGCCGATATTCCGCTTTCTAAAAGGTGTTCATAAGTTAAAACATTTATCTTTAAAGCTTCGCTTTCAGAATCATGTCCGAACATTTTAAGCGACTCATCGTTGACAAAAATTATTTTGCCTTGCCTGTCGTGGTAAATAGTACCGAAAGGGGCGTCCTTGATCAAAGAACAGCATTTTTGATCGCCGGACCGTTCGGAACACCAGGCCTGCGGAAGATTATATCTTATGATCCTCTCAATAAGAGCGGGCGAGATATCGTTAACGCTGATATGATCGCAGGCTCCGGCTTTTAAATACATAAGTCCGCCGTCTCCGGCATCTGCCGCCGTAATAAAAACAAAGCGGCGCCTGGCGTTATTTTTCGCCGTCGCTTTTATAAGTTTTTCGCCGTCGATGTTTGAACCGTCATGAAAAATAAAGCAAAATTTGTAATTATCAGACGAAGACAGTTTTTCTAAAGCGTTATCATAGGATAACGCGCTGGAAATTTCAAAGCTATACGGCTTTAAACCCGCCAGAACTTTTTTAAAAGAGTTTATAATTTCATCGCTATGAGCGGCGATAAGTATTTTAACGGCTGTTTTCATTTGTCTTCTTTATGTTTCAAAGTAGTATCCGAACCATAATTTTATCATTAAAGGCACTGAATTTCAATCAAATTTATTGACCATTTTGCTTAGTTTCTAAAAATTGGCAGATTTTTACTCTTGATTTTAAAGCAGGTATGAATGTATAATAGATATCATGCGATTATAATTATTATATGTCTACCGGGCTTATTATTTTTATTCTCTAATATTCCGCAACTTTTTGTGAAGATAGATAGTAATGTAAAGATATGAAGATACTTAAAGAAAAAAAAGGCATAACTTTTTTCGTGGTCATAGCGGTCCTCGCCATCCTGTTCATAGCGATCGTTTCCTATAACAGCATGCTCAGGGCCGAACGCGTCCACATGTACCGCATCATTTACGGCGATAACGCGCTTATTATAGCCGAAGCGGGAATGGACCTTCTTCAGCGCATAGTCGAGAACGAATTCGCCCAGACGGGATATGAACGCAAAAACACTTATTTTAAATATGAGGACCTCATAAAACCAAAGGGCGAGTTTCAAACGGTAAATTTTGATTCCGCCAAATTAACCGAGGTAATATCAAAATCAGAACCGGTCAAAGGGCTTATCGAAATATTCGGCGGCCCGTCCGTGGCCAGCGTGAAAAAAGTAGAGGTCTTCATAGACGAAAAAACCGTGAAATATTTCTCGGACGTATGCGGCAACACGCCTAATATCGCGCCTAATCTCCGTGAAAAATTCGGCATAATAAATTATTCGGTCCAGGTCGAATATTACGGCATCAGCAAGATACTAAATATCGCCAAACAGATAAAGGTCGTTCACACGCTCCCCAAAGTATTCCGCTATTTCAGCCTTTTCATAAAAAATATTCCAAAAGACACTGAGATCAATAAACTTCTCGTCGACGATAACGGAAACCCGACCACCGGCAAACCTCTCATTCTAAACAACGGGGAGTATAACGGCAATTCTTCTTTAAGCCCGCTCGATCTCGGCATGGTCTTTTTAGGTAACACGCCGGCGTCCGAGCCGCTCATTCTGAAACTGAGCCACGGAAAAAAAGGCGCGGGCGAACTCTTTCACCTGCTCGATAAATTTTATATGGATACAGAATTTAAAAAGAAATACGCCGGCGCCAAAGGTTTTCAGGTCGGCCACTTCGAATACGGCGTAAGTTCAGGCATGGCGAACGCGAAAATGTTCGGCATACAAACCCAGAAAGATATACTCTCTTCAATGTTAAAACTTTACGGCACCCCCGATAACCCTACGCCCACAAGGGTACTTGGCAACGTAAACCGTTCTTATCTGAGACTTTCGGCCTATCAGGATTCGCCGACGAACGGCACCGAATACATGGGCGATATGCCTTTTGTCACTTCACAGAATTTTCAGACCGCAGGCGTGAAACCCATCGCCGAAAAAGATGAAAATCCCATACAGGTCCATTCGGCCGAATGGATAGCCAAAAAAATATTCCCCGACGACATGGGCGGAACCGACCTTTATAAAAATTACTCCGAATTCATGAATCAGTTCATCGAATACGAGCCTTACAACTACAGCATGTACACACCTATAAAAGACAAGAACGGCGTCGAATGCAACCCCAACAGGATACCCGATTTCACGCAGAAACTTTTTCCTTCCGGAACCAACAGCTACGGCGGCAGCCCCGCCAAGCCCGCCGACGAGGAATACACCGGGTCCGACCTGCGCTCGCTCGTATTAGACGATAAATACGCCCTGCCTTACGCTTCATATAAATTCGCCGGCGACTCGGATTTCAGCGACTTCAAAAAGCTTTTTATGAACGGCACCTCGCCCGACGCGTTAAGGCTCGGAATGATAGCCCAATTCGACAACGACGTAAAACTGCCGAAGATGACCGTCGATAAAGGCGGAATAATAATATGCAAAAAAGGCAATATCACTCTTTCGGGCGATATAGAAGCCGATCCTGCCCAGAACCAGGTCCTGACGATAATCGCAATGGACGGCGACATAATAGTCGACGCGGCGAAGGTAGAAGCGGTCCTTGTCACCATGAAGGAAGGCCAGAAATTCTCGCCGCGAAAAACGCTTGAATTAAGCGGCACGCTGGCGGTACATTCAATGGATTTCGACAAGCTTCTCTCATCCGGCGGAAACATTAATTTCAGGCCGGCGCAGACCCTTGCGTCTAACGCCCCTCACTTTTATTACGCCTCGATACAGCCGGACGTAAGGAACTGGAAAGTGGTGGTTAAATAATGAAAAAATATGTTTCACTAACAAACCGCCGCGGATTCACACTTATCGAGATACTCGCGACCATCGCCATACTCTCGATCATAGCCGTGAACCTTCTTTATTCGCTCTCGGAACAGCACAAGGGCACAATAGACATCGTGAACAAGGTCGTAGCCGCCAACTACGCGAAGGACGTCATAGACTATCTGAAATCGCTCGCGTATTCCGACGTGGATTCAAACTTCAACGTTAAGGAAGTAGGCGGCGAGGATAATTCATCGTCTAAATTCAAGGACCTCCCCCCGCTTCAGGCGCCTTTCGACCGCGACGTGGAGGTCATCGAATATAAAGACAGGCCCATGTGTCCCGGTTCGGACCAGAAAATAAATTATAAACTGATAAAGGTCAGCGTAAGATTCGATAAAAATCCTAATTCCAAGGTCAACCTCATAGGCACTCTCATGGTCGATAAATTCACTAAATAATACGAAAATGACCGCAATTTTTAAAACCGTCAACTGGTATAAAGCATAAAACAAAACTTAAAATATGATGAACAAAAACTACGCGCAAAAAAAAGAAAAAGGATTCACGCTGATAGAGATAATGGTGGTTCTCGTCATCTCGGTCATTCTTCTTTTCGCGCTTTATAATTTATTCTTAAGCAGCTTCAGAGGCGTTCTCGCCGGAAAATCAAAGCTCGGAAACCTCCAGGACGCCGCCATCACTCTCGAATACATCAAACAGGACGTAAAGGGCGGATATTTTAAAAAGACCAACATCAGCGGCAAGGAAATAGACGGCGAAACGCTTTTCAAGGGCGGCGACGGCTTTCTCGAATTTTCGAACATCGGATACGAAGCGAGCGGCGAGGAAAAATTATATAAGATCACATACACTTTCGACAAACAAACCGAGTCGCTCATAAGGGCCGAAGAAAACGGGCCGACAAGATCTTTCGCGAAAGGCAAAATAAAAAAATTCATGGCGAATCTCGTTAAATTCGGAAAAGTTTCATACGTCGACGTCATATTGAAGGTCGAAGCGGACAACAAACAGAAGGTCGAACTTAGAAACGCGATATTCCCCAAAGACATTCAGGCCGTGAATAAGAACTGGATACCGAACCCGTATTAAAAAGTGGAGAGTTGAAAGTTAAGAGCGCAGAGTTAATGTGGACGCGCCTTTGCGCGTATGATTTAAAATAATGGAGGTTGTTATGTTCTCAAGATCCTCGAAATCAATAGTTTGCCTGCTCGTTATATCCGTCTTTCTGTTACTTTCGGCCGCGAGCCTTTTCGCCGCGGAATCCAGATGCACACTGGTTAAAGTGTCGGCCAAAGGCCAGAGGCTTTCGGATATCGTTTCGTGCGACGCCTCCGAAATGCTCGTCATACAGCTTCTGAACAACATCCAGAACCCTTACGACCTGAAAGAGGGCATGAAGATAATGGTTCCCGACAAAGCGTTCGTCAAGAAGGTAAAAGACCTTCCCGCGGCGGAACTGAAAAAAGAGGTCAGCGATTACAGAGGAAGCGTTTCAGAAAAAATGCTCAAAGAGGTCGATGAATCGGTCCGCGGCGTTGAAGCGCCGGATACGGCGGACGCGGACGGTAAAAGTTATAATAAGAACGCAAGCTCCGCTTCCATGAAACAGATGCAGGGCCAGAAACCGGAAGAGATAGAAAGAATGTACTTTCCGAGGCGCCCGAGGCAGTAGCCATTTTAAAAATGCGGTCCCGTTAAAATGATTATCGATCGTAAAATTTTAAAAATACCGGCTTTAAACATATTCAATTTTTTTTATATACTTGAATTTTCAGATCTTCCGGCCGGTTCCGGTCCAAAATAAAAAAGCGCCCTGAGCATAATATCAGCGGCGCTTTTTTTATAACCATATTCAATTTTACGCATTTATCGCGCCTGAAAGCGCCCCGATAATTTCAGGCCCCGCGCCGGCCGCATTCGCGTGATCGAGAGCGGTCATGCCTTTGGCGTCCTTTAATTTGGCGTCGGCTTTTTTAGAGAGCAGAAGATCGACAAGCGCTTTGTTTTTAGCCGCGGCCGAATACATAAGGGGCGTCATGCCGCCGTCATCCTGCGCGTTGACATTAAGTTTCTTCTCGATAAGAAACGCCATCATTTCAGCGTTTCCGCGCATCGCCGCGAGTATCGTCGCGTTCGCGCCCGACTTATTGAAAACGCTTAACAGAGCGCCCTTTTCCCATAAAAATTTCACGGCTTCCGTGTGCCCGCTTGCGCATGCGTATAAAAACGCCGTTTTTCGCTCATTATCACGCGCGTTCACTTCCGCGCCGCCCTCGACGAGAATTTTTATTATTTCAATATTGCCGCCGTTTTTTTCACACGCAGACATCAGAACTGACCGGCCGGAAGCGTCTTTATAATTTGCGTCGGCGCCATGCGCAAGAAGCTTTTTAGCGTCGCCATGATTCGAATTATTGACCGCCGTTAAAAGCTCCTCGAATGATATTTTCTCTTTTTTTATTTCTTTTTCGGCTTTGTCAAGTTTTACCGCTTCATGAATTTGTCTGGCTATCTCATCAGTTACGGTTTTTTGCTTTTCTTTTTTACCCGCGGTTTTTTTATTAGCCATTTGACGATCCGCCTTTTTAAATGATTGGAACGATAATATCAATATATCATCTTTTGATCTTTTTTTCAATCAGGTCTTAAACTAACAAAACAGGAGCGCCGCTTCCGGAAACCCCGCCAACTTTTTTCAAAAATCCCAGTATACGGGGCCTTAAAGAGCATATATCGACGATCTCGTCGAGCAGCCCCATTTCAAGAAGTTTTTTCGGATCTTCCGCTCCGCTCATCATTTCGTTCATAGCTTCCTTCTCATCGGTTGAAACTTCGCGCGCCGAAAGTTTTTCGGCTACCGACTTTCCGTATATAGATATCACGGCTTCCGGAAGGACAATGAAACTTTCAGGATCAAAACCCGGCCCGGCCATAGCGTAAACTCCGGCGGTATAGTCTCTGCGTAAAACTATTGAAATTTTAGGCATTTCCGAATTGGCTATCGTTGAAAAAAGCATCGCGCCTTCCCTTATTATGGCGTTTTTTTCGACCTCCGGGCCTATCATGAACCCCGGAGCGTCGGCCAGAAAAACAGCCGGGATCCCATAAGCCGAACATATCGAAATAAAGCGCGCCGATTTCCGGCAGGTTTCAGGAAAAAATAAGCCGCCGCGCACACAAGAATTATTGGCTATAACTCCAACCACGCGTCCTTCGACGCGCCCGAACCCGGTTATAATTTCGCCCGCGTATCCTTTTCTTAATTCAAAAAAAGAGCCGCCGTCTAAGATCCCTCTTATAACTTCATGGGTGTCGAATGCGAAATTCGGATTGGCCGGGATGGCGCATTTCATTTTGTCATCGCCATATTCGGGGGCCGCAGCCGCTTTTTTTAAAGCGCCAGGCATATGATCGAGATATTTTCTTACCCATTCAAAAGCTCCGTCCTCGTCTTTTGCCACATGATCGATCGATCCGGAAATATTATAATGCATATCCGGCCCGCCAAGCTGATCATAATCGACTTTCTGCCCGGTCATTTTTTCGACGACATCGGGCCGGCCGACGCTCATTCCGGCGTTCGCGGTCATTACCGCAGCATCGCAGAGAGCTGCGGGAAAAGTCAGGGACGCGCCAAGCCTGTTTAAAACCACCGCTATCTGAGGCACCTTGCCCGAAAGTTTCGAGTGCGTAAAATACCAGCGGCCGACGCCGCGCTTATCCGCCAGTAATTTTATAGGGTCTTTTGGAAACGGGCTTTTATCAGAAGTTTTATGCTGCGCCGGCGTATCCATTATCAAGATCACCGGAGTTTTAGTTTCGAGCGCCTTTTCAAGCAGGCCGAGGTGATCCGAAATACCTCTGAACAAACTTTCCGGCTCGTTGACCGGATCGATAAAAGAGGCCATTACATCCCGGCCGTTTATTTTTCCGCATCCGGTCACAAAGCCGTTCAACCGCTCAGGCGTGAACTTTTTAAACGAACCGCCGTCAAAAAGTTTTGATATCCTTATATCTATTATATTTTCAGTTATCATTATGGTGTTTTTCATTGTCCCTTCCGGTTCCGCATATCATATATCCGAATAATTGATCCTGCCGTGATTATAACATATTTAAAATTCAATTTGCGAGTTTTAAATTTTAAAAATTTTACTAAATAAACAATTATTGAAAGATCATAAAGGCTCCTTTAAATCGATTTTTAATTCTTGACATTTTCAATCATATTTATTGAAAAAAATAAAGTTTTATGTTAACATCGAATAAAAGTAGAATGTTCTGCAATTTATTTTTGTAATAGAAGATATATAAGTGATAATAGCCGGAAACACTTCAAATTCATACTTTATCGAAAAAGTACCGGTGAACACACTGCTATAATAGCCCTTACAGCCTATGCTTTAGAAGGCGACCGGGAAAAGTTCATCGCGGCGGGAATGGACGATTATATATCAAAACCCTTTGAAACCGATGATATACTGGCTGATAAAATAAGAAGATACACTTAAAAAAATTGTTTTATTTTTTTAAAAAAATATAGTATGATTATTTGTTGAAAAATTTTTACAACGAGGCTTTTTTTGGATATTCAACTTTCACTTCAGGAAATATGCAGCTTTTTCATGCAGAGCTCGGATGTCGTCTACATCCATTCAGCCGACGGCATAATTTCCTACATCAATGATAAAATTGAAGAACATATCGGATATACCAGTTCTGAAATAATCGGAAGACACTTCATCGAATTCATCCATCCCGGCGATATTCCTATGGCGCTCGACATAAATGAACGGGCCGCTAAAAACGACCCTACCGAAAATTTCGGCATAAGGGTCCGGCATAAAGACGGGCGTTTCCTGTATTTTGATTTCAAAGCGCACGCCATCTTCAAAGACGGGGTTTACATGGGCGGAATAGGCGCCGGCCACGACATTACAGCCAGAAAGATCACCGAGGAAGCGCTCGGCAAATCCGAAAATATTTATAAGGTCGTCGTAGATAACGCAAGAGACGTCATATATACCGTATCTCCGGAAGGAATAGTCACTTCCGTTAACGATTTCATGAAAACCGTCACCGGTTTTTCAGCCGAAGAATCCATCGGCAAGCCCTATCTATTTTTCGTGCACCCCGACGAGATCCAATACGGCGTCAAGATACACGAATCCATAATGCGCGGGGAAAAACTGCCCGTTATCGAAATGCGCTTTCTGAAAAAATCAGGAGATTATCTCAACGGCGAATTCTCAATAACACCGCTTTTTCACGAGGGCAAATTTCTCGGCACTCTCGGCATAGGCCGCGACATAAGCGAAAAGAAAAAAAACGAGGATAACCTCAAACTCGCGCTTTTAAAAGAGAGACAGCTTAACGAACTCAAACAGCACTTCATATCGATGGTCTCTCATGAATTTCGAACTCCGCTTATGATCATCAACGGAACGGCGGAACTGCTTGAAAAAGAACTCAAACCGAATACGAACGATAACGCAGGCAAAGGTTTCGCAAGAATTAAAGAGAACGTGAGAAGGATCTCCGGAATGCTAAGCGACATAATGCTTTTGTGCGACGAAAGAAACAACGATCTCTTTAATCCCGAACCCGTGAACATTATCGATTTCTGTTCCGATATAATCAAAGACATCAGCCAGATATCTCAGGATCAGGACTGCGTCGATTTCAGCCATTGCGAAAAAATTTCAAAAGATTCACAATTTCTTATAGACCGCGAGATAATGCGCCACATCCTCATAAATCTTCTAAGTAACGCCGTAAAATATTCGGGCGGTAAAAAAGAACCCGTGAAATTACGCGTTGAAAATGAAGACAAACAACTTAAATTCATTATTTCAGACAAAGGCATCGGGATCCCTGAAGACTACATGAAAAACATTTTCCAGAATTTCATGCGCGCGTCCAACGTCGGGAAGGTAACCGGGACCGGAATGGGCCTTGCCATAGTTAAAAAATGCGTCGACATCCATAAAGGCGAGATAACCATTGAAAGCGCCGTGGATCAGGGCACGAAAGCCGCCGTTAAAATTCCCGTATAATAAATTTAATGTCTTTTTTTTACACTTATTTTTCTTCCGAAAATGTTAAAATTAAAGTAAGATATTTTTTTAGAATATAACGGCGATGAAACTTTTTAAAGACTATCAGAGTATAATAAATATTCGTTTATATATTAATTTATCTGAAAAATACAAGGAGGAATTTTATGAAAAGATCAGAAACATCAAATTCAAAGCTGTTTCACGCATTCTTTATTTTTTTACTGATTTTTACAATGTTCGCGCCTTTAACGCCGGCGTTCACTCAGGAAAATAACGCGGCGCCCGTCACAAATCCTTTTGGAAATCTTCAGGGTACAGCGCCTCAGACGGTCGCGACACCCGCGTCTAATAATACTTCCGGCGCCTCGGCTTCAGGCGAAGGGCTCTCCGGTTTAGGCCAGCAGCTTTCAGGTTTTTTTTCCGGCCTTTTTAACTCCATCAAACAGATATTCGCGGGAATCTCTAATATTTTCGGAAATTTTATGTCCTCGCTCTCTTCCGGCACAGGCACATCTTTAGGTTCAGTATCAAATATTTTCGACCTTTCGACATCGACATCTTCCGGGACATCCGACAACCCGTCCCCCGGTACGCCTGTTGATCCGTCTGATTCGCCCGCGCAGAACAACGGAACCGCTCCCGCTCAAAATAATTCCGTCGGCGGAGGATCCAGCTCAGGCGTAAGAGTAGCTCAATGCGCTGAAAGATATATCAATTCAACTCAGTTCCGCGGCCCCGAGGTCAACGGCGGAAGGCTCGCGTGCGCACAGTTCGTATCGACGGCGCTTAAAGACGCCGGAGTTCTCACAAGCCAGATCCTCGGCGTTCCCGCTCTTGTAACCGCGCTTAGAAGCAAAGGCTACTCGCAGGTTACCGCGCCTCCGTTCCAGACCGGCGATATAGTCACATGGCGGACCTACGATAGAAGCGGCGACGGCAGAAAAGACGACGACACCCATGTCGGCGTAATGTGTGCCGACGGCAAAGCCCTTTCAAATTCATCATCTCAGAGAATGCCCAGAAAACACGATGTTTTTTACGCGCCAATATGCAGAGTTCTCAGAAAAGCGTAAAAACTCAAGGCTCAAGGCTCAATTTGTTTTAATACAATAATCAAACAAGAAATGGAGATACGCATAAAATGATCAATTTTTCTAAGTATGGCAAACCGGCGCTTCTGATGATATCATTACTTGTCTCAGGCGCTTTTAACACGGCGGCGGCATTTGATACAAAAGCGTTTTCATTGGAATTCGGAGACGGCAAGGAAAAACTGGGATATTATAATTCATCGGTCAAAAACTTCGAGGAGCCATATCCGGCCGGGCCTTCCGCTTTTTGCATAATCAAAGGAAAGACGGTTTCGGTTCTGGACACTTTCAATCATTCACTGAAGCAGTTTGACGAAAAAGGAAAACTTATAAGCAGTCTCAACATCGCGGAAATGGTTAAAAAAGATTTAAAGTTAACCGAAACCGGCCTCGCCAGCGTTTCAACCAGAACCACCGAAAAAGGCGATGTCGAATTCGCGATCTCCGACCGCGTCAACGGCAAAATTTATATAATATCCGGCGGAAAACTTTTTAAAACCATCGGAGGCGCGGATAAATCAAGCCTCGGCCAGGCCGAAGAAACATCTTACGATACCGACGGATCGATCGCCGTATGCGACTGGGCCGCAAATAAGGTACACATATTCGACAAAACCGGAAAGGCCGTTCTTGAACTCCCGTCTCAGCTTAACGGCATATACTTTTCCTCAGGCGCAATATACTACATCGAAAAAAGCAAAGACGGAAAGATATCGTTTATGAAAACCGATGTCGCATCTAATAAATCTGAAAAGGTCTCTGAGATAACCCAGCCGGCATTGCGTATCGCGAAACTTCTCGCGGTTGACGCGAAAGGCAATTTTATCACGGCTTTTTTCGACGATTCGATCCAGGAAAAGCTCATGAAAAAAGATGGAGAAAAAGCTCCGATGGGCTTTTTTACGGTGACTAAAATATCCGCGGCAGGAAAAACTATCGCTTCAGAAAACATACCCGTAACCACGGCTCTCGGCTCTCAATTCTTCTTCGACAGATCCGAAGACAAGCTCTACTATCAGGATTACAACGCGGAGACCGCCCCGAAAGGCGCATATACCATCAAGGAACTTAAATTAGATAAATAGTTTAAAGATCATAACAAATAAAAAAGAGCTGCTTCAATTTTTCTGAACAGCTCTTTTTTTATTTATAAAATTAATAAAAGCTAATTATTTTACAGCTTTTTCATGATTCGCGATTATTTCAGCGCATTCTTTCAATATCACGAGATTGCCCTGTGATTTGGTGTTTTTAAGGCTTTCGGCGAGCCGTTTAATGCGCTTGAGCCCTTCGGTTTTATTGTTTTCGGCCATGAGAAGATAAGCGTATTCGTATTCCTGGGAAATACTGGACGGAGTGGAGGTCACGCTTTTCACTTTTTGCAGGCGATTATTCTTATCGCCGGTGAATTTATACATGCGGCTGTATTCAAGATGCGGTTCGCTTGAACCGGGAGCGTTGACGAACCCGCCCGCGACGATCATCGGAAGCGTTTTTTTGTCCTCGCTCTTAACTATGTCGAATTTTCCGTTATCAAGGCCTTCGCTTTTAAACATCTCTGTAAAATTCGGCGCGCCGTTTTTTTCAAAACCGGCGTGTTTGAGAGCTCTTATTTCAAGGATATTATGAACGCCGCCGCGCCTCGTATAAACTATATCTTCGCGGCCGTCGCCGTCGAGGTCGCATAATTCAAGCGCTTCGATATAGACCGAGTATGGAGCGGCCGTAAAAATTTCTTCGCCTTTAGATATCATAAGGCTTGAAACCGGCGCCTCGTTTTTGTTTGGATATCTTTCAACCGAAAAAACGGCCGAGCCGGAAGCGTTTCCAAAAATATCGCCGCATTTTACGATCCCGGCCTTTTCGCCCGGTTTTAATTTTTCACATATTTTTTCATCAAAGGTTTTGGCGTAAGCGCCGGACGCTATAAGCGAAGCGGCGGCCGCAGCCGTTAAAGCCGCTGACAACATTTTTTTCAACCGAAACATCTATTTTAATCTCCTTGATCTTAATTTTCATTAAAAAATTAAAGCCTGCCCGCAAGCCAATTTTCTTCTTCCGTCGAAATGGCCACACCCATTGATTTTCTTATCTTTATAGCGTAACCTATCGATTCTCTCGGGATCGCATTCGTGCGGACTATCTCGTTCCAGCTGCTGGATTTAAAAGCGGCGCGTCCCGGGCCGCCGTTATAAGCGGCGAGCGCCTTGGCCAGAAGGTCCGATGGCGTATCGCTGAAGGTCTTCCATTCGGCGTTCGATTTGGCGAGCATTTCGTTAATATAGTGGACGCCGGCTTTAAGGTTTTGTTCGGGGTCGTAGATGTTTCCGGCCCAGCCGCAGTTGAACGGCATTATCTGCATGAAGCCTACCGCGCCGACCGGCGACATTATGACCTTCCTGTTTTTCCAGTGATATTTTCCGGATTCCTGTTTTAAAATTCCGTGAACGAGAGTTTCCTGTGAAAGCGCTTTACCCGAAGCGTCGGTAAGGCCGGCTGGAATATTTTTTATTTCAGGCGCCGCGGCCGAGACCCAGTTATTAAAAGCCGCGTCATCTTTTGAAATTACGCCCTGAGGATATTTCGCGAGGGCCTCTTTATACCATTTAGCCTGCTGCAGAAGGCTCGCTTTCGTGGACGCGTCAAGTTCGCCGCGCGTGAATTTCTTCCCGGCATTCCAGTTTCCGAAATTAGCCGACTGAAATATGGAAAGCGCTCTGCCGTAATCCGTAAAACGATCATAACCGAGACCCGATAATATTTTTGAGGCGATCTCAGGCGTAACGCCGCCCGCGTCGGCGGGAAGTTCAAATGTTTCAAGAATATTGCGCTCGCCGGTGGGCGAGGTCGTCGTTGTTGTAGTGCCTGGAGTAGTTGAAGAAGGCAGCGTGCCGGTCGGCTGGACCGCAAGAGGCGTGCCTTTAGTAATGAAGCTCGAGTGGCAGTAGCCGATAGTTCCGTCGGCGGCTTTTATTTTATACCAGCATCCTGAAACGCCGACTATTTTGACCTGCGCGCGGTCCGATAATTCCATTAATATAGGTTTATCGGTAGCGGGGCCGCTTCTTAAATTCAAATGGTAATTAGGCCCAATATTAACGTAAGCGGGTTCTTCGCTCACCGCGGGCGGATCTTCAAGAGGCGAGTCTATGAGTTTTAAAAAAGCTCCGTTGACCCAAAGCGGGCGTTTGTAACCTATAACTTCAACCTTGTACCAGCCGTCCTGTTTATCGAGGACCTTTACGCGGGATCCCGGCGAAAGAGCGCCTTCGATAGGATTATCGTATCCTGCGCCGACCCTCATGCTCAGATTTTCGTTAGCGGGAACGACGACCTCTCCATAGACGTTCGGCGTAGCGATATTGGATAAACCGGCGACGTAATAGCCGTTGACCCATGCCTCGCGGCCTTCGAAGTTTATTTTATACCAGCCGAGCTTTTCTTCGAGCGGCGTTATTTTCGCCCCGGTATTGAGTTTTCCTATAATTTCAAAATTCGTTCCCGGGCCGGTCCGCACGTTAAGGTATGAGTCAGATGAGACGTCGACGGTCCCCTCTCTGCCAACCGTGTCCTTCTGGATGTCGCTTGTATTAAGCGATTGATTAACTTCACTGATGCCTTCGCCAAAAGAATATGAAAAATTACAAATGACGAGCGATAAAGCCGCAAAAGCGGTTACGGACAAGGATGTCACTAAATTCTTTCTACTCATTTCGATCACCCGCGTCTTTCTCAAATTTATTAAAAAAATTGTTTCAAATGAAAATTTTATTGTATTTTAATAATTATACTATAATTTTTACCATAAGGTTTCTTTTATTGCAAGAAAACGGCGAAATTTTTAATTTTTGCGGTTTATGACGAATTCAGAAAGGGCTGAAAGGCTTTGCAGCGCCTTGTTATCGGCGATCTTTACGCAGCTTAAGGCTTCTTTCGCTTTTGAGACGAATTCGCCGGCCGTTTTGAGTGAATCTGAAATAGCGCCGCATTCAGCCGCCGTTCTTTTGATCTCTTTGATGAAATCTTCGCTGATGCGGGTTTTTGAAGAGATGATCTTTTTGAATTCTTCCGCTTTCTTCTTCGATATTTTTTGAAGCGTGATAAGAACCGGAAGCGTCACTTTGCCTTCGACGAGATCTTTTCCGGAAGGTTTTCCGATCGTTTTATCGTCCGCGGCGAGGTCGAATACGTCGTCGGCGATCTGAAAGGCTGTGCCCATGTAAAGACCGTATTTCTTCATAGCCGCGATCTGGCCTGATTTGGCGCCAGCGCAATAAGCCCCGAGTTCAGAGCATTTTGCGAGAAACTGAGCGGTCTTGTTTTCAATGACGCTTATATAATTTTCTTTCGTTATTTCGGGATCAAAGTTGTTCAGATTCTGGTGGATCTCGCCTTCGCACATGCGCTGCGCTGCGTCTAAGAGGCCGTTTCCGATGAAAGAATCCTCATATCTGGAGACCTGTTTGAAAGCCTCGCAATATAAAAAATCGCCGAAAAGCACCGACACGGTATTTCCGTATTTATCGTTGAGCGACGGTTTTCCTCTTCTTGTGGCGGCGTTATCAATGATGTCGTCGTGGATGAGCGTGGCGGTGTGAATAAATTCAACGCTTGCGGCCACATTGACGGCCTTTAGCGTCGCCTTTTTAAAAACGGACGCCGATAACAGAACGAGCGCGGGACGAAGCCGCTTTCCCTTGCCTTCGAAAAGATAAGAGCCTATCTCGCTGATAATATCGTGTTTAGAATCAACCGACCGTTTCAGGCAGAGTTCGACCTTTTCGAGCTCACGCGCCACGGGCTTGATTATTTCCAGAAGATCGATCTTTTCCACCCCGCTGATAATAAATAAAAAATAACGGCGAATACGCGGCTTATTTTTGAAATATTTTACAACATTGACGGCTTTTTTTCAAGGTTTTATTTTAATTTTTAGGATCTCTTCGTTTAAAATTTGGCTGAACTTTTTGCATCCGGCGGGATTTAAGTGGTCAAAGTTATAAAAATCATCATTTTCAAGGCGTTTATCGTACATGTAGTTGAAATAATCTATGTTGTGCCGGCCGCAGAGTTCTTTTATATTTTTCTGCATGGACTCGTATTTTCGGGCGTCGATATGTTTTGAATAGCTCGAATGGACCGGGAAGGTCACGATGACCGGGACGACGCCGTTCTTTTTCAGAAGTTCGATCAGTTTATTCAAGAGTTCGAGATTGCCCGCGAGGTTCTTTTGGCTGCACATCGCGCGGTGCCCGGCGACCCTTTTTTTTCCACCTTCATCGCTCAAGTCGACGGTCATATTGACCTTATCCTGCGAATTACCGGCCTGCGGCAGCGGTTTAGCTTCAGTAAAGATTTTTTTATAAATGTGGCGCGCGCTTTCGTCATATCCGTAAAGTGAAGCGAGGCTGTATCTTCTGAAGTCCTGGTCGCGGTATTTTTCGGGCGGTAAAATTTCCCAGAAGCGTTCGTAGAAATGCTTGCGCCAGGCCTCGGGGCTTTCGAAAATGCTGTATTCCATTGAAAAATAAGAGACGCCGATGAGCGCCGCCTTAAGTTTCGGGAGGCGTTTTATATAGCGTTCGGTAAGGGCGTGGTCATAGTAAAAACACTGGCTGCCGTAGGCGAGATTGATCCCCGGACGGTCGAAATAAGCGGGGTCGGCTCCGGCTGCGGCGTGAGAGTTGCCGAGTATTAACACTTCGTGCGTGTCGAAGTTCTTTTCAAGGGCCAGCCTGTTGCAGATATAGCCGTTCGGAAAATCGGCGACGTTATATTCCATGAAATATAAAGCGGCGGCTATGGTCAAAGTGAAAAATAATAACTTATATAAGAATTTTTGCATATATCTTCCTTAAAACTGCGCGTAAATGAATTGAATGCTGCCGGAGCCGTAGTTAAAAACGAGAAAAGTTATGAAATAATAACAGATCCAGCGCAAAGC
This sequence comes from uncultured bacterium, assembly GCA_964551445.1. Lineage (GTDB taxonomy): Bacteria > Muiribacteriota > UBA9980 > UBA9980 > UBA9980 > DAOPXV01. The sequence goes on along the minus strand of CAZKCG010000001.1, from coordinate 29,633 downwards.
TATATTGCGTTCGAAAAAAAACTTTTTGACATCATATTTTTCGCTTATAAACTCGAATAAAAGAAAGAAGGCGGCTATCACAAGCACTTTTTTTGGTATGGGAAAGTTCGCGAAAGATATGCCGAACGAACGGTTCGCTATTTCGATATAAATTTTATTGATTATCTTCAAAACGTCCGAAGGATTTTTCAGACTGAAGATGAGCCAGGAAAAAGTCACGAGGTTAAACGTAACAAAAACATCTATTGCCGTTACTAATTTCGCGGGAATACCCGTTTTTTTACAAAATTTTATCCATTTTTTATAAGTGATATAGGACACGCAGAGCGCGGCGCCGTGAAAGGCGCCCCAGATGATATAATTGACCGTCAGCCCGTGCCACGCACCGCAGATGATGAAGGTTGTCATAAGGCTCGCGAAGAGGCCTTTGTTTCCGTAGTCTCTAAGTTCCATCTGCATGGGTTTGAAAATATAATCGAGTATCCAGCTCGAAAGGCTTATATGCCATCTTTTCCAGAAATCCTGAATTGATACGGCAAGGTATGGATTATTAAAATTATTGGTCAGTTTTATACCTAATAGTTTTGCGCTTCCTATGGCCATATCCGTATAACCGGAAAAATCAAAGTAGATCTGAAGCGAGTAGCAATAGACCGAAAGCAGAAGAAAAAAGCCTGACTGCTGATCGATATTCCCGGTTGCTCCATTTATAAAAACAGCCAGATTATCTGCGATAACGACCTTTTTTAAGATCCCGGCCATGATCAAAAAAAGGCCCTCGCGCATATCGTTATAACCGATGGGCGCGTTAAATAACAGTTGAGCGGAAAAATTTGAAAAGCGTTCTATCGGGCCCTGAATGAGTTTTGGAAAAAACGCCATATAAAGCGCGTAGTCGGCGAAATTATTCGAGGGCTCGACCGTTTCGAGGTAACAATCTAAAATATACGATATGTTCTGGAAAACGAAAAATGAGACGCCGACGGCTGAAATTATGTTCTCATGCCCGTAAGCGAACCGGCTGAGACCGATAAAATTCAAAAAATCGAATATATCGCCGAGATAGCGGAAAGCGATCAATATCGATATATTAAAAAAAAGTGATATATTTAATTTTCTTTTTTTCAAAGTTTCAGACGGAGCTTTAAAGATGGCCGAACCGTAATGATAACCCGAAGCGGTCGTTAAAAGAAGCACGAACGGAGTGAACGGATTTATCCAGAAACAGAAGATATAACTTAAGGTTATTAAAAAGATCTTTTTACCGCTCGCGGAATTTATAGCGCCGTTAAAAACGACGGCGGCCGCGAGCAGAAAAAATAGATAACATATAGCGTAAACAAGCAATTATTATTTCACATCCGCGAGTTTACTTTCGATGGAGCGCCTCAGATCGCCGACATTCTTAAATTTAAGAAGTTCTTTAGTGTCGAACTTTATCTTGAAGCGTTTTTCAACCATTACGATAAGGTTCACGTGCGAAAGAGAATCCCAGCCGTTGACCTGATCGGCGGTGGTTTCGTCGCAGACGGTTATATCGTCGTCGTCGAAAGTTTCACATATTATTTTATTTAATTCTTTGAGAGCGTCCATTTTACCTCCGTTTAATATCAAAAATCCTCGAGAGTTGAAATATCGCCGATATCGGTGTTAAGATATTTCGCCTTTAAATATCTGCGCATTATCTTTCCGCTTTTATTTTTAGGTATGTTATCGGTAAAAATAATATCTTTGGGCGTGGCGATGGTGGAAACGCGGTTTGAGATATAAAGTCTTATTTTAAGCTTTAATTCGTCCATATCGGAAACTTCCGAATTGAGCTTAACGAAAACGACTATCGTCTCAAAAAGCGTAGGATCGGGGACGGCTATCGCCGCGGATTCGGCCACTTCCGGAAATTCCAGCAGCGCGCTTTCTATCTCGAACGGAGAAATAAGATGGCCGGCCGTATTTATGACGTCGTCGCTTCTTCCGGTGAACCAGAAATAGCCCTCTTCATCAACGCTCGCGAGATCGCCCGTAAAATAATGATCGCCGGTGAATTTCCGCCCGTAGGCCTCTTCGTTATTTAAATATGATATAAACATGGACGGCCAGCCTTTTTTCAGACACAGATGGCCTATTTCGCCGGGCGGTAATTTAGAATGGTCTTTTTGAGATAAAATGACCGCTTCCGCCGAATTAACCGGTTTACCCATCGAACCGGGTTTAATTTTGAGCCCCGGCCGGTTGGATATCATGATGGAACCGGTCTCGGTTTGAAACCAGGTATCATAAATTTCCATTCCGAATATTTTTTTAGACCAGCTAATGATCTCGGGATTCAGCGGTTCGCCGACGCTCGATATCTGTTTCAGGTTCGAAAAATCGAAAGCCTTAAAAAAATCATCTTCCTGGTTCATCAGCATTCTCAATAAGGTCGGAGCGGTGTACCAGGCAGTCACTTTTTCGCCGGATAGAATTTTCATATACGCTTCGGGATTAAACGCGCCCTCGTAATGGACCTGGGACACGCCCGAGCTCCACGGGCCTATTATTCCGTAAGAAGTTCCGGTCACCCAGCCCTGATCGGCCGTGCACCAGTATCTTTCATTATCGCCCCGGCATAAGATCTGTTTAAAAGTATCTTTCTGCATTTTTACGGAACCGTGGACATGCAGGACGCCTTTGGGTTTTCCGGTCGAGCCTGAAGTATAATGTAATACCGAAGGCGTATCCGGCGCCGTTTCAAGAACGGTAAATTCGGAACCTGCCCGTTCATAAAGTTTTTTATAATTTAAGGTGGAGCCGTCGTTCTCATCGTTAGAGTCTATTAATACTATATGTTTAAGATCGGGCAGTTTATTTACTATCCGAGATAATTTTTTATATAAGAGGCGGCTGGTGAAAATAACTTTAGCCTTTGAATCCAAAAGCCTGTCCAGAAGGGATTCTTCGCCGAAATTAGGAAAGAGGGTACCTGCGACCGCCTGATATTTGAGGGCGCCGAGAAAAATAAAAAACAATTCAGGGGATTTGTTAAGGCATATGAAAACCCTGTCGCCTTTTGATATTCCGAGATCTTTTAATATGTTTGCGCATTTATTTGAAGCCGCATCAAGATCTCCGAAAGAAAAGGACCGCTTTGAAAGATCTTTGTAAATAAAGTCAAAAGCCTTGTTATCATGCTTTTTATCAAGGCACTGGAGACCGGTGCATATGTAACCTATATTATTATCTGCTGACAATTATTTTCATTCTCCCAAATTTTAATATTAATACTGAAATGCGTTGAAAACAGAATGAAATTCTACTATAAATAGAATAAATTGTCAATAAAATTTGACGCTATTTAATTTTATTTTAATAAATATATTGAAAAAAATGTATAACATGTGATAGAATAATATAGCATTGAATTTGAACTAAATTATTATGGAGGTTTTTCTTGAAAAAAAATGTGTTTTGCGTAACGACTGGTCATGAAGGAATAGTAGCGGACAGGTTCAACGAAATAAACAGTATAATCAAAAAAAATGCCACGGTCTCACTTAAAAAAGTGGTCAAGGGCATAGCCAAAGTCTCAATGGGCGCATGGTACAACTATTTTTCAAAAGGCGCACTGCGCGGAAAATTATCCAACGTCACCGCCGAAGCCCTGAAATCTTTCTTCGGATTACCCGAGGACGTATTTATCGGCAAAGGCGAATTCACACAGGAACACCGTGAATTAATAGCCTCAAAGATAAAAGAAAACTTCGGCAGCGAACCGAGAGCGGCAAGAGGCAGAAAACCCGGCAAAGATATTACAATTAAAGCTAAAGCTCCAAAAAAAGCCAAAGCACCGAAAGTAGCTAAACCTAAAAAGGTTAAAGCCGCGAAGGTCCCTAAAGTTAAAAAAGTTAAAGCCGTTAAAGCACCCAAGGCCGCTAAAATAGCTAAACCTAAAAAAGTTAAAGCCGTTAAGGCTCCCAAGGCTCCTAAAGCAGCTAAAATAGCCAGGATAAAAGCCGTTAAAATAGCAAAACCCGAAAAGATAAAAGCCAGAAGAGGCAGAAAGCCCGGATCGGTAAAAGCGCTTCCCGTCGAAGGCGGACTTAAAAGTATCGCGGTCCAGATCGACAACATAAAAGATCTGAAACATTTAAAAAATATGTCGGCGATATTAACTAAATTATCGACGATCGCTCAGAAAAAAATGGAACTTCTCGAAGCTATGAGCGCAATATAAGTTGAAAGTTCAGAGTGGAAAGTGGAGAACTAAAGGATTTTTTTCTCTTTAATTAGTAAAGATAGGTCGCTTCCCGCCATCCCTGGCTCCAGCGACACTTGGGCCTCAGGCCCGTCGTCCACAACTCTCCACTCTCCGTTTTACACTCTACACTATGTAATAAAAAACGCCTGGAATTTTAAGTTCCGGGCGTTTTTATTATATCGTTTTATTCGGTTTTTACGGATCTGGTTCTTATTTGTAAGGCGTTATGTTTTTGATGCCTTCGATTATATTTATCTTCATTTCTATATTTTTAATATAGTGTCCGACCTCTTCGTAGTGAGGATCGGCATCGGATATTTTTCTGAAGCAGGATACGGCGTTCTGGTATTCGCCAAGGCGCTCTAAAATTTTAGCGAGCGTGTAGAGATACTGAGGATTCAAAGGTTCGAGAGCGACGGCCTGCTGGTAGTATTCGCGGGCTTTATCAAGCATATTCTTTTCTTCGAATACTTTTCCGGTCTGATAATAAAGGCTTCCGGTGTTCTTGATATCTTTGTAAGGTATCATAAGCGTCTCGAGTTTCGATCCGCACGAATCGCAGAATTGTGAACCCACGCGGGAAACGTTTCCGCAGCTTCCGCATTTGAACCTGTTCTTGATCACTTTTACGCGGGCCTGGCGAAGAATCTCGTCTTCGAGGGTATAGCCTTTCATAACTTCGTCGACCACAGTATCGTCGTCATGGTCCTTCGAACGGACGTATTCGACGACCTCGTGAAGCCTTGTGTTGTACTTTTCGCCGATGGTCGCGATGGGGTGGACCCTGACCGTTTTGAGTGATGTTTTAAGCATTTCGTAAACGGAATCGACTTTAAGCTTGAAGTTTGAAACATCGCCGTTGTTGAAAAGAACGTAAGCGGCCTGAAAATCGTCGATTATCTGAATGACGTGGCTTACAAGTATTTTAAAGTCCGAATAATTTTCCTTTACGTGGCTGTCTGAAACGGTCTTTAAATAATTGATCTTTTCTTTCAGTTTTTCGTTCTCTTCGGCGAACGCGGTCACTTTAGTGTCGCCTTCTTCAAGTTTTCTGAGCTTATCTAAAAGTTTTTCATTTTCTTTCTGTTTGTCATCTATGATCCTGGACATATCGTGGCTGATGCCATTTAACAGATCGAGCATCTTAGCGGATTCTTCGGGAAGATATTTTCCGCCTTTGATATGTTTTTCGAGTATCTTCGAAGCCGTGCCGTGAACCTCGGCCGCGCCGCCGTCAGAAAGCTCGGCGTGTTTAAGCTTTATTTCGTTCGAGCGCAGTTCTTCTTTAAGAGCCGCGGAAGTCTCGAGTTCGTTCTCGAGTTTGAACTTAAGATCGTTAAGTTCTTCGCTTTCAATTTTAAGAACGTCTTCGAGCTTTAATATTTCGAGCCTGAGCGATTCGACAAGCCCGCCGTCTATGGCCTGAACTTCGGTAGAAGAAGCCATTTTTGATTGAGTTTCGGAAAGAATCTCATTCTGTTTTTTCAGGGCTGAAATTTCTTTTTTAAGTTCCGATCTGGACTGGTCTGATTCCTCGTTAGCCCTTTTCAAAGCTATAACTTCGGAATCCCTGGCTGAGATCTCCTCGTTGAGTTTTTTTATTTCGCTCTCGAGGTTGGATAAAATAGCGGACTGTTCGCCGCCTTCTCCGCCGGTTTCTTTTTGCTTTTTGAGCTGCGCCTGAAGCAGCCTGATAAGGTTGTCCTTTTGAACAAGCTGCTGCTGGGCTTTTTTAAGGTGCTCGCCGAGATTTCCCTCGGAGGCGCCTTTTAAGTTTATGTTTTCGGAATCTGTCATCGATTTCACTCCCTGACGCCAAATAAAAACATCGGATTAGAATATATCATAACATATAATTAAAATCAAGTAATTTTTTCTTTTTAAATTCCGATAAGGTGAATGTACGGTAATATACCAATTATTTTTTACGCGTTTATAATATCATTAAAAACAGAGTGTACATGAAACTTTTTAGAAGCAGCGCAAACATAATAAGGGCCTTTCTTATCGCCGCGGCGGTGGTATCCGCCGTTATCGCGTATTCGGGCTACGCTTACAAGGGCGCCGTCACCATGATCCTTCCTGAATCAGGAAAAGTTTCAAGCGACCAGCAGCAGAGAATTGTACCGGCCACCGAATTTAAGATCATAAAAAGTTCTCAAACGGTCGAACGAGCCATGCATAAAGTTTTTAACCTTAGAAACACTCACGAGGTAAATCTTAAAAGCGCCATCATCGACGATATAAAATACGGCCTTTCTTATATGTTCGACGCGGAGACCAGGGTATTTGACCTCACATACAGCGACAGATCGAGCGAATATGTTTCAAAAATAATCAACGCGGTGTCCGAATCATATATAGAGAACTATATATCAAACATTCAAAGCTTCTCGAGCAACGCCCTTCAGAATTTATACATGCAGCAGGCGGAATACAAAAAGGCGCTTACCGAAGCCAACTCGAAATATGAAAAATTCTGCGGCTCCGAAAAGATATTCAATATAGAAAATGAACTTTCAATTTTATCAAATCAGCTTACGCAGTATAACAATGAATTGAACCGCGTGAACGCCGACGCGAGCCTTCTTGAAAGAAATCCCAACGCGTTCAGAACGGCCGAACGGCCGTCCATAGATCTTTCCGCTTACGAGGACAACGAGATAGGGCGGGACCTGAATAAAAAGATCAACGAATCCGAGATCCGCCTCGCGGTCCTTAAAAGAAAATATACCGAAGCCCATCCGATAGTTAAAAACGAGATAATGACGCTTGACGTTCTGAAAAAACAGCTCATTATAAAAAGCTCTCTTCCCGTCGAAGAACCTGAAAAAATAGAGAAAAAACAGGCGCCCGCGGAAACTTCGGGCAATAAAGCCGGAAGCGCGCTGGAACTTTTAAATCTGAAAAAGAACACCTACCAGAAGCTCATAGCGGAATCCCAGGATGCCATAAGATCCTATCCGCGTAAAAAATCGATGCTTAAATCATACGAGGTTGAAATATCTAAAATAGAGAATATATTGACGAGGATTAATAAACAGATAGAAGATCTGATGATATTCCAGCAGACGAAGGTCATCGACAACGTCCCCAGAATAATCGAATACTGCCGCAAGCCTAAACTTCACATACCTTATCCGCAGACCGCGGCGGCCGTCATTTTTCTGCTTTTATTCATAGCTTCGTTCGATATCGAAAAACGCATGAAGGCGATGCAGGAAACAAAAAAAAGGTCCAGATTCGTTAAAATGGTCTCGGACGAAATGAATTTAAAAGTGCTCGGGCACCTTGCTAAAACTGAAATAATGAATTTCGAGGATTCCGAATTCTCGGCGAAATGTTTCGTTTACCATCAGAAAGACTCGAAACAATCAAAATCGTTTTCTACCATAAGAAACAGTCTTGAAGTGCAGCTTGCTGAAGCGGCGACGAAGATATTCGGCGTGACAAGCCTTAACGCGGGCGAAGGAAAGACCATTTTCACCGCCAATCTTGGTTTATCAACGGCGCAGTTCGGCCAGAAGACCCTCGTCATAGATTTTAACTACAAGACGACGGACGAACCGGTAAGCGCGCTTTACAAGGCTGACAGATCTTTCGGCATGACCGACATAATAATAGGCGAGACGCCGTATCAGGAAGTTACTATCGATACCGCCATGGATAATCTTAAGATCATACCGTCCGGAACACTTCCGCCTAACGTTCAAAAGGTATTTTCTTCGGAACTGTGCCGGGAGCTTTTAACCGATACGGCAAAAGACTACGACATGGTTATGATAGACTGCCCCGCGTTCAACGTATCGAGCGATTTTCACGCGATATCGAAATATCTCAAGCATATAATACTCATGATAGACATCGACAAGATCAGGGACGGGGAAGAATTCCGGGAAGAGATGAAGATATTCGGCGAATTCGTCGATAACAACCACCTCAACCTGCTGGGCGTGATATTTAATGAAAAATAACGGTGAAAATATTTTTGAAAGCATCGGGGCGCGCATCGAAAAACTCAACGAGCTTAAAAATTCGTTCGAGGCGGAAGCGGCCGAAGCGAAAAAAGAATGTGCCAGAAAAAGGATCATAGAATCCGTGGTCTTTCACGAAACGCAGATCCCGCTCGAAGCCGTTAAAAACATAATCGATATGTCGTCTCTTAAAATGGGCAGAAAGCCGGCCGTTAACAACATGGCCGCGATGACCGCCATAAATTTTAATTTAGAGCTTGTCGAATATATACAGTCGTATCTTTCGGCCGATTTCGATTCGTCGTTCAACATGGAAACTGATTTTGACATAAAGGAAGTTCTTTTCACGGCGCTATTTTCGCTTTACAATAAATTCAGGCAAAAAAGCGTGGCCATATCGACGCGGTTATACGAGAACCCGGTGATAGTTAACACCGATAAATATAAACTTTACTGCATACTTTTAAACCTTCTCGATAACGCGCTGAAATTCAGCAAAAGCGGCGACGAGATAATAGTTTCGTCCATGGCCACGGCGGACCGCATGATCAAGCTCGAGCTTTTAGACCACGGCGGCGGTTTCGACAGGGAAAAGATAGAAAATTTCTTCCCGGACGGAAAACTCTCCGTATCGTTAGACGAAAGTGATCCCAAGACCGGACTTCTTATAATTTATAAATATCTCCAGGAGATAGGCGGATATCTCGAACTTGAGACCAAACCGGCTGAAGGCTCGGCCCTCTCGCTTTACATAAAACTTTCAAATAATATCGATTTCGATAAACTGATAGCGGAACCGGCCATACCTTCGATATTCTCGGAAAAAACCATAAACGCCGCGAGACCGGACAGGACCCTTGAAGGCGCGGCGAAAAAAGCGGCGGAAGACGAGGACAGGCCTTTCATAAACGCGGTTATAATGGACGACGACGCAGCGTTCGCCGCATCCCTTAAATCGGCGCTTGAAGCCATCCAGGGCCCGCTCGCGTGCGTGTTCAACATAAGCCTTATAGCGCCGTCGAAGAACGCCGCCGAAGAGGTAAAAGCGGCCGGCGCCGATATAGTCTTCATAGAGCCCGTGACAAGGCAGGACGACGGATTCGATATGATCCTTCAGATAAAGACGGTTCCCGAGAATTTATCGCTTCCATTGATAGCGGTATCGAAGATAAAATGCCAGAATAAGGCCGTAAAGATGGGCGCAACGGGATACATATCAAAGCCGGTCAACGCGGCCGCGCTCATAAATGTCGCGAAAACCTGCCTTCTGCCTAAACTTAACGACAACCTCGATTTCGAGAAAGTGCTGAATAATTTAAATATTAAATTATAAAAAGAGAATATTATGAAAAATAAATATTACGAATCAATAAAACAGAATATTCCATCTCCCGCAAAAAACCTGGCGCTTCTGGCCGCAGCCTTCTTTATCGTGATATCGAGCGCCTACACTTATAAGCCGGTTTCTCCCGACCATTCCGGCGAGATACCCGACGGGCGGTTCATGTCCATGATGTCCGACGCCGGAAAAACCGAATACATCATAGGCGCTGGCGATCTCATAAAGGTCTTCGTCTATGAGAACCCTGAATATACTGATAATTATAAGGTCGGCCCGGACGGAAAGATATCGCTTCCGATAATCGGGACCATTAAAGTTTCCGGAAAAAGCCGCGAAGGCCTTAAAAACCTTTTGCAGGAAAGCCTTGGAAAATACATCGCGAACCCCGTCGTAACCGTTAAAATAGAAGAATATAACAATAATTTCGTGAACATCCTCGGCGAGATAGAAAAACCGGGAAAATACGATTTCAAGGGCGAGATCGACATGATGTCGATATTATCGAGCGTAGGCGGAATATTAAAGAACGGGAATATGCGCTGCGAATTGATCCGCGATAATTCGATAATATTAAGTTTCGACCTCTCCGACTATTCTTCCGTTCTTCAATGCAAACCGCTTGCGGCATTCAGGTTCCGGAACATGGATACGCTGTACTTCCTTTCGAAGAGCTCAGCCGGAAAATGCGTATACGTAGTAGGAAAGGTTAAAAATTCAGGGATGTTCAAACTCGGCGCCGACGGCGATATCAAAAAACTTATCGATTCATCGGTAGAAACATCAGGAAAATATGATAATATCGTAAGCATAATAAGAAACGATAACGGGAAAAATCTGAAATTCGACTATAATCTGTCCCTGCCGCCGGCTAAAAACCCGAAGGTCCTGGCGGGCGACATAATTTATATAAACGGGCAGGGCGAAAAAGCTTCTTACTGCCTCAAAAAATTAGCGCCCTACATCTTCGTGGCCGTCATCGGGAACGAGGCCGTAAAGCGCTTCAGGGAAAACTAAGGTTCCTTCTTATTCTTTGCGGGTATTGAAAATAGAGAACAGAGATGAGATAATAGAGAATAGTTCTGGATGCGCCTCCGGCGCTCAATTTTAAAAATACCGCCACCTAAAATTGTCTGACGAAGGCAGCTACATTAACTTTTCTCTCTTCTCTTTTATCTATTCACTAAAAAAATGGTACCCACAAAAAACACGAAAGTGCTAAAACATTTATTTCTTAAAGATCCCTTTTATTTTATCGATGAATCCTTTTGAATTTTTGGCGTCGGCAGATCCGGCGCCGTCTTTCTCGCGTTTCGACAATTCTTCAGACTTTTTTTTCATATAGGCGATACATTCGTCTATCTTTTCATCGCCGGGATTGAGATATTTGGCGCGGCTGAAATTGGCCGAAGCTTCCTGAAAATTACCCATTTCAAGATAGCAAAGACCTATATTGCAGATGAATCCGGCGTTATTGGGCGAAAGATCGAGCGCGTTCTTGAACAGAAGCATCGCGTCATCGTGTTTGCCTTTTAAAAGATATAAAAGGCCCAGCTCGTTCTGGGAATCGGGAAATTTATTATTTATCTCGCAGGCTTTCTGGAACATCTCTTCCGAAAGATCGTTGCGCTTCATTTTTCTGTAGGCGATACCCTTGAAAAAATACGCCTGCCAGCAGCGGTCATGAATTTGAAGTATCACGTCGAACAAAGCTATCGATTCCTCGTCGCGGTTGTCGTCGACGAGATTGTTGGCTTCCTTGAGTTTCAGGCGGATATCATCGGATAGAGCGAGATCCGGATTGTAAAAAATAGCCTTTTCCATATATTCTTTGGATCTGGCCTCATCGCCAAGCTTTTTATAAAGCGCGGAAAAGTTAAGATAGGTCATGAAATATGAAGGATTTATCCCGGCCGCCTTTTTAAGGTACTCCTCGGCTTTTTTAAATTCATTCAGTTCTATATGCGCGCGGCCTAAATTGGCGTAGGCGGAAACTTTCGCGGGCTCGAACTCGAGGGCCTTGTGCCAGCAGTTGACGGCGCTGTCGATATCCGAGGTGTTAGCCATTATGACCCCGAGACTGTCGTAGGCGTAGGCGACCTTATAATCGCAGTCTATCATGGCGTTGAAGGCGAATTTAGCGTCTTCGTAAGAACCTACGTCCATGGCGAGCTGGCCGAAGTTATGCGCCACCTCTCCGAGGTCCGGTTTAAGTTTAAGGCATTCTTTCAGGGCCTTGAAAGCTTTTTTAAGCTCGTTCTCCTGAAGATGGATCTTTCCGACGGTGAGATAAAATTTATACGAAGTGGTGACCTTAATGGCCGTCTCGCATAATTCAACGGCTTCGGCGGTCATGTTGAAGCGGAGATAATCATCGCAGATAAAAGAGATGATATCTATGATATAAGAAAAATTTTTGTCGTGCTTAAGCGATGACAGGGCGAGATCGCGCGTCCTTGTTTCAAGCGGTTTATACGGATTGCGTTTCGCCATGTCGTCGACGCACAAAAAATAATCGTATAAAGCGTCATAGGAGGAAACTGCTTCGGCAAGAAGCGCCTTGTGGTCAGAAAAATCGAGATATTTATCACCAGCGTCGATCTTAGCCGCTATATCGTCGGACAATTTCGCGAGCATCGACGCAAGGCCTGATCTGTCCGTAAAATAGGCGCCTATTGAGAAGGACCGCCTGCGTTTGATATCGTAGGCGAATATGTCCAACTTGAAGTTATCGCCGTCTTCGAAAGTTCCATAGACCGCGAAATCGGAAGTTATATTCGATTTTTCTATATATTCGGCTACGAATTTTTCGTTACCGGACGAACCGGGAGTAAAAACTCGCGAATCGGAACCCTGATCGGAAGTTATGAAATAAACGTTCAATATCTTCAGTTTCATGAGCGATTCTATTTTCGTTGAAACGAATTTAGGCAGCGAGCGTGAAAAAACATCCGAAATATCTGATGACGACAGCGCCTCAAGAGGAAAAAACATTATCTGAGGATAATCGAATTTTTCATTTTTAGACATATTGCTTCCTTGTCCTCGCCTTCCGGCGGCCGTAAAATTATTTGACGAAATAGTAGAAGCGGAAATATATGTAAACCGCGAGCCATATAAAATTCAAAATATAAACAATAAGGGAATCTTTGAGAAAGGTCGCGTAGTGAGACCATACGTTCTTTTCTTCTATGTGAGTATTCTTAAGCACCTTCGGTATCTCGCGCAGCATCGTCGGAGCGCGGGCGAACGTCATGCTCATTATGAAGGCGGCGTAAAGCGGGATAGTATTGACCTGCGCGGCCGGCATGCATAATATAAGAGGAACGTAGAAAAACGTCATTGAAAGCCTTCCGAAAAATATTGAAAGGACTGAACCGGTGAATAATATAACGACGGAAAGCAGAAATCCGTGACCGTCAAAATAGCTTAATATCGAAGCCGAAGCCGTTTCATAAATGTGGAATTTCGAGAAGGCGACCGCTACTATCTGAAGGCCCATGATATAAAAGAACATGTTGAGTTTTATGTCGGACAATATATGGTCGGGAGGTATGTCGATCATCAGAAAAAGCAGGACCGAACCGGTTAAAACTATTACCGAATCGGCTATTCCTATTATGCCTGAAAAGCCGAGAAGAAAAAGCGTGACGACCATTATGAGCATGAGCTTTGAAAAAATATTCGGCCCGCGAAGCGCCATTTCCTCGTTGAATTTTATCATCGATACGGTCGATGTGTCGACGTCGCCCTTTACGTGAAAATAATTGAGAACCATAAGCTGAATTATGAACGATACCAGTATCGCGGGAGTAATGGTCATAAGATAATCTAAAAAGCTTATATTGGCGACGGACGCGACGAGCATTACCTCTATGCCGCTTATCGTCAGAAGGACCCCGCCGATCGACGCGGAGTTTAAAATTCCGAGAAGAACGGGATTGAATTCAACGTTGAGCGCGTCAAAAATAAAGGCCACTATGGGAAATATAAGCACCAGCGACGCTCGGTCGCAGAAAAAGGCGGATAGCATAAAAATTATGATGGATATGTTAAGAATGAGTTTTTTCATGGACCAGCCGCTCATGCGGACGGCCTTTAAGACCATGAACTGAAATATTCCGGAGCGCTTCATAAAACTCGCGAATATGGACATTCCAAGAAGCGTCACTATGAAATCAAGGTTGATGATGGAAAGCTTTGATATGTCGGATATGCTCACGTAGCGGGAAGTAAGAAAGACGACGCCGGCCGTCATCGTTATCACAGACTTGTGAAGCCTGGATACGGCTATGAGAACCAGCATTATAACATAGACGAGCCATGAAAATGATATCTGTTCCAAAAAAAATCAACTTCCTTCAAAAAGGACTGAAATTATATCGCGAAGCCTTATGACGCCGAGTATCTTGAATCCCTTTAATACCGGAAGCACGCTTATTTTATTTAAAAACATTATGACGAGGGCTTTTGTCAGCGATGACTCCTCGTCGATGGAAATAACGTTATAGTTCATTATGTCTTCGACTATGAAAAAACTTCCTTTGCCGCGCATGTAAAATATTTCAAGGTAGCCGAAATTGTCTGAGTAGTCAAAAAAATCGGATATATTTTTGATATAGTTAGGCAGAAAGACCTGGAGCAGATCGCGCACCGTGACGAACCCGACTATCTCCATGTGATTATTGACGACGGGATAGCCTTCTTCCCGCTCTTTTATGAAAAGAGTGGCAAGCTCAGAAACGCTCATGGCTTCCGAAACGGTCTTGAATTCGGTTTTCATGAATTCACGGACGAGCATGACTACCTTCTCTCATTTTTTTTAACTATATCAAAGAATTCCTGGGGCGTTTTAGAGGCCGTAAGCTCGGTCCGCACCTTTTCTATATTTAAAAGGCTGGCAAGCTGGGATAGAAGCTGAAGGTAACTCGCGGTTTCATTCTTGGGCGAAACTATAACGAAAATAAGATTTACCGGGGCGCCGTCCGCCGCCGAAAAATCGACGCCTTTATCACACAGGCCGGCCGCTATGGTAATAGATTCGCTCAGGTCGCATCTGGCGTGCGGAATGGCTATGCCATGCCCTACGGCCGTTGAATGAAGGATCTCCCTGTTCATTATATTATCGAACAGAGCCTTGGAATCGCATATTTTATGATTTTCGGCTATCATGTCGCATATTTTCATAAGAGCCGCGCCTTTATCGGCGGCCTTCAAGTTCATATTTATGAGCTTCGGCGACATATATTTTGATATTGAGGACATATTCTAAAGTTACCTCCGCGTGATCGCAAAGAGTCTGGAATTTTTTAAAACAAACGGTCTCAATATAACATAATATTTGATATTAATCAAACAAAAGGTTAAATAAAAAAGAGTGAATGAAAAGGAAAACTCCCGGCTCTAAAAAAAAGCCGGGAGTCTTTGAATTCTCAAAGGAACTCGATGCAAAGCAAATTATTACTTGGCAACTGCCTCTTTCAATTCTTTTCCAGGATTGAATTTAGGAACTTTTTTAGCTTTGATCTTGATTTCTTTGCCAGTCTGAGGGTTTCTGCCTACGCGAGCAGCTCTTTCACGAACTTCCCATGAACCGAAGCCCATGAGTGTAACTTTTTCGCCTTTTTTTAACGAATGGGTTATTGTGTCGATGAAAGCATCCACTACGTTAGCTGCTGCGCTTTTTGCGATTGTGACTTTCTTTGCGATTGCATCGATGAGATCTGCTTTGTTCACTTAAAACACCTCTCCTTAAATTTGTGTATGGTAATTTCATTATATAAAAATGTTTCCCAAATGTCAAGGGTTTATGAAAAGTTTTTTAAAATAATAACAAGGAAATCAATATATATGGAAATATTAGAATATACCATATTTTTCAAGGTATCAGGTCATAGGTTTTTCAACATTTTTGAATATTTTTAAAAATAATGCTTGAAAATTTATTTTTTTTTTTGTTTTTTTGGTAACCGGTACTAAGGTTTTGAGTATATTAAGGATATAAGATGAACCTGCAGCCCTAGTGTTGACTGGCAATTAATGCGCTGAGCTTTTAAAAGCTCTATCATATAAGCATGATTGGAGTTGTGATATATTTGTAATATATGCAAAATCTATGCCAACATTGCTTTTCAACATATCAGAAGGAGATGTTTCAGGTATTATCAGCTTTGTAAATCCGCCGGATAAGCATGAAACAATGCGTTTTTCAATATCATCGGGCGGAACGACGGCGCCGGAAAGAGAGAGACGGCCTATTATCGCAAGGTTTCGGGATACGGGGATATCGTAGTAACTCGATATCACGGCGGCCGCGAGCGCGAGTTCAAAAGCCGGATCGGTCACGCTGCCGCCGAATTCAAGCCGGGCGCTTATATTTCTCTCGAAAAGTTTTATGTCCAGATACTTTTCGATTATATCGGTCACGGTGTCGAAAACGCCCCGGGGGATGCACCTGTCTATATTCCATCTGGGTTCCCTTGCCGGATGCGGCCCGACGAGAACTTCCACGGAATTACCGATGAGAGTGGCCCCCTCCATTAAAATGCACGAAACCGATCCGGCGGCAGCTTTTTCAGAAACTTTCGCCGGTCCGCGGTTCTGAAGCGCCAGAAAGCTTTCGCCGATCCCGGTCAAAGCGTTATCCGCGAAATTGAAAACTCTTATGCCGCCGCATGTGCCGTCGCGGCTCTTTTTAACTCTCAAGATCCTCGTTTCCGCGGACCTGGTCTCGAACACGATGATCGCGTCGAAAAAGCTCGATATGGAATCGAACTCATAATAGCTTGAGGAATGAAGGTTCTGGGCCGACATGAGTATCGAAAAATTATTTTCAGCGGCGATGCGCGTAAGATGGATGGCGCATTCGCGTATCTGAATATGCGAAGATGGTATGGCGTCTATCGTTTTTTTGAAGAAACCGGTCGCGGAATCGAGTATCACTACTTCAGGTTTGAAGCGAATGATCTCGGATACCGCCATATCCATGTCGGATATCGAAAGAATATATAATTTCGGGGCGTCTATCGAAAGTTTCGCGACCTTCGACGAAAGCCTGTGAAAAGATTCCTCCGAGCTTATAAAAAGCGTTGAATGACCGCTTCTGGCATAAGCCTCGGCAATTTTTAAAAGAAAGGTGGTCTTTCCGTTTCCGGGGTCGCCGAATAAAAGATTCAGACTTCCTTTATGAAGCCCGCCGCCGAACAGCTCGTCGAACTCGCCTATGCCGCTCATTATAAGCCTTGCCTCGTCTTCTTTTTTATCCGGAGTCTCGATCGCAAGCTTCGAAACTGAAACCGGATCATGGTGACAGGACTCGCCGTCCTCCTGTTCGCCCTCGAAGAGGCTGAAATCGTCGTCGTATAATTTAGGGGTGATCTCTATCTTTTGAAGCGGGCCCGTAAAGCCGCATGAAGGGCATTTATCAAGAGGGCGCTCGAATATATTCTCGCAGTTCTCGCAAATATAATTCGCGAATTCTTCGCCGTTAAGCCTGTCGAAAATACCATGAAAAGTCATTCTACCTCACAAATTTATTGCAGTAAGTGCCTTTCGCAAGATATTGTTTTAAAAAGCCGCCGGTAAATGAATTTTTGCATTTCGAGACATCCTCAGGCGTTCCGGCGACGACTATCTTACCGCCCTCGTCTCCGCCCTCGGGGCCGAGATCTATTATGTGATCGGCCATTTTGAGGACCTCGAGGTTGTGTTCTATCACCACGACGGTATTACCCTTATCCACGAGGCGGCCTAGAACCTCTATAAGTTTATGTATGTCGGCGAAATGTAAACCGGTTGTCGGTTCGTCCAGAAGGTAAAGCGTCTTTCCGGTCGAAACTTTGGCGAGCTCGCACGCGAGTTTTATTCTCTGAGCCTCGCCGCCGGACAGCGTGGTCGAACTCTGGCCTAAAGTAATGTAACCGAGGCCGACGTCGAAGAGACATTTAAGTTTTCTGTGTATCTGCGGAATATTTTCGAAGAATTCGACCGACTGTTCGACCGTCAATGCCAGAACGTCGGCTATATTCATGCCTTTATATTTAACCTCGAGCGTTTCGCGGTTATACCGCTTTCCGTGGCACTGTTCGCACTCGATATAAACGTCGGACAGAAACTGCATCTCGATCTTTATTATGCCGTCGCCCTCGCAGGTCTCGCAGCGCCCGCCCTTCACGTTGAAACTGAACCTCGAAGCGGTGTAGCCGCGCATTCTCGCTTCCTGCGTGAGAGCGAAAAGATCGCGGATATTATTGAAAACATTGACGTAGGTCGCGGGATTAGACCGCGGCGTTCTGCCTATCGGCGACTGGTCTATATTTATGACCTTGTCGATAAGTTCCAGGCCTTTTATCTGTTCGCAGTTCCCGGCCTTTATCTTGGTATCGTAAAAATGCTGCATGAGGCGTTTGTATAAGATCTCGTTTATGAGCGTCGATTTTCCCGACCCTGAAACTCCGGTTATGCAGACCAGCTTTCCAAGCGGCACCGAAACGCTTATATCCTTGAGGTTATTTTCGCACGCGCCTATTATTTCTATCTTTTGATTTTTATGGCCTTCGCGCCTCTTCGCGGGAACCTCTATTTCAAGGTCGCGCTTGAGATATTTAGCGGTGAGCGTCTTCGCGCTCTTCATCATTTCATCGGGAGATCCGGCGAAAACTATCTCGCCGCCTGCGACCCCGGCGCCGGGACCCATATCGACTATATAATCGGATGATAATATAGTTTGTTCGTCATGCTCGACGACGACGAGCGAATTACCGATATCGCGAAGGTGCATAAGCGTTTTTAAAAGCTTTTCGTTATCGCGCTGATGAAGCCCGATGGAAGGCTCGTCGAGTATATATAGAACGCCGACCAGTCCGGAACCTATCTGGCACGCCAGGTTTATGCGCTGGCTCTCGCCGCCCGAAAGCGTCGAAGCGGAACGGTCGAGCGATAAATAATCGAGCCCGACGTGTATCAGAAAGTCGATCCTCGACTGTATCTCTTTTAAGATCTCGCGGGCTATCTGCTGGTCGCGCGTTGACAATTTCAATTCGGAATAAAATTTTCTGGCGTTCTTTATCGACATGGCGGCCACGTCCATTATCGACTTTTCGCCTATGACGATCGAAAGAATTTCTTTTTTAAGGCGCTTCCCCTGACACTCGGGACATTTAACGAGGCTCATGAAGCTCATTATCTCGGCTTTTACCGACTCGGACTGTGATTGTTCAAAGCGGCGCTCCAGAAGCGGAATTATGCCTTCATACGGCTTGTTGTAGGTATATGAATTGGCATTTCCGAACGTCATGTTGAATTTTATGTCCTCGTCGCCCGTGCCGTATAAAAGCACTTCCTGATTCTCCCGGCTGAGTTTGTTCCATGTGCTGTCCAGCGAGAACTTATAATGGTCCGCCACCTGCTGAAGTATCTTCCAGAAATAAGTGGACTGGCCTTTGAACGGGGCTATCGCGCCGTCTTTTATCTTCAGGTTCTTATCCGGCACCAAAAGGTTGGGATCTATTTCCATGCGCGAACCGAGGCCGTGACACTGGGAGCACGCCCCCTGCGGCGAATTGAAGGAGAATATGCGGGGCTCTATTTCGGGTAACGAAAATCCGCATTTGGCGCACGAATAATTTTCGGAATATACTTCTTCCGCGCCGCCTATCTTTTCGATTATGACGACGCCTTCGCCGAATTTAAGCGCGGTCTCGACGGACGCCGGGAGCCTGTTGCCTATCTCGGGTTTCACGACGACGCGGTCCACTACGACCTCTATCGAGTGTTTCTTTTTTTTATCCAGATCGAGCTTGGCGAAGTCGTCTTCGTACTCCACGCCGTCAACGCGGATCCTGGTGAATCCGCTTTTTTTTATTTTTATAAGAATATCCTGGAACTGACCTTTTCTGCTTCTGACGGCTGGCGCGAGTATCCTTATCTTGGACCCGGCGGGATAATTCATGATACGGTCGATGATATCCTGAACTGTCTGTTTTTTTATGAGTATGTTGCATTCGGGGCAGTAAGCCTGGCCGATCCTGGCGTATAAAAGCCTCATGTAATCATATATTTCAGTAACGGTCCCGACGGTCGAGCGCGGGTTGTGCGAAATGGATTTTTGCGCTATCGATATTGCGGGCGACAACCCTTCTATGGAATCCACGTCGGGCTTATCCATTCTGCCGAGGAACTGGCGGGCGTAGCTGCTGAGCGATTCGATGTAGCGCCTCTGGCCTTCGGCGTATAGCGTATCGAAGGCGAGCGTGGATTTTCCGGAACCTGAAAGGCCCGTTACTACGACGAATTTGTCGCGCGGTATCCTCAGTGAAATATTTTTAAGATTATGCTGACGGGCGCCCTTTATAATTATCTCGTCTTTAAAACTCAATTAAAAAACCTCCGATGAGGCCGAAAAGCGTGTAGGACCGGTTATTTTAAAATTTTTGTCTATGTATATCTCGTTTAATCCCTCTACGTCGTAACTGGCTTTCGTCTTTTTATTCACGACCTGGACCCGCCCTGATTTTACGGCTACCCTAACATTTTCAACGCCGTCTTTTTTACCGTATTGTATCTTGAACATCGAACCGAAACCCGAAGGCATTTTAACCGCGAGAAAAGAGCAGTCAATATTGAAAACACAAGGCGAGGAAGCTATTTCGAATATCGCTCCGCCCTTTGAAAGCGAGGAGTTCAAATTAAGCAGCTCGATATTTTCTTTTATCGTTTCTATTGAATTGATCAATAACTCTGAGTTTTCCAGAAGCCTGATCGATCTGTCCTTCGAGAAATTTACCGTGATCCCGCCGCCCTTGCCGGTCCTTACGCCTTCGCCCTCGACAAGCTTGGCTTTGCTGGGCTTTTCCCATATCTTGGTGTTGCCGTCCAGCTTGAAAATTTCGCCTGAAGGCGATTTTATCTCGACCTGTCTGGCTTCTTTTTCCTGCATTTTAGTGGTTCGTTCCGACGAGACGTAAAAAAACACCACGCCTATGAGCACGAATACTATCAGGCTCACGAGTATTATTATGGTCTTCATGCTCTGATCTTTTTTAGAATCTTCCTGTTCCTGCTGTTTCTTTTCGGACTCTCTCTGTTTCTGCATCTTCCTTCTGTCGGCATCTGAGAGGACCTTCATTTCCGCAAATTTTGGGGGCATCTTGAAAAAAACTCCTTCTGGCTGGTTTATATAAAACAAAAAATTCGGATCGCGCTTTTATTGGCATCCGGTTTCTGATGTCGCATTTAATGTAGTAATATCGGTATTATCAAATCATAACATTTTACTAAATAGGGGTTGATTTGTCAATAATAGAATTTAATAAGTTCGATATGGGCTTTTAACACGGCGTATCAATTTTTTATGCGCGGCGCGTCACCGCTTTGAAAAGGCCTCTATCTCAAAATCGGAATAAATGGTCACCGACCTTTTTAAATCGAACGGATCTTTAAAAATAAGAGAGGCTGGCGCTTCATTAAAACTTACGGACGGCGACATGGCTTTTTCTATCGCTTTTTTTTTGTCGGCTCCGACAGCGAGAAGGGCTATGCGCTGTGATGACAGAACCAACTTTTCCGTTACGGTATATCGGACGGCGGAGAGGGACGGCACGAAATGAGAAATAAAAATGTTCTCATTTTCCACATGACCGGAATTTTCGAGACCGGTTCCGATCGTTCCCGGAAAAAGCGAAGCGGTGTGTGAATCGCCGCCTATTCCAAGTATAAGCATATCCGGACATCCTCTTGCGTCTAACGCTTTTTCGATCCTTGAATTATAATCGGACGCTGTTTCTTTCGGAGATGAAAGCCCCATATTTAAAGGTTCTATGCATGAACCAGGGATTTTTGAATTGAAGCAGAGCGAATCGACGGCGTTTTTAAAGTTGGATTCGGGAGAATCAAGCGGAACGCATCGCTCATCACCAAGAAAAAAAGAGAGCTCATTGAAGTCGATCCCGGCGGCCGCGTTGGAAAATTCCGCGAATGTTCTATAAAAAGCCGCCGGCGTTTTTCCGCCGCTTAAAAATATCACCGGGCGCCTTTTTTCACGCAGCTGTATTCCGTGAATAAGCGTTATCAGCTCATCAGCGAATTTTTCGCGCAGCGGTCCAACATCGGATGAATATTCAAATTTCAGCATATATTTAACCCGAAAAATTCGCACAGTGAAGGCCCGGGAGAACCCGCCTCATAATGTTTCAGGGGCACGGACCCATTTTTAGCGCATTCAAGGACCGGCGTTATATATTCCCATGAAGCCTCGATCTCGTCGCTTCTCATAAAGAGCGTCGCGTCGCCCAGAAGCGAATCGAGTATAAGCCGTTCATAAGCTTCCGGAAGTATCTCATCAAACGACGTCGCGTAATTGAAATTCATCATAACCGGCTGAAGCCCCATTTCAAACCCGGGTATCTTCGAAAAAATCTTCAGCGATATCCCTTCGTCCGGCTGTATCCTGATGATAAGTTTATTAGCGGGAGCCGAACATGAAGAGACGGAATAAGCGTCCTTTAATTTAGTATAATCGTCGATGCTGCAAATATTTTTAAAGATCATGTGCGGCGCGGGCTTGAATGTCACGACGACCTCCGTCACACGTGCGGACATGCGTTTTCCCGCCGACAGATAGAACGGGATGCCGGCCCATCGCCAGTTGTCTATATATAGTCTCATGGCCGCGAAGGTCTCGGTTTTAGAGTCTTTTGAAATGCCGGGTTCGTCCGTATAGGCCTGTATTACTTTATCGCCGGACCTTCCGGTTATATATTGCGCCAGGACGAGGTCCGCCGCCGCTTTTGAAAAATCGAAAGGGCGGATCGCCGAAAGCACCTTCAGTTTTTCATTTCTGATATTTTCCGCCGCCATCGAATTGACCGGCTCCATCGCTATCAGCGAAAGCATCTGAAACGAATGGTTCTGGATGATATCTCTTATTATTCCAGCGTTATCAAAATAATTGGCGCGGGTTCCTATGCCCTCGGACTCGAAAACGCGTATTTGTACATTGTCTATATATTTCTGATTCCAGACGGGTTCGAATATGCCGTTTAAAAACCTGAAAACAATTATATTCTGGACGGTTTCTTTTCCGAGATAATGATCGATGCGGTATATCTGGTCCTCCGAAAATACGGAGAGCACCATTTCGTTTAACTTTTTAGCGCTTTCAAGGTCATGCCCGTATGGTTTTTCGATAACGGCGCGCACGAAGGAACCGGCGCATGAAATATCAAGAAAATCGGGTTTTGAAAGGCCCGAGGAACCGAGACCGGAAATTATTCCTGCAAAATTTTGCGGCGGGGTCGAAAGATAATAGAGAAAATTGCATATTTTATATTTCACCGCGACGGCCTTCAAACCCTCGCGTATCGACGGAAACGATGAATTATCTGAAAAATCGGCGCATATATAACTATTGATCTTTTTGAATTTTTCTTTGAGGTCCTCTCTTTTCAAAAGTTCCCCGCGTTCTCCGTCCGGAATTTTAATGGAAGCGAGCATGCCTGATATATATTCGCTATATTCGATATCGGAATATTTGCGCCTGCCGATGCCTGCTATATGGGTTTTTTCATCGAGGAGCCCGAGGCAGAATAAATTATATATGGCCGGAAATATTTTTTTATACGCGAGATCGCCGGTCACGCCGAATATAGCTATAACGCATGGAACCGTTTTTTTTGAAGAATAATTAATATCCTGCATTTATCCATCAGTCCTTTTTTATTTGATGCCCGCCGAACTGATTTCTGAGCGCGGCTATTATCTTCGCTGAAAAAGACTCATCCTGCCTAGATACGAAACGGCTCAAAAGCGACATGGTTATAACCGGGGCCGGAACCGATTTTTCAATGGCGTCAATGACCGTCCAGCGTCCTTCTCCCGAATCCTCTACGAAACCTTTGACGCCGTCGAGAGAGGGATTTTCAGAAAGCGAATTTTCAAGAAGTTCCAGAAGCCATGACCTGACGACGCTTCCGTTGTTCCATAATTTTGATACTTTATGAAGATCGAGATCGAAACCGGATTTTTTCAAAAGTTCGAACCCTTCGCCGTAAGCCTGAAGCATCCCGTATTCTATGCCGTTATGTATCATTTTGGTATAATGGCCCGCGCCATAAGGTCCGGCGTGCATATATCCGTCCTTTATGGCAAGATCGCGAAAGGCCGGTTCGACGAATTTGAAATCAGCTTCGAGACCGCCTACCATAAGGCAATATCCGTTCTTATAACCCCATACGCCGCCCGAAGTGCCGCAATCCATAAATGAAAAACCTTTTCCGGTGACGCGCGCGGCTCGCTCCATGGAATCCTTATAATTCGAATTCCCCCCGTCTATTATTATATCTCCGGCGGAAGCCGTCTTCATTATCTCATCGATCATTTCGTCGACGGCGTTACCCGAGGGAACCATTATTATATAAACGCGCCTGGCCTGAGTGAAATTTTTAGCAATGCCGTCTATCGTTGGAATAAAACGGCCGCCGAAAGCGTTTACTTCGGCCTCTTTCGAGGTCCTGTTCCAGCATAATATCTTATTGCCCAGATCACATAATCTGTGAGCCATATTAAGCCCCATTCTTCCCATGCCGAGTATAGCAAGTTCCATTTAAGCACCGCCTGAATAAATTTATAGTAAACGATTTAAACTGCCTGATTTGTTATCACTGGAGAAACGGCCTCTAATTAACTTCAAAGGATCGCTCCATGTTAATTCAATATTAAATCACCCTGATAATTTTTTAAAATTATAACAGAATATGAGGTTTTTGTCAAAAAATGATGCATAAGCGATGCAAGGTTTGTCAATAGTTTGCGTGTAAGTTTTTTAAATTTTTTTTGTATTCGTCTTTAACCTCATATTTATTATAGTTATATCGAATGATATTGAGATATATAAAGCGTTCAAGAGAAAAAACATCAAAAAAGGTTCTAATCTTTTTTGTGTTGGCGCGTATGCAACCGAAACACCGTTCGATATGGTTATTCGTATAAATCAATTTTCTGATTTCCTTAGGAAATCGCAAAAATGTTAAAATGTGATCTAATTCAAGATTTTGTAAGTAAGTACACAATTTCGGCTCCGTATGTTGCCACAGTTTAATAAAATGGTTTAATTTGCGGTTAAATTGTATTTGACTTTCAACTTTAAATATATCGGCAACTTTATGATAGATTTGATAGAGGTATCGACGGTTAGAAAGGTTTGTAACTACATTACGGATTATATGGACAATGCATGATTGTTGACGGGCGCAAGGATAAACGAGATCGATGACATCGGCAAGGCCTGGCTTGCGGTCACGAACGATAACCCGCGGACTATTTTGAAGGCCGCGAAAATAAAGGCGATGTAAAAGCCTATTCCATGTTGAAGAACTTTCACCGTTTAATGAAGTTTCAAAATCGATGATTGATTTTTTACCGGTTGAATCAATACCGAGGACAAAGAGAATCACGGCTTTATGTGTTTGAGTTTTAAACCATAGGCCATCAAGAAAAAGAATAGGATAGTTATCCGCAATAGGTATGTTTTTCCATTGTAAAAGCTCATTATCAAGTTTTTTGCATATAGTTTTTACAGTGGCGGCCGAGATAGGAATATCATGAAATAATTCGGAGATCTCTAAAGCGGATTGACCAAACATTAACATTTTAATTATGTGTTCTTCGAATTTTTGAGTGTTCTGTTGGAATTTCTGAATGAATGAAAATTCATAAGAAGTATGGCGCAAACGCGGGAGATTTGTTTTGATTGTGATTTTTTGAAAGTTAATTGTACGAGGTTTATTTTGATAACCATTTCGCTGATCAGTACGAGTGAGATTTCTTTCGTTCCAAGCAGCTTGAACATAATGAGATATTTCAGCCTCGGCGGTTTCGTCTACAAGCCTTTTAGCGAAATGTTGATACGCTTGATTTAATTTTTCGTCGAGTGATTCGGCATTAATTAGGTTATCACCGGTAACTATGCGATTATAAAAAGAGTTCTTGAACATAAGCGCACCCCCTTTAATTTTAAGACCGGTCACCAAAGATTAACACGATTTTAAAAATATAGTAAGTGCGCATATGTAAAAGAACCGTAAATAGAAAAAATATATGTGCGCTTCGCTGATTGAGAGAGGGAGCCCCTTGCAGGGCCATCCCTCGCACCCTCACCGCTCATTATGGGGCCATGCGCCCCATACCCCGCATTTTATTTGCGCAATTCGTCAATATCGCGGAAAAAATCGCGGGCGTTGATTGTGAAATCAAGAGCGCCCTCAGGACTCGGAGAATCACCAAGCATTTTATATTGTTGTTTCAAGGTTTCGACTTTCATGAGAATAGCGGTTAACCTAAGAAGCGATTGAAATATATTCATCTTTTCCCCCTACATTAAAGATTTTAACGAAAAGTTTGCTTTACCGGTCTTGTCTACTTCGATTTCGCAAGTGCCTCTGACATCGGCTTTGATATTCAAGGCGCAGGGCTCTTTCGAAAAGAAATCGAAAACAGCTTTACCGATAAGAATAGAAACTTTGTGATATTCTTTTCCCGAAGTTTTTCCCGTTCCCGTGAACTTGTCTACGATCATTCCGTTAAAAATCCATGAACCTTCAGCATTAGACATTTTAAAACCCCCTACATTTATATTTATACGGCCCTACTTACGGCTAACCGCCATGGCGCCGATCGTAGGGCCTATTTCCTACATCAACGGCATAAGATCAAAACAAAGCGTATCCGATTTGCCGCAATCAACATGCATTCCCCATTCATAATCAAGATGACGAAGGCCATAATCAGAAAGCGTAAAAGCGATCTCCGAGGAAAGCTCATAATTTTCGCGATCAAAACCGATATCGACGGCGCGACCAAGACAATGATTTGAGGTCGGCGAACTGCCAGCAGTTTCGGCGTTATGCTTTTTGCAACGGTACGGGCCATTTAATTTGAACGCTAAGCCCTGTTCTTCGAGGTCTAAAAGGAATAGCAACAAGCGCGCGTCTAATTTGCCCTCGCCGCATCCACAACGGCATTTAAAATCATCCTTGGTGAATTTTGATTTACTTGGGATTTTCAACATTATTAGTTTCATCTCCTTCCATTAAAACAGTACGATATTTACAATCCTTGCATAATACAAGAATTTTTATAGCATCTTCCAAGCGTTTCAACACGCCTTGATTTTGCCATATAAAAAATATTAATAAACCACCAACAAGCCCTTGACTTTCGATAATTTTATTTATTAAAGTAGGGTTTTGATACGCCAAGAACGCCAACAGACCGCCCAAAAGGCCATTAGCTTTCAGTAAATCAATCAATGTCTTTTCGATCTCGTTCACCTGCTTTCAGATTATCCGGTAGGATATCAGTTAAAAAATCTTTTATTGCTTTACGATCTTCCGGAGTTGACGCTTTAATCAATTCAAGAAATTGATAATAAGATAAAGACCTTAAAGCCATATCACCAATAGAAACGCCATCAAATAAACCCATAATACACCGCCTTAATTAGATTTTACGCTAACACTTTCAGAAATTGCGCTTTGCGCGAGGGCTATTAATCCCTCTACTACATTATCGGAAAAATGAGGATTTTGATTATCGGGCGGCTGAATCTTCAACAAGTTATAAAGCACCTGGACGAATGTATATTCAGTTTCTCCGATTGTTAATTTAAGTTGATTGATTAAATCTGAAAGGCTTAAAGAAATTTCTTTATCTTTGAAAATTTCTGATATAGAGTGTTTAAGACCATTAAGATCGGTCCAATAAAAAACTGAATCGAGTTTTAATATCAACTCTGAAAGTTTATCGGATAGACCTATACCATGGAAATTGAGCAGTTTCGCAAGCGTCCACCGCACACCTTGATTATCAAGAAAATAAAAGTTAGATGACACATCATTAAGCAACCATGAAATTGAACGCTTTACACCTTCGCCGTCAGTATAATTTAAAGCGTCAACTATTTCAGATATCTTTAATTTTGCGTCTATACCGGTTAAAAGAGTATTCATCAAAGCACTAATTGAAATTTTTGTATTATCGGGGCCAGAAATAGAAAAGTTTTGACCAAGTACAGAAATCGGAGAATTATAAATAAAATCGGTTATAAGAGCGTTATTATCACCGCCCTCGGGCATTCCATGCTCTTCTGTCCATGCGCCTGTTAACGAAAGGCCAAGAGATTTGGAAAAGGTTTGAAGCATGAAAAGCAAAGTTGAACCGTTAGTATCAAAAACGGAACTATATTCTAAAGGAACCGTATTTGAAGCATTTACAAAATTAACGGTTTTGTTTTTAACGCGGTCATGTAAACCAACAGAAACGGCTGAAACAAGATCGGCTAAAAGTTTAGAAATATTATCAAGACCCTTTTCTAAACGGCCTTCATGTGGGTTAGTAGTAAAATAATCGACAAGACTTACGGCGGCGGCTACAACACCGGCCCAAGCGGCAATAGACCAAGCTGAACTTTCAGCCAAAAGTAATAAAGCGGGAAACGGCATAATATTACCTACTTTCTTGAAATACTTGTTAAAGAGTTTAATAACTGTGCTAATGAACCTAAATTTTTTAATAATCCGGTTCCAAAAATAGCAAGAACATGAGATAAAGCACCAAGATTGTTTTTATCATCTTCGTATTTGAAAAGGTCATCAAGTTTCGTTAAAAGAATAGCAAGATCGGTAGCGCCAAATTGCTTTGTAAGCAGATTATCAGCGTTTTTATCTTCACCGTCGAAAACTAATGATGATGGTATATCAGATGTTTTTGACATCAACCGGCATATTGTTGATACTACCAAAGATAACTGTCTGTTTGTCTCTTTTGAATCGGTATCGAGAGCGGTTAATTTTGCGGGTATATCGGCAGTTTTTTCTATCATACCGCCAACACCGGATATATCAGCTTCAATAGTTTCCAGAGGACTAATGAGAGTTGGAAAGGTAGTATCATTGAAATCTGTAAAATCAGTTGA
This sequence comes from uncultured bacterium, assembly GCA_964551445.1. GTDB lineage: Bacteria > Muiribacteriota > UBA9980 > UBA9980 > UBA9980 > DAOPXV01. Next base: position 1,119 of record CAZKCG010000001.1, on the reverse strand, counting down.
AAGAGTTTCGAGAGGCGTTACTACATTTGCGATCTCGTCTTTAACTCCGTTTATTGCCTCTACTATTGGCGTAAAATCCATATTATTTAACTCCTCGAGCATTAAATTAAGTTCACCAACAGCGGCTAAAATATCGGTATTTGTAGGGCCAGAACCGCCACCGGAAGGCGAATAGCCCGCAACCGGCGAACCCTCTGAAAATACACAGCCCCAGACACCGGACGCATTAGTCATGCTTAAATTATAGTTAAGAAATGGCGGAGCGGCACCGGCGGAAGCGCCTGTAACATAAAAAGCAACATAATTTTTAGTTAAACCGCCGGTTAAAGTATGCGCTATGTTACCAACCTTGAATAATGGACTTGTAAGAAAATTATCAGGAATAACTGATAAACTGACGGCCCTGAAAGATTGATCTTTAATAGCGGCCCATCTTTCAGATAAAGACGGTGTAACAGTAGGATTATCGTAATAGGTAACGCCATAAGGAACGCCCTGACCGTTATAATTAATTGATTTGCCTATTTCATGACGGTTACCAAAAGAATCTAACAAAACTACCCAATATGCAGAACCATCACCAAGCAAAATTGATTGAGCGTTATTTGAATCGCCTATAGGAAAATCATTAGATAACTCCAACGCTTTTTTAACACCGAGTAAATATGAAGCAGTTGCATAATAATAATTAGCCATTATTTATCAACCCCGCTAAATTACTCGAAAGTTCATCAAAAGCCATGCGGTTTGAAGTTTCAAGAGTTAAGAGATTTGCCGAATTTTCTTCAACCTTAGTTATGAGCGTATTAAGATTTGTATTGATGGCTGATAGCTGAATAATAGCGTCAGTAAGATCGATCAGGGGAGCGGGAACGCCTAAAGATGATGACGGTACAATAACATAAGACGATACTAATTCAGCGGAATCTAACATACCTACTTTAACGGCTTTTGATGTTATAACAGCGTTAGCAATTACATCAATTTCATGGCCTAATATCCATGTTGAACCGCCATTAAATGAATGATAAATAATAGCATTTACGGTTTCACATGAAAGCGAAATATGAACAGAATCAAGAAATGAACCGGAATCGGGAAAAGAAAGGGGAAGTTTAA